>JAFGVP010000060.1 GCA_016937945.1 Pontiellaceae bacterium | reverse complement strand
TTTTGAAAAACAGCGATCAAAGACTCTTTCCCCGAGAGAAATCAGCAGGTCAAACCTAACCTATTTGCTGTTTTGGACAGCAGTGCATTCACATAGAACCCTTCTGCATGCGAGTCATCAATGTGGGTCAGCTTCCTGACATCCCAGCGGCCGAACCGCAGCGTCGTTTTATTCGCGTCCGTCAATCCGACATCCAGATAAAGCTCGGGAATCCCGAACCGCTTTTCCATGTCGACTTTATAATTGTCACGCGTGGTGTCGTCCGCATCCCAAAGGCGCATGTGCCCGATCACAGAAACACCCAGCTTGGTCCGCATATAGCGGCCGGATTCAGCCTTGAGCTCGATATAGCCCGTTTCCCATGCAAAGTCCTGATTCGGCGCCGCAAAGTCGCGATATTCCATGTAGGTCCCAACCGTTCCCTTAAATGTTCCGTTGGTCACGGCGCTCCACAATGGAGATGTTTCCGCAACGGCTGTTCCTGCAACAATGCACCCGCACATAATTCCGATCATTCTGTTCATTCTTTTCCCCTTATCTAAAATTTACATGGTTAACCATTTCTGGAGCGCTTTCCGCCGCTCACCAACACCTGAAGATCCCGGACTGCTTTTTTCATCTCCTCGGCCTGAGAAGACAGCTCTTCAGCGGCACCGGCCGCTTCTTCCGCGCCGGCCGCATTACGGTTTACCACCGAATCCATTTCGCTCATGGATGCTTCAATCTGAATGACCCCTTCCATCTGCTCATTAAAATTGCTGAACACCTCAGAAAGAAGCGTAGCCGCCGATCCCGAGACCGACTCGATCTGTTCAAAATTAGTGCTGAGCCTGCGGATCACCTCCACGCCTGATTCGGCAGAGCTTACGGACTGATCAATCAGTTCTGCGGTGTTCCGCGAAGAATCGCTGCTGCGACCCGCCAGATTTCGCACTTCTTCAGCCACCACGGCAAAACCTTTTCCGGCTTCTCCCGCCCGCGCGGCTTCTACCGATGCATTCAAGGCCAACAGGTTGGTCTGGAAGGCTACTTCATCAATGGTTTTAACAATCTTGGCGGTTTCATCAGCCGCATGTTTAATCGAATCCATTGCCGTGCGGGCTGTCATGGATGTTGCAACACCATCCTCAACGGATGCCTTCACCTGCTGCATATAATCACCAACCACCTTCATTTCTTCGGTCACAGATTTAATCCGGGCGGAGATATCGTGCAGAGAAGAAGAGGTTTGCTGAATTCCTGCGGCCTGCTCGGAAGCGCCCTCTGCGAGCGATTGGCTGATGGATGCCACCTGTGATGATGCGCCATCGACTTCGAGTGCGCCATTTTGCAGGCGCTCAATGATCCCCTGAAGCGGATGAATTGCGGAATGCACAACCCAGAACAGCCCGAAAAGGGAAAGAACAAGCACCAGTGAAAGGGTTCCCCCCAGGCGGATCAGCATGGTCCGGGTGTTTTCGTTGATCTTGGTTTCGATCAGATTCAGGCTCTTTTCGATGTCATCAATATAGATGCCGGTAACCACAACCCAGTCCCACGGCGCATAGAGTTCGGCATAGGCCATTTTACGCATGACCTCTTTGGTTTTCGGGTTTTCGTAGTAGTATTCCACCACTCCGCCGCCTGAATAGGCAACATCCACCAGCGCCTGCCGAAACGCAAAACCCTTCGCATCGCCGCCATCCAGCTTGGCTACGGTACCGTTCAATTCCGGCTTGGTGGCGTGAAATCCGAAAACATAGGATCCATCATCCACCTTCTCGTACGAAAAGAAATAGCCTGCGCCATTTGCATAGCGAAGATTAGAAAGGGATTCAACTGCCAGCTCACGGCGCTGGACCGCATCCTCGCCGTCAAACCCATTCTCCAGCACTGAAATTGCCGAGTCAGCCAGCGTTTTCAGGCTCAGTTTCTTTTCCTGCAACAAAACCTCTTCTGCCGCAGTCAGCTGCTCCGCGGACTGCTTTCGGATGGAGGTAAACATAATTCCGCCGGCCACCGCACTTGCAATGAGAGCGCAACAGATTACCGCAAATAACACCTTTTGTTTTAAAGTCATCCCCTTCTACCTTTCTACATTTGTGTCCCTAACGTAAAAGCAACACAAATGCCATAATGGCACAGTATTAGGTCATAAAATTTATGACAACGGCACTTTTGCTCATAAAGCATTGAGAATAAGAGGGCAGGACTGCTATTTTCCGGCTCTTGATTTACGAAACGTTAACTGGAGAAAAATCATGGCCATTCATCCTGACGCCGGAAAACCGGTAGCCAAAAAAGCGCTTGCCGATATCGCCGAACTCATCAGTCTCTATTATGAAACCCAGCCCGATGTCACCAATCCGGATCAGAAGGTCGCCTTCGGCACCTCCGGCCATCGCGGCACCTCACTTAAAACCAGCTTTACCGAAGATCACATCATGGCCATTTCTCAGGCTATCTGCGAATACCGCGCCGAACAGGGCATCACCGGACCGCTCTTCATGGGCAAGGACACCCACGCGCTTTCCACGCCGGCTGAAAAAACCGCACTGCAGGTTTTCGCGGCCAACGGCGTCACGGTCATGATCGACAAAGACGGCGGATACACCCCGACTCCCGTGATTTCACACGCCATCCTCTCCTACAACAAAGGGCGGACCGAAGGCCTTGCGGACGGCGTAGTGATCACTCCCTCGCACAATCCGCCCGATAACGGTGGGTTTAAATACAATCCGCCGAACGGCGGCCCCGCCGATACCGATGCCACGGGATGGATTGCCGACCGCGCCAACGAACTGCTGGCCGACAATAATGACGAAGTTGACAGCATCTATTATCCGGAAGCCCTGGCGGCCGATACCACCGTTGCTTACGACTTCATCACGCCCTACGTTGACGACCTCGAAAATGTCATCGACATGGAAGCCATCAAAAATGCCGGACTGAAGATCTGCGCCGATGCCATGGGCGGCTCCGGCCTGCGCTATTGGAAACCGATCGCGGAAAAGTACGGCCTGGACCTGACAATTCGCAACGACACAGTGGATTACACCTTCAGTTTCATGACGGTTGACCGCGACGGCAAGGTCCGCATGGACTGCTCCTCTCCGTGGGCCATGGCCAGCCTCGTTGCCCTCAAGGATGATTTTGATATCGCCTTCGGTAATGACCCGGATTATGACCGCCACGGCATCGTTACCAAATCCGCCGGACTCCTGAACCCGAACCATTACCTGGCCGTTGCCATCAACTATCTCTTCGCACACCGCAGTGAGTGGAATCCGGAGGCCGCCGTTGGAAAAACCCTCGTCAGTTCTTCCATGATCGACCGCGTGGCCGCCGGACTCGGCCGCACGCTTCAGGAAGTTCCTGTCGGATTCAAGTGGTTCGTGAACGGACTTGTTGACGGCTCCTACGGTTTCGGCGGTGAAGAATCCGCCGGCGCATCGTTCCTGCGCAAGGACGGCACGGTCTGGAGTACCGACAAGGATGGCATCATCCTCTGCCTGCTGGCGTGTGAAATCCTGGCCGTAACGGGCAAGGATCCGGGCGAACACTATGCCGACCTCGTTGCCAAATTCGGCGCACCGGTTTATGACCGTGTCGATGCACCGGCCAATCGTGAAGAGAAGGCCAAACTGGCCGCCCTTTCGCCGGAGCAGGTCAAGGCGGAAACGCTGGCCGGTGATCCTATCACGACCAAGCTGACGCATGCGCCGGCCAACGGCGCTGCGATCGGCGGGCTGAAGGTCTGCACCGCAAACGGCTGGTTTGCCGCGCGTCCTTCCGGCACCGAAGACGTCTATAAGATCTATGCGGAAAGCTTTAAGGGCGAGGATCACCTCAAGCTGATCCAGGCCGAAGCCCGCGAAATCGTCAACGCCGCACTTGCTTAATATTACTCATCCACAGATTACATGGATTATCCAATCTGTTAAATCTGTGGATTCTATATTCTATGGGAAGGCAAAAACATAACAATAAGAATGCCGGAAAGAAACGCGGACGCGGCGGTGCCGGACAGAACCGGGCGGAAACCGATGCGTTTTTGGAAAAGAACCGGAAGAAGCTGGATGTCATCGTAACGCCCAGCGGCCTCCAATACACCATCAAGGAACCCGGCACCGGAAAAAGTCCCGATGAATGGAGCACGGTGGAAGTCAACCAGCGCATCCTGCTCGTTGACGGAACCGTTATCAGTGACACCTACCACAAACCGGATCCTGACATCTTTACCATTGCAGAAGCGATCGACGGGCTGAAGGAAGGCCTGCCGCTAATGAAAGAGGGCGGAAAATTCCGCTTTGTAGTTCCCCCCGACCTGGCCTGGGGTAAGCGCGGCGCCGGCGATAAAATCGGCCCCTATGCGGCCCTCATTTTCGATATCCGCCTCGAAAAGGTCACCTAAGACCCCGTCTCCTCCAGATATCGACAACATCTTAAAGGCGTCTTTCTGTGCCCACACATATCAATATTATTGATGTTGACATCAATATTATTAAATATAACATCAAATAAGTTAACAGGAGTGGTATGGAAAAACTGACCAGCATATGTCCATGTTGCTCGAGTGCAATGGAAATCGAGCGGCTACGCTGCACGTCCTGCGACATTGCGGTCGAGGGCCGCATCCCGATTCCGCGGCTGGCCCGTCTGCAGGCGGAAGATCGCGAATTCGTAGAACTTTTCGTGCGTTCCAGCGGAAGCCTGAAGGCCGTTGCAGAGAAGATGGGGATTTCCTATCCGACCGTCCGTAGCCGACTGAACCGGGTGATCGAGGCCTTGGAGCGGGAAGAGGAGAGTGAGCGGGACCTACGCAACCGCATTCTTGATCAGGTGGAACAGGGTTTAATCAGCGTGGATGAGGCCGTTCGCCAGTTAAGGGAAATGTAGGGAGGATGGGATGAGTAACAACGACGAACTCAGGCGAATTCTCGACATGGTCGAAAGCGGGAAAATTACCGCAGCCGAGGGCGCCCGGCTGCTTGAAACCACGCAATCGAAGAAGGACAGTTCAGACACCCGGGTATGCCCCTACTGTGCGGAGACCATTCCTGTCGAAGACCGATGTCCGGAATGTGGAAGCACTTTGAATTGGCCGGCTGGTCAGATCTCGAACGGATCCGGATTTCACGCGCTCGATGGTCTCGGCAAAATCATAGTTGTCTATACGCTGGTGGTCGCAGGCCTTGAGCTGGCCTCTCACTTTCTACCCGGATTCATCTCACTGGGGATGCCGCAATTGCTTGATCTTCTTCTATCAGGCCTTGGTCTGTGCGCCGGAATCCTGATGTTTAAGGGACGAACCACCGGATGGACCTTGGCGGCCATCTGGGCCGCCCTTCAGATTGTAACCATCGTCCTGCATGGCCAGCCCATTAACCAACAGCTGTTTCATATCGGCTACAATCATAGTGTAAACGGCAGGGGACTGGGAATTAATCTGGTCGGCATTATCCTGCTGGTGCTGTTCATCAAGGCCAAACCGGCCGCAAATCTGGAAAGGAACTGATCATGGTTGCATTTTCCCTGCTTACAATCCTAGTTTTGCTGGGATTGTTTGCGATTCTGTCGATCGTGCTGCTTATCGCTCTGGCTGCGTCACGAAAGCCCAAAACCGCACCGCCCATTAAAATGTCGGCGCAATCCATTCCTATAGAAGAGCGCAATCAGCGCCGCGAAGCCATTCTTGAAAAGCTGTCCGCCGGCGATCTCTCCCGGGAGGAGGCAGAAGAACAGTTGCTCAAACTCGATAAGCCCATTCCCGAGCAGATGCCGGTGCCGCCGGCCTCAAATTCTGGATGCGGAAAGGGATGCCTTATCGCCGCCATATCTTTTGTACTCGTTATCGGAGTCGTGATTCTGCTCCTGCTGGGGCTTGTGTTTGGTGTACGAACAAGAGTTGCCAGCGAAGCCAAGCAGATGGAATTCAGGATGGAGCAGATGCATCAGCAGTTTCAACAGGAGAACAACCAATGAAACGTTGTCCCTATTGCGCCGAGGAAATCCAGGAAGCCGCGATTAAATGTAAACATTGCGGAGAGATGTTGCCGGGAAATGAACAGGCGGGGTCCGGCACACCACGCAAGGCACTCACCCGCTCAAGAAACGACCGAGTGTTTTCCGGAGTGTGCGGAGGACTGGCGGTTTATTCAGGAATCGATGGAACGCTTATGCGGTTGCTGGCGGCTCTGGTCATTCTTTCCACCGGAGTTCTTCCCGGCGTGATCGGTTACATCATTGCCGCAATTGTTATTCCGGAAGAGGTATAACCCATGGAATTTTACCCCGCGCCGGAACCCGCATTCGGCATGCCGCCGATCCTGCTCCTGCTGATCATCGTCAACATCGTTTTCATTACCGGGATTGTGCTGACCATCATCCTGCTCAAGAGACGCCGCTCAAAGCCCCCAGCAGCGACAGCCGTCCATTCAGCCAGCCGTGCAGAACGGACATCGCTCCTGCGGGAACGGCGCGACCGATATCGGCAGGAGCGCACCCGCATCCTTGGCATGGTCGACGGAGGACAGATCAGCGCGACGGAAGCTGCAAAGCTGCTCGACAGCGTGGAACGCGAAACAACCACTATGGCCTGCCCCTTCTGCGGCGAAGACATTCGTGTTGAGGCCCTCAAATGCCACCATTGCGGAAACTATCTGGTCGAGGAAGACAGGAGACCACGCCGGCTAAGCCGCTCTCCAGACAAAATGATTGCGGGGGTCTGCGCAGGATTTGCAGAGTATGCGGGCATGGACATATCCCTTGTGCGCGTTCTGGTTGCACTGGCCATCTTTTTTTCCGGCATTATTACCGGACTGATGATCTATCTCGTGGCCGCACTGATCATGCCCGCATCAGGCAATGCACAGAACTAAGTCAGCAGCGTTCTTTCGTCCATCCCGAGGCAAGACATAATGAGCGCCTTCAGCTCTTCATAGGTCCGTTCCAGATCATCGTTAATCAACTGATGCTCATATTCGGAGGCATGCTCCATCTCGGCTTTGGCATTATCCAAACGTTTCTGAATAACATCATCCTTGTCGGTTCCGCGTCCCCGCAGCCGCCGTTCCAGCTCCTCATAGGACGGCGGAGAAATAAAGATATCCACGAAGCCCCGGCGGATGGGATGCCGCGGATCACGCCGCGTCAGGGAATCGCGAATCTGACGCGCGCCCTGCACATCAATATCAAGCAGAACATGCTGCCCCTCTTCCATCGCGAACAGAACCGTGTCTTCAAGAGTCCCGTAAAAATTTCCATGAACCTTTGCGTGCTCCAGAAATTCACCGCTCTTGACGCGCGCCTTGAACTCTTTCTTTGAGAGAAAATAGTAATGCACACCGTCCTTCTCTTCGCCGCGCGGCGGTCGAGTGGTACACGATACGGAATAAGCAATGCGTGGAAATTCAGCCACCAGTCGATCGCACAGAGTGCTTTTTCCTGCGCCGGACGGCGCTGAAATCACAAGCATCAGCGGTCGGGAAGGGCGCGGTGCCATCGGTTTTTCATCAATAAGATCGTGTTGGGATTCAGTCATGCGGGCTCTCCTCTACTCAATGTTCTGAACCTGTTCGCGAATACGTTCGAGCTCCGTTTTGAATTCAACCACTTGACGGGTGATCTCCACCTCATTCGCTTTTGAGCCGATGGTATTGATTTCCCGGAACAATTCCTGACACAGAAAATCCAGGGTCCGCCCTACCGGGTCGGCGGAACGGAGGAGCTCGCGAAACTGCTGTAAATGACTCTTCAGGCGAACCAGTTCCTCGCTGATATCGCAGCGGTCGGCAAACAGGGCAATTTCACGAAGAATCCGATCATCCTCTGCCAGAGCGTCCAGCCCCGATTCTTCCATCCGCTGGATAAGGCGTTCTCTATAGCTTGTCGCCACCGTCGGAGCCAGTCGACTGATCGCCGTGACCATCTGCTCCAGAAGGCCGAGCCGGTCACGCAGGTCCGCCCCCAGTGCCTTGCCCTCCGCGCAGCGCATCCGGCTGAGTCCTTTCAACGCGGCATTCATCGCTTTATTGAGCACCGCGGAAACATGATCTGCATCAAGATTGGCCTGATCGACCGTTACGATCCCGGGAAGGCGCGCAATGGTTTCCGCACTCAGGTCATCTTTCAGTTTCAGTCGCTCCGCCGTTTTACGCAGGCCTTCAATATATTTTTTCGCCAGCTTTTCATCGATGGTTACCGTTCCGGCAAAGCCGTCGGCAGCATCCACCCGCACAATACCGGAGACGCGCCCCCGGCTGAATTCATCGCGGATCAGCTTCTGGACCAGCGCGTCCAGCGTAATCAGATTGCGCGGAAGGCTGACGTTTATATCAAGCTGTTTCCGGTTGACCGAGCTGAGCTCAACCGAAACCCGGATACCTGAAACGGAGGCGGCGCCTTCGCCAAAACCTGTCATACTTTATAGAGCCATATGTAAAACCTGACATTTGGTACTTGAATCAAGTTGGCAGGATTTAGGATTTTACGGGGCATGTCACGCATTTTGATCAATGAGGCCGATGGCTCAACCATGGTAAGCAATCTGGAGATCGCCACATCAACCGGTGCACGCATGCGCGGATTGCTCGGACGCAGCAGCCTGCCGCACGGCACCGGTCTGTTGTTGCGCCCCTGCGGAAGCATCCATATGTGGTTCATGCGTTTCCCCATCGATGCCGCCTTCCTCGACCGGGAAATGCGCGTGCTGAAGATATGCCGGAATCTGAAGCCGTGGGCGCTGGGATGGGCTCCCCGCAAAACGCATTGTGTACTCGAAACCGCCGCCGGGGAACTGGCCGACCTGAAACCGGGAGACCGTCTTAAGGAAAACGGCGCGGATTAACCGCGCCGTTTAACAGACGAAATGCACCGGAGCCGGACTATTCCGTCTCAGACTCGGGTTCCGGAGAAACCTGTCGATTCTGCTCTATCAGGCGGCGCGCATCGCGATTGCTTTCGTCATCCAGACCGATGGCCTGAACCTTGACGATATCGGCGGCCTTTGCGGTATCATACACGCCGGGGAAGCGTTCGTAGTAAATGTTTCCGTTCGGCAGCTTGTATTCAAGGCGGCACTTGATGACCTCCGACTTGGTCGTAATCATCGTATCGCGCACAAAGATCCGCTTCAGCACTTCGTGCCGGGTAACAATCTGGTCGAGTTCCGGATCAAGAGTGAATGAAGTGGCCGCATAGCCTTCCCTGACCAGCTGAATGGTATGCTCAACACCCGCCTTCAGCAACAGAGTGACCGACTTGGATATCGTGTCGGCTCCGCCTTTAGGCTCGGTTGAACCGAAGAGTTTGCCGTCGAGATAGATTCGAACCGAGGCCGGCTCGGTATCCAGCACCAGCGTTCCACTGTTTTTGACCAACCGAAGATCCAGACGCTCCGTAACATTCGGTGCCAGATTGAGGTTGGTAACGACTGTGTCGTACCCCATCATCTCAATCTCGATTTCACGCATGCCGTCACGCACATTCACCAGCAGCGGAGTGACGCCGACTTCTGCACCATCAATCCGAACCGGAGCACCGGCCGGAACTGTCGTCACATTCAGAGCAGACGGAAGCGCTTCAAGAGTCGCCTTCAGTTCATAGGAAAGCGTTGCTTTCATCTCCATGTTGCGCGTGTAAGAGGTGTATCCCGTTTTAGCAACGGTCACTTCGGAGCTGCCCGCCACGACGTCCTGAATAACGGCCGGCGTGACACCGCGAACCACACCGTCAATCAGCACATTGGCACCGGACGGGTCGGAATCAACCACCAGCGTTGCCGTATTGGAGACCAGTTCAGCCACCTTCTTTTTCGGCACGCGATCGGTCAATTCAACTTCCAACGTCTGGGGAAGATGCAGCGCGGATTTAAAATCGAGGCGATAGGCTCCGAGCGGAAGATCTGAAATGAGCAATGGAGTAATGCCACGGGAAACCCCGTCGATCATCACCTCCGCACCCTGCGGCTTAGATTCCACCAACAGCAGCCCGGTAATCGGAGCCAGCTCTACGTCTACCGACTGGTGCTGCCCCCCGAGCAGCGCAACGGATTCATAGCTCTTTTCATGGCCGGCCATCTGCAGTTCGATCAGATACTGCCCGCGTAACAGGCTGGGCAGGGTGAGCGGAGTAACTCCCTTAGGCTCCCCATTCACCAGCACTTCAGCACCGGAAGGCGACGAACTGATAGTTATCATTCCCTTTTTCTCTCCGCAGCCGACGGCCATCAGCGCGGCGGCAAAGACAATGATCCAGCGATAGTTGAGTCGTTTGATAAAAGGCGTCATCTCAGCATGGCCTCCACCTGAAGCTGTTTGGTCGTGATGGTTTCATAGCGGTCATCGGAGCGGTCGGAAATGACCTGTGCCGCAATCCGCAGCTTACGCCGGGCCTCTTCCAGATCACCGGAGCGCTCGGCTTTATCCACATCGAACATGAGTTCTTTGTAGCGCGCTGTCTGTTCTTCCCGGGCCCGGGAGAGCAGTTCCGTTGCGCGGGCAAACGGCTCCGGTTTGGGCTCCAATGTTTCGAGATAGTTGATCGATTCACGCAGATGCTTGATCGCAAGCGCCAGATTGTCATAAGCCGTATTGCGGTTTTTATAGCGGTCAGCGCCCAGCTGGTAGGCCTCTTCCGCATACTGAACCAGCGCGGCATCATCCTTGAGCAGGGTTCTGGAAACATTCAGCGAATTGAAAGCAAAGTCTTCCAGTACCGAAACGAGCCGGCTCATTTCCGGAGGCACTTCGCGGTTCAGGATACGCACATGATTGAACCGGCCGTTGCTGCCGATCGCGATGTCGCAAAGTTTATAGATGTTTTCCACCGAGCCTTCCCGGTTCCCCGAAAGCCCGAAAAAGGAACTGTCCTTCAACTCACGCTGCAGTGCCGCTACATCCTGTGGAGATACCTTCACTGAACGGGTAAAATGCCGGCTGCGAACGTCGTCCACACTGATCGTTGCCATCCCCTCCGGAGTGAGCGACAGGGCATACCGAAAGATATTATCGGGGCCGCCCTGAACCGACTCATAGGTAAAGAAAACGCCCTGCATTTGCGGCCCGCTTCCATGAGACTGCTTCTTGGAACGCATGATCTCCGTAGCACCGATCCCCGCCACCAGCAGAATGAGCACCACTGCCAGAACCTGCAGGATACGGTAAACCGGCGAAGAGCGCCGAGAAGATCCTTTACCGGAATGACTCTCTTTCTTCGCCGCCGGCTTGAATCCGAGATCAATCGCTTCCGCAGCAGCCGGAGCAGGTGCGGTTTCATCCTGATCCTGACGGGTGCTGATCACGCGGAAAGCGGTTGAACTGACCTCCACCAGATCGCCGACTTTCAGTTGCCGCTCATCAATCGGTTCTCCGCCAATGTGTGATTTGACATCTGCGCTGAAGTCGGTGACCCATAGCGTACCGTCCGACTTGAAGAAAAAGCGCCCCTGAAAGAGCATCAGCACATCGTCTTCCAGCACGAGATCGTTGGCCGGCGAACGACCGAACTTAATCCCGGATGCCGGTACGGCGACTTCCCTGCCGACCTCTTTTCCCTGTTCGATTATAAAATGAGACATATCCTACTCTCAGTTATCCGTGGCCGCCATCTACAGCAACCGTTCACTAATTAATAACCATTCCTACACAAATATATTACCTAAAAACCACCCTGAATCCACAGCTGAAGGAACAACGGCCCCAACAGAATCATGAATACCGACGGGAAGATGAAGGCCACCAGCGGAAACAGCAGTTTGACCGGTGCCTCGTTACCCATCTTTTCCGCCCGTTGGAAACGCTTTCCGCGAACCTGTTCGGCCTGAATCCGCAGGGCATGCCCGATTCCGGTTCCGAGTTCATCGGCCTGAATCAGCGCACTAGTCAATGCGCGGATATCCACATGGTCAACCCGCTGCGACATATTCCGCAGCGCCTCCTTACGGGAGCGACCCACCTGAATCTCGCGGAACACCCGCACCAGCTCTTCGCCCAGTGCATCGATCTCTCGATAGTTAATGATTCGGCTGATGCCGCTCATAAAGTCGAGGCCGGACTCTACCGAAAGCGTCAGCAGGTCGAGCACGAACGGCAGTGATCGCTCAATACTGCGATGGCGCTTACGCACCGAATAACGCAACCAGGTGTCCGGATAAAACCCGAAGAAAACCAGCACGACCAGATAGATGTAAAACTGCCGCTCAATCATCCAAGCGCCGATCGACTCCGGCATGATCGGAAAAGCAAAATAGAGCAGAATGCACATCAGCGTACCGATCACCAGAGGAACCAGCAGGCGCAGAGCGATGATTTCATGCGGCTTCACCAGTCCTTCATAGCCTCCGGAAACCAGCCGGCGACCGGCGCGCTGGCGGCTGTCTTCAAACAGCGAATGCCCGGTAAGCCACCGGGGTACAAGCACGCTCAGCGGAAGCAGGGCCCGAATAATCATCGGCAGGCTGCGTTCCTGTCGGCGGCCGTCAGCCAGCGTCACATAGGTCACCTTGCGTGCCGTTCCGGATAGAACCCAGATGATGCCTCCAGCCGCAATACAGAAAAGCAAACTGATCAGAATGGGAAATAAATTATTCATTTTACACGTCGATGTTTACAATCTTCCGAATAAAGAACGCACCGAGCAGTTCCATTACAAAAATGATGCCCAGAATAATCATGCCGAACGTGGAACGCAGAAACTGCATCATCATGGGCGGATCAAGCAGATAGAGCACAAAACCAAGAATAATCGGCATGGCCCCGACCACACGGCCCTGTATGCGGCCCTGCGCCGTCAGTGCCTGAATCTTGCCTTCAATCCGGCGGCGCTCGCGGATGGTTTCATCAATCCGGTCAAACACTTCGGTCAGGTTGCCACCGGTCTGGCGCGCAATCTCGATCGATTGGATCATCAGCGTAAGGTCTTCACTGCCGACCCGTCGATCCATCTGTTCAAGCGCATCTTCAAAACGCACGCCTACACGCAACTGCTGCAGGAACATGCCGAATTCCTGAGCAATCGGTGACTCACCTTCCTGTACAATCGTATCGAAAGCCTGCTGGATACTGAAACCCGCTTTGAGCGCATTGCTCATGCCATTCAGTGCGCCGGACAACTGTCCGTTAAAACGATTCAGCCGGCGCCGTTTCATGATTTTCACCACGATCCGGGGTGTCAGATAGACCAGCACCACGCACAGGGATGCAATGATCAGACCACGCAGAATGCCCGCCGTCGAAACCATACTGCCGGTCAGCATGAACATCAGCAGGAACACGACAAGAGCCGTGATGTGAGTCAACCGCCGGATCTGCTCCGGCGGAATAAACAGGAAGAGATCTTCAAACTGCTGCGCAGTATCGGTTGTATATTCTACAACATGCTTCTCTTCAGCCTCGCGCAGCACGACCAGCAGGATATAAACCAGCATCGCGGTGCAAACGGCAAACAGCGTTGGAATCATCCAGAACACAGATCAGCGCCCCCTTCCGGGATTAAACATTTCGCGGTCCAGCGTAATGCCGCGAACGCCCACGTCATCAACAAAAGAAGGGACAACGCCTGTCGGTTGCAGCGCTCCGAGCACCCGACCGTTTTCCTCGATCCCGGTCTGGCGAAACTCAAACAGATCCTGAACCGTGATAAGGTCCCGCTCCATGCCGGTCACTTCGGATATGCGGCTGATCCGGCGCGATCCATCGCTGTATCGTGAAATCT
>JAFGVP010000059.1 GCA_016937945.1 Pontiellaceae bacterium | reverse complement strand
TCGAACCCGCAACCTCCAGCGTGACAGGCTGGCGCTCTAACCAATTGAGCTACACCCCCGTTGAAAGAGCCGACATAGTATTGATTTCCGGCTTACGCGCAAGTGCTTTTTGTTACTTTTTTTTCGATTTGTTTTCCGGGGGTGTTTCGGGGGGTGAATGGATTCATTCCGTTGTGCTTTCTGCAGTGGATCTTACAGCAAAATAGGTTAGAAAATACTGGGTGATTATTCGGTGGTGTCCAGGGCTTCCCTTTTGCTTTTTGTCTCTTTAAGGTACGCACCGGTTAAAGGCATTTGAGTCTGATTTGAATATTTGCCGCAAATAAATTTTGGCAGGGGAGCCAAAGCATGGGTTTTATCGTTAAATACATTGTCGTTTTTGGAATCAGTGCACTGGCCACGCTGCTGCTGGTTCCGTGGATCAAACGTATTGCGCCGAGTCTGGGCATGGTGGATGAGCCGGATGAACGGCGCATTCATAAAATCCCGATTCCGCGTTGCGGTGGAATTGCCGTGTTTATCGGTACCCACCTTGGGCTGCTGATGGTTTTTTTCGGACCGTGGAACAAGCTGGGCGGAGCCACGCAGTTGCGAGAGTGGATCACGATTTTTATTGGATCGCTGGCATTGCTGTTGATCGGAATCTTTGATGACCGTTTCGACATGAAAGCCTGGTTCAAGCTGCTGGGCCAGCTGGGCGTGGCGGTATTCATGTTTTTCGGAGGATTCAGTGTTAACGGATTTCTCGGCATCGAAATGCATTGGATTCTGAATCTGGGGATCACGCTCTTCTGGTATGCTCTGCTGATCAATGCATTCAACCTGATTGACGGCATGGATGGAGCATGCGGAGGGCTTGGGCTGATTGCCAGTGCCGGGCTGGCCGGCATGCTGTTATCGCTGCAGCAGCCTTCCGATGCGATGGTGCTGGTTGCGTTGGCGGGTGCCTGCCTGGGCTTTCTTCGGTATAACTTTAATCCTGCCTCGATTTTTCTCGGGGATTGCGGAAGCATGTTTATCGGTTTCATGCTGGCTTCGGTTGCTCTGAAAGCCAATGTGAAACAGTCGCTCATGGTGGCCCTGCTGGTGCCGCTGCTGGCCGTCGGTATTCCGGCGTTTGATGTAATTCTGGCGGTTTGGCGGCGTATGGCACGAAAGCTGGTTTCCAACCTGCGGGGCGATGGCTTGGCGACGAAGGTGTTCGGGCCGGATCTGGATCATATTCACCATAAGCTGATGCGCAGCGGCATGACACAGCGCAAGGCGGCTATTGCCATGTATGTGGCCGCCATCTTTATCTGTGTGATGGCGCTGGGGTCGGCCGCCATGAATTCGAACCGGGTGGCACTGCTGATGATCGGGATGATTGTGGTGATCCACGTGATGGTCCGCCAGATTGCCCAGATTGAACTGTGGACGACGACGCAGCTGGTCCTGCAGGGCGTACACCGTCCGCGCAACATGATCGGGATGCTGGTCGCCATCGGCTGGGATGTCTGTTCACTGCTGTTGGCCACTTACCTGACCTTCGGGATTCTGTTAGAGCAGCCGTTCAGCTTGCTTCATCTTGGGGTATGTGTCTCCATTCCCTTTGCCACCATCTATTTTTATAACGTATATAAGACGGTCTGGACCCGTTCGCGGGTTTCGCAGCTGGTCCTGCTTGCGCTTCAGCTTCTGGCCGGTGAAGGACTAGCCTACGTGGCGTTATTGTGGGCGTCGAGTCTGACCGGTGTTCAGCTGGTGAAAGGACTGATTCTGCATGCAATTGTTGCCGGACTCGGTATTGTCGGAGCGCGTGCATCGTTTCGTGTGGCGCGCGATCTGGCAGCATGGCTTCGGAGCAATACCGGTTCTTCAAGCGATCTGAAGACGCTGGTCTTGGGCGCCGGTGAAAATGCGATTCTGTATCTGCGGCAGTCCTCATTCGAGGATCAGCAGAAAGCCGCGCGCAAGGTGATCGGGTTAATCGACGATAATCCGGCGCTGTATCATAAGGTCGTGTATGGATATCAGGTTCTGGGAAACTTCAGCGAGCTGGAGGAAATCATTCAGGAGCGTGAAATCAATGAACTGA
Organism: Pontiellaceae bacterium; assembly: GCA_016937945.1. Taxonomy (GTDB): domain Bacteria; phylum Verrucomicrobiota; class Kiritimatiellia; order Kiritimatiellales; family Pontiellaceae; genus Pontiella. The sequence continues at coordinate 52,191 of JAFGVP010000059.1, read as the reverse complement.
TCTTTACACACCACTACAGTGACGAGCTGCGCGCCAGCATTCTTGCATTGCAGAACAGGCACGACCTGCTGATTCGCGATTTTGTTTTCATGCTCCGAGACATGACGGATGATGGCCGTTGTCGTGGCATCGTGAAGCCCTATTCTGTGAACGACCTGGACTGCCGCAATCTCTGCATGCACTCCTTCTCTGTCGATTCAAATGGAGCGACGCGAAGGGTGGATCTGTTGGATGTCGATATAGAACCGGAGCCTTCATAGGGCTCCGGTTTCATTAGGCGATCTTTATTCGCGGATCTGGCCCTTTCCGAGCACAACGAACTTATAGGTGGTCAGCTCTTCAAGGCCCATCGGTCCGCGCGCATGAAGTTTGTCGGTGCTGATGCCGATTTCCGCGCCCATGCCGAATTCCGCTCCGTCGGTAAAGCGTGTCGAGGCATTCACGTAGACGGACGAGGAGTCGACCTCCGCCAGAAAGGCATTCCTGGCCTTATCATCGCCGGTAACGATAGCGTCTGAGTGGCCGGAGCCATACTGATTGATGTGTGCAATGGCGGCATCGACATCGTTAACAACGCGGATCGCGAGAATCAGTTCCAGATATTCCTCATACCAGTCATCCTCCGTGGCGGGCTTTGCTTCGGCAATCAGCCTGCAGACTGTTTCGTCGCCGCGGATTTCGACACCGCGTTCCGTCATGATCTCTCCGAGCCTGGGAAGAAACGTCTCTGCGATGTCCTTATGGACCAGCAACGTTTCCATGGCGTTGCAGACCCCGGGGCGCTGACATTTGGCATTTTCGGCGATTCTCCAGCCCATATCGAGATCGGCGGCGATATCGATATAGGTGTGGCAGATGCCTTTATAGTGCTTGATGACCGGAACATGGGACATTTCCGTGACGGCCTTGATCAGGCTTTCGCCGCCGCGTGGAATGATCAGATCCAGATAGCCGGTCATCTGGCACATCACCTTGACAGCTTCGCGATCGGTGGTCGGAATCAGCTGGATTGCTTTGGCCGGCATTCCTTTTTCCGCGCCGCCCTTCTGCATGGCCGCCGCAATGGCCAGATTGGAATGAATGGCTTCCTTGCCGCCGCGCAGGATCACGGCGTTGGAGGTCTTGAAGCAGAGTGCCGCGGCATCGCACGTTACATTCGGGCGGGATTCAAAAATAATACCGATCACGCCGATCGGAACCCGGATCTTACGGATTTCGAGCCCGTTGGGGCGATTCCATGTGCTGATTTCCGATCCGACAGGGTCGTTGAGAACGGCAACATCGCGCAGGCCTTTGATCATGCCGTCAATTCGTGCATCCGTGAGTTCCAGACGGTCGAGCATGGCCGGGCTGAGTCCGGCTTCGCGACCGGATGCCAGATCCTTCTCATTTTCCTGCTGAATCAATGCACGTTGTGCATCGAGCTCGTCCGCCATGGCCTCGAGAATGGCATTTTTTTTCCGGGTCGAAAGCCGAGCCAGTTCGCGGCTGGCGGCTTTGGCATCGGCGCCGATCTTTAAAATATGTTCCTTAATATCCATGAATGGATCTCCTTCCTTAAAGCATTAGCATGTTGTCGCGATGGATGACTTCGCCGCCTTTTCCGGTCGTGTGTTGGCCCCGAAGCGTTACGATTTTTTCGCTCGAATATTCCACCAGCCCCCGGGCGATCGGAATATTGTCGATGGTGCGGATATCCACCATGGCACCGACCTTAAATCGGCCTTCCACCGAGAGGACACCGACCGGCAGCAGGCTTTTTCCCGCCTTGAGAGCCTTCACGGCACCGTCATCGATGCATACGTGCCCTTCTACGCGATTGAAGAATGCAATCCATCGTTTACGTTTTGAAATATTCCCGGCTTTCGGAAGTAGCAGGGTTCCTTCATCCAGTCCTTCAAAAATACGTGTCAGCACGCCGGTCTTGCGTCCGTTTGCGATCACCACGGGAATTCCGTTACGGGCCGCCAGCTGGGCCGATTGAAGTTTGGAGGCCATGCCGCCCGTCGAAAGTTTATCCTGCTTGTCGGCCACCAGAGCGAGAACTTCGTCGTCGACCTCTTCAATGAAACTGACCCGTCTGGTTTTGCCGTTTCCATCGGGTTCGCGCAGGCCGTCGGTGGAACTCAGCAGTACCAGCGCATCGGCATCCACGAGAATCGCCACCAGAGCCGCCAGGACATCATTGTCGCCAAACTTGATCTCCTTCGTGGAGATCGTGTCGTTTTCATTGATGACCGGAATGATGCGGTTGGCAATCAGGTTGAGCAGCGTGTTCCGCGCATTCAGATGGCGTTCGCGATGCTTCAGGGCGTCGTGGGTCAGCAGGACCTGCCCGATGCCGATCCGGTTATCGCGGAACAGTTCGTCGTAAATGCTCATCAGGCGGATCTGGCCGACGGCCGCCGCCATCTGCAGGTCCGGCATCGCCTTCGGACGCGTTTTCATTCCCAGCGCATCCAGTCCGGCGCCGACGGCGCCGGAAGAGACAAAGACCATTTCGCCGCCACCGTTCTGCAGGCCGGACATTTCGTCTACCAGCAGCTTAAGCCGGCGTTTATCGGGTCGTCCGGAGCTTTGCACAAGCACCTTGCTGCCGGCCTTGACCACAATCCGTTTTGCGCCCTTGAGGGCATCTCTATGTTTTCTTGCAATCATGCGTAGTTGTTTCCGAATAAACAGGCGTTGGTGCTATCACATCAGCCGGGGTTTGTCGAGAGCCCTGACAAACGCCCGAATCCGGGTCATGCAATGGACGTTTCCGGTGCCGGCAGTTCCGGCGGCAGTGGCGGGATCTGCGGGTCGACTCCGTCCATGTGCTCGCCGAACTGTTCCAGAAACTCGATGCTGATCAGTCGCTGGAAGACCAGGACCGGAAGCAACAGAACGGTGCCGATGTAGGGAATCATCAGGATAAACCAGAGGCAGCAGCAGGTGAGCAGCATGGCGAACAGCAGTGCAAAAGAGATGATCATGCTGACGGCAAACATGAGCAGTCCATACAGGAGGAACGAGCCGAAGGCCGGCTTGAAGATCGGCTTGAAATAGGTCCATGCCTCGCGGATCCGAAGGTCGTGCTTCAGCATGATAGGCACCATGAATCCATTCACCAGCATCTGGACAAAAGAGATGGCCAGGGAATAGATGAGCATCAGCATGCCGCCAAACATGATTCCGAGAATCGCCATGCCGGAGGGTGCTGCGCCTGAAAACACGGCGATCATCAACGGCAGGCTGGTCAGGGCCAGCAGCAGAAACGCAGCAAGGCCGGAAAAGCCGATGATGAGGTTCCAGATAAACAGCGAGTTTCCCTGCTTTCGATATTTTTTCCAGGGTTCGACAATGGCGCCGCGGTTCTGGAGCACATTGTCGAGAAAGATAAAGCATCCGCGTCCGTGCAGCCATGCGAAGGCCATTCCGATCGCGGTAAAGAGAATAAAGAGCGCAACGCTGCCCAGAATGACCAATGCCCCGTATTCATGCCAGAAATCAGTAACGCCGGACCAATCTATGTCCGAGCCTGGATGCGGCTGGTTGGACGCGTTGTTAAAGTTTGAGTAGCCGGAGCTTCCGCCTCCGCCGCTGCCGGAGTTGAGTCCGGCAATCCATGCCGCAAACCCCATCACCATCCATTTTTCCAAGCTGAACGGCTTGAAGAGAATATGCTTCATGCGCTTCCATGCCGATTCAACGGGTTCCCAGTACTGTATGTTTCCTGCCATATTCTCTCCGGGGTTCTTGTGGCGGACGGGCATTGGCCCAATGGCCGGAAACATTACGGCAGGAGGCGGTAAGCTCCAAGAAAGATTTTGTGTTCCTCATGGCCAAAATTCCGCTACATTGTCCGGATGAGAATTACGAGTGGAATCCTGCGCAACCGCCGTTTTGCGGTGCCGAAAATAGAAGTGCGCCCGACGATGGAGTCGGTGCGCGAAGCCGTGTTTTCTTCATTGGGCGGCTCCTGTGCCGGCCTGAAGGTTCTGGATCTTTTTGCGGGGTCCGGCGCGCTGGGTATGGAAGCCTGGAGCCGGGGTGCCGACGCTGTGACGCTGGTTGAGCAGCATCCGGCGGTGTATCGGGTTCTGCTGCAGAATGTGGAAGAGCTGCAGGACGATGCGCTGGGACCGATCCGCTGCATCAAGGCGGATGCGATCCGCTGGCTGGAACGGGCCGGCGAACGCTTTGACCTGATCTTTGCGGATCCTCCTTATGACCTGCCTGACGCTATGCGCAATACGCTCGAAGGCATTGCCCGGCATTCGGTTTTGACAGAGGACGGCATGCTGGTATACGAGTTGCGCTCATCAGGCGCTGTCGAAATTCCGGACAGCTGGTCGATTATGCGTGAAAAAACGTACGGAAAAACCCGTGTACTGATGTTGAAACCGAAAAGAGAGGACGAGGCATGAACCAGGCCGCGATCTGTGCCGGCACTTTTGATCCGCTGACTTATGGTCATCTGGATGTGATTGAGCGGGCCTTACGCATCTTTCCTCGCGTTGTCATTGCCGTTGCGACGAATCCCGGCAAGAATCCGCTCTTCAGTCTGGAGGAGCGGCTGGAGTTGGTGCGTCAATCCACCTCGCATCTGAAAGGCGTCGAAGTCGACAGCTTTGACGGCTTGCTCGTCGACTTCGCCCTCTCAAAGGATGTGCGCGTGATTGTCCGTGGACTTCGGGCTTTTTCCGATTTTGAATATGAATTCCAGATGGCGCTAACCAACCGGAAGCTCAAGCCGGAAATCGAGACCATCTTCCTGATGCCGAAGCAGGACTACAGTTATGTCAGCTCCAGTAATGTACGAACCGTGGCATCGCTCGGCGGCGACTCATCGCAGTTTGTTCCTCCGCCGGTTCAACTCGCCCTGACCGAACGCTTCAGCTGATTCGTAGCCGGACCAGAAACCGGACCAACTGCTTGATCGCTGCGCCGGTAATAAACAACAGGCATGCGATGATGCAGATCGTCTGATTGGTCGGCAGATCGGCGTGGAACGAAATCAGCATTCCTGAAAAGGTGGCCGTCATGGCCATGAGGGGAGCGATCCACAGGACGACCATCAGTCGCTTGCTGAGAATCAGCGCCGTTGCGGGACAGACCACCAGATAGCAGAAAATCAGCAGGGCGCCGGCAATCTGCGATGTTGCGGCAATCACGATGCCGAGCACGAGAAAGTAGAGTGTCTCCCACAGTCCGGCGCGAATTCCAAGCACCCGGGCTGCATCGCGATCGAGAAAGGTGTAGAGGATTGGCCGAAAAGCGCCCACGAAAAAGAGCAGGGCCGGAACGAGGATGCCGAGCAGAGTAACCAGCTCGCGGCGTGAGGTCAGAATCAGGTCTCCATACAACAGTGCATCGATCTCCATCAGCCCCGGACCGCTCTTTGCAACCAGCAGGACTGACAGTGCCGACGCCGCGATAAAGAGGATACCCATAAGCGCGTCGCGCGGGATCTGCTGCCGTTCGAACGGCAGAGACAGCAGGGCAACGGCACCCAGCACCAAGGCCAGTGAACCGGCAAACGGAGGGGTTCCAAGCAGGAAGGCGGCGGCTACGCCGCAGGTTGCCACCTCGGAAAGTGTGATACCGATGAAGACGGCGCGCTTGAGAATGACATACACGCCCAGCACGGAGCAGACGGCGGCCACCAGCAGTCCGGCCGACAGTGCATCGCCGAACTGGCAGTAGAGGCAGTTCAGTGAATCATGCATGGCTTCCTCCCGTCTCGATCAGTTCAGCCTTGCCATGGCGAATTCTGCACATGGTGTTTGTCAGGCGGGCCACCTGATCCAGATCGTGGTGCACCATCAAAATGGTTTTTCCCATCTCCCGGTTCAGCCGGAGCAGATGGTTGAGGACTTCGGTTTCGGCCGATTCATCCAGTTCAGAGGTCGGTTCGTCCAGCGCAATCACATCCGCGCCGGCCACGAAAGCCCGCGCCAGCAGAATCTTCTGTTTCATGCCGCCGGAGAGTTCCCGAAAGGTTTTGGATGCATGTTCGAGCATGCCGAATTGTTCCAGCGCCGCGTCGATGGCGGTGCGCCGGCTGTGGGGCAGGGGGCCCGGCCAGCGGAGCTGCCGGTGCAGGCCCATGGCGACAATCTGCCGGGCGCTGACCGGGTAGAGCGGATCGATTACCCGCTGCTGCGGGACATAGCCGGCCGGCTTTTGCCGGAAAGGCGTAATGATTTTTCCATGCCGGATCGGAATCAGCCCGAGGATGGCTCTGAGCAAGGTGGTTTTTCCCGCTCCGTTCGGACCGGTAAACGGCAGGAAGACTCCGCGGGGAATCTCCAGATTCACTTGATGAAGCACCTCGTTTCGCCCGTAGGCAACGCAGACATCACGGCAGCAGATAATCGGATCGCTCATGGTTTATTTTCCGCCGAGCCGTTGAATGATCAGATCGATCAGCGAGAAATAATCGGTGGCCGCCGGATCACCGCCGGTGGCAATGGGAGCCACCACAATGCGGGCACCGGTCTTTCCGGCGACGAGCTGTGCGGGTTTTTTACTGTACCACGGCTCCTGCAGGATGACACCGATCTTCTGTTGCTGGACGGTCTGTACCACCTGATTCAGGTGCGCCGGACTGGGAGGAACGCCGGGTTTTGGTTCCAGCTCGATGGCAATCGGCATGCCGAAGCGTTTGGCAAAGTAGATCCAGCTTTTGTGATAGGTCACGATCGACTGGTTTTCAAAGGCTGCCATGGCCCGGGTCCATTCCGGTATGCGTTCATCGATCCGCTGCTGAAAGGCGGCGGCGTTGGCCCGATAGGCTTCGGCATTCGCCGGATCCAGCTGCGCCAGCCGTTCCGCGATGTCACGGGCTACCAGCCGGGCATTCAGCGGATCGGTGAGGTAATGCGGGTTTCCCTGGGCATGTACATCTCCCAGTGCGCGGCTGATGGTGCCGGCATCCGGGATATCGAGTTTCTCGATGTTCGTCGATGCATCCAGATGGCCGGGTTGACCCGGACGGATATTGCTATTGCGCGATCCGTCGATCACCGGCATTTCCCATCCGATTTCAAGCTCCATGCCGGTGCGGATCCATAGATCGGCATTGCGGGCCATCATGATATATTTGGGCCGCGCCTGAAGATGGTGCGGATCTTCCTTACCGGTGCAGATAGACTCTACTTTGGCATGATCTCCGGCGACGGCCGCTGCAATCGATCCGAGGTCCGAGGTGGTTGTAACAATGTTCAGGCCGCCGGCCCGTGCAGAAAATGCGATGGCTGCAACCGTCAGAATGATAGAAAGATATTTCATGATATGATTCCTAGAATTTGTGGGCCCCGTGGGCGCCGAGTGATACGACCAGTTGAATAAAACCTTCCCAGACATTCTGGGTTCCGTCTTCTGTTTCATAGTCGCCGTTGCTGACCTGGAAGCGGATTCGCGAAAACTCCGACGGGCTGAAATCCACCATGGCGCTGGAGCGCCAGCTTTCGCCGTAGGAGCTGTCGGTTCCATCCGGCGCCTGCTCGGAGTTGGTCAGTCCGACCATGTCGAGCCGGAGTCCCCCGCGCCAGCGCGGCATGAAACCGTAGGTGCCCTGAAGATAGAAACCATCCTGCTCGTTGACCTTGTCGCTGCCGACCAGCGCCGGAAGCAGATCGTGCTGTTCCACGGTCAGGTCCGTGCGCCGGAACAGATATTCCGCCTGCACGGTAAGGTCGCCCTGCCCATAGGGCCGGGAGGAGTTATACTTATATACGGCATCGCCGCCCCAGAAGGCGTTGTATCCGTCAAGCCAGTGATCGGCCGTTCCGTCGCCGTTACCGTCGTGCTCCTCCTGATGCCGTCCGGCGGCGCCGAACAGGCCCATCTGACAGGCGTGGTTGCCGGGCAGTGTGGGAGAAAACTTGATCCAGCCGACGCCGAGGCCCGGTCCGTCGTGGGCCGGCAGCTCATCGGTTTCAACCGCCGTGAACAGCTTTTCGTTTTCGCCCTGGAACACTTCTGCGCCGAGCAGCAGATAGAACGGCGTCGGCGCGAGCCAGGAAAGCTGCGCCCCTTTTTCGTTCAGTCCATGACTACCGAGTGCCAGCTCATAAATCAGCGGCTGGTCAGTAAAGTCCCACTCATGGCTGTGGCGGGCGTTAATGTAGCCGAAGTCACTGAAAAACTTACCGGCTCTGGCCTGAAGTCCCCAGGGAAGGCAGGTGGTTTCAATCTCCGCTGTCTCCATTTCCGCGCCATCTTCCGAAATGGCGGCAATGGCGGAAGCCTTGAAATAACTATCGACCTCAGCAGAAAACTGAAGTTCAAGGTGACGCATGTTAAAGCCTTCCTCGAATCCGTGGTGGTGCTCTTCACCGTCGGCGTGAACATGGCCGAATCCCGACATTTCTTCTTTCAGGTGCGACATGCCCTCCGATGAGTTTTCGCCGTAGTAGACGGTATCGACAATCACCGATACCGCCGGATTGAATGCCGTGAGCGAGGTGTCATCGGCATACGTGTTTGCAAACAGGCCCGTCGCGGCAAGCGCGGGCACAATGAATGATTTCATGGTGTAAATACTCCGTTAAATAATGACTGCTATGATGGCTCCTTCCCCGGAGCCGAATGAGAATTATGCAGCCATGTACGGAGGTGCGCGGGCGCGCTTGATGGTCGGAGTCGTTCTTCCTGATTCCGTTTTTGGAAGCAGGCGATTTGTTGCGGGAACAAAATGGGTAATTGCCGTAATGGCCGTTTCGCTGGAGATGCTCTGCAGGTTAAGCAGCTTACAAAGCGAGCAGGAATCGTGGCTCGTCTGGGACGGTTTTTCCGGCGCATGCTGTGCGCCGCGTCGGTGGCCGCATCCGCCCGTATGGTGTGACTCAAATGCCAGATGGGCATAAGGAAGAAGCACCGCCACCAGCAGTGCAAACCCCATGATCCATGAATAGAGCCGTTTCACGCCGTACAGAAAAGATATTTACGCCTTCGATGTCAAGGCCCAAGCGGCCCACGGCAGGGCCTCCGCAATCTTACGGAGTCCGCGTGATCGGCAGATTTCAACCTCATAAAAGCCGCCATGGAGATTTGAATGCCATTAAAGGTTGTCCTGCGGGCGGATTCGAGGCAACGCCTTGACGGTTTTGGCTCCGAACATTCCCCGTACGTCTGCATTTTCGCTGTATTCAACAAGGGCGGACACGATTTTTCATGAGCGCAGCTTTCGGGGCCGCGCCGGGGCAGGGAAGATTACGCGGAAGGGATTCAGCAGATCGAAAGCGTATTCCGGCACTCTTTGAACCAGCGCAGGTTGTCCGCACCGCCGCCGGTCAGGGTGACGGTTGCTTTGTGCGCATGGGCGACAACATGCCCGGGAAGGGTGAACAGATAGCGGCGCAGCGTGGCGATACGCAATCGCCGGGCAGGACGTTTTCCTGCCTGCCGGATCGCTTTCCCGTTTATAGCCCCGCCGGGAAAGATGCAGAGTGGTCAACAGACCGCTGTCGTTCCAGGACAGCTCGCTCTCGCGCTTAAACCATTTTCCAACAACCCGCCGCTGCGTTTCCCGGGGTCGGGTTTCATCGGGCGAAGACTTGCCAGCGTGTTAACGGCAGGCTAGCATCCGCTTCATGCAAAAAGATGGCTCAGTTCCGGTGCCGCTTGTTATCTACGGGGTGCCGTTCCACAATGTGACGTTCGGGGAAGCGATTGACTGGGTGGTCGATCGCATCCGTTCAGGGCGACCTGCCAACATTGCCACGGCCAATCTTGATTTTGTGACCCGTGCGTGGAGCGATCCCGAACTTCAGCGTATCCTGATCGATGCCGATCTGGTGTTGGCAGACGGATTCCCGATTGTAAAACTGGCTCCGTTTTTCGGGCCCGGCCTGAAAGGGCGCGTGACCGGATCGGATCTGACGCCGATGCTTGCAGAGCGTGCGGCGACCGAAGGTTTCAGCCTGTTCGGGCTGGGCAGTGCGGAAGGCGTGGCGGAAGAAGCCATGCGTATTTTGAAGGAGCGGCATCCTGAGCTGAAGGTTGCCGGAGTCTATTCCCCTCCATACTCCTCCTTGCTGGAGATGGATCATGAAGGGATTCTTGCCCGGCTGGAGCAGGCCCGTCCGGATATTCTTTTCGTGGCGTTGGGGGCCCCAAAGCAGGAAAAGTTTATCAGTATGCATGTCCGCAACTGGAAAATCCCGGTTGCGATGGGCATCGGTGCCTCGCTCGATTTTCTTGCCGGCGAGCAGAAGCGGGCTCCGCTCTGGATGCGGCGCATTCATCTGGAATGGTTCTGGCGAATCTGCTGCAATCCACGTCGTCTCTTCAGGAGATACATAGAAAACGTGCGTTTTCTGTTTTCGGCTTCACGCAAGATGATTTCGATCCACTACATGCCGGACCGGCCGGGTACGGCACCTTTGCTGGATGAGGCTGACGAGCGGCAGTTGGAGCAGTGGAATGTTAAGCTGGAGCGTTTCCGCGGGCTGAAGGATGAAGCCGACGCGCATGAGTTTATTGATCGAATGGCCCGGCTGGCCGTCGCCGGAAGTCTGCTGATGGATGTTCATACTGTGCCGTGGCTGAACAGCCTGGAGCTTGGTGCCTTGATGGAGGTGAACAAGGCCTGTCGTAGAATAGGACGCCGCATGATTCTTTACGCTCCGCGTCCGAAGGTGCGGCAGTTGCTCGATACCTGCCGGCTTTATGACTATTTCCATGCGGTCGTCCGGTTGGAAGAGGTTGAGCGCATCGTCAATAAACTGGCGCTGCACGGGCATGGCGGGACAGCGTTTCGGGAGGAAACCCTTACGCTGGAACTGCCGGTTGAACTGACGGCGGCGACGCTTCCGGATTTCAGAAAAGAGGCGGACCTGCTCTATAAAGAACTTCAGACCGAGGGAATGCTCAAATCAGTCCGTATTGATGCCGCACAGCTGGACTTTATCGACAGTTCCGGATTGGGCTACCTGATTTCCCTCAAGAAGGCGGCAATGGACAAGGGGATTCCTCTGTCTATTGATCACGTCAGCGGAAAGGCGCGCCGTGTGTTTGAGGTGGCCCGGGTCGATAAGGTTCTTCTTCAGACCTGAGGAAACGTGTTCCCGAACGCCTCAAGAAACGCGTCGATATCCGCTGCGGTGTGGGATGCGGAAACAAAGGCGACTTCGAAGGCACTCGGCGGCGTGTAAAAGCCGGACTGAAGCATATGGTGAAAATAGCGTGCGTGCTCCTTCGTGTCACAGGCCTTGGAATCGGTCAGGTTGCGAATCGGTTCCTTACGGAAAAACGGCGTGAACATACCACCGCGCTGCGCGCAATGGATTTGCATGTTTTTCTCTTCGGCAATCCGGTTGATGCCATCGGCCAGGCGTTTCCCGAGAATTTCCATTTTAAGGTACGGGCTTTCATCGCGGAGCAGTTCAAGTGTTTTCATGCCGGCGGCCACGGCGACCGGATTCCCGCTGAGGGTGCCGGCCTGGTAAACCGGGCCGAGCGGGGCGAGGTGCGACATGATATCCGTCCGTCCACCGATAGCGCCGATCGGCATGCCGCCGCCAATGATTTTTCCCAGTGTTGTAATGTCGGCCTCGATTCCGATGGTATGGCCGAAGGTGGTCGGTGCCAGCCGGAATCCGTTGATGACCTCGTCAAAGATCAGCAGGGCGCCGCAGTTCGATGTTGCCGCGCGCAGGCCTTCGAGGAATCCGGGAACCGGCTCAACCAGTCCCATGTTGCCGGCAATCGGTTCCACGATAACGGCGGCGACTTCATCGCCATAGTTTTTCAGAATATCTTCAACAGCCGCCAGATCGTTGTAGGGCGCCACGAAGACCTCTTCGGTCGCCGCCGGCGAAACGCCGGCCGACGATGAGATGCCGCCGGTGAGCAATCCGCTACCTGAAGCCACGAGCAGATAATCGCTGTGCCCGTGATAGCATCCGTCGAACTTAATGATCTTGCGCCGCCCGGTGACGCCGCGGGCGAGCCGGACCGCGGTCATGACCGCTTCCGTGCCGGAGCTGACGAGGCGCACCATTTCCATTTCCGGAACGAGCGAGCAGATCAGCTCAGCAAATTCTGCTTCACGAGCCGTATTGGCTCCGAAGCTCAGTCCGTCGGCGGCGGCCTGAGTGACGGCCTCCACTATTTCGTCGCGGGCGTGTCCCAGAATCAGCGGCCCCCAGGATCCGCAAAAATCCACCAGCTCCGTTCCGTCTTCGGTCTGCACGCGAGAACCTTTTCCCGATTTAAAATAAACCGGAATACCGCCCACGCCGTTAAAGGCGCGCACCGGGCTGTTGACGCCGCCGGGAATGACTTTCTTTGCCCGTTCAAACCATGCTGCTGAATTCATAATGCGTTCCTCTTATAAAAATGAATACTCCTTGTTTTATTGGGCAGTATAACAGTGCGGGCAAGATCAAAAAGAAGCCGAGAGTGCAAATCTGTGTAGCGAGAGCATGAATAAGCGTCATAAAAACCAAGTTATATTTTGAAAGATAATTGGTCGAAAGTCATAAATAGGAGTGGTTTGTTGCTCTGAGGGTCGGTTAAATAGGTGAGTTGTGTTAGGATGATGATGGGGAAGGGGTTGTTATGTGCGGAATCGAGTTGTGTTGGGAGTTGCCGCGGAAATGCAGAACCGAATTGAGCCAGTCCCGACTGTCTCTGAATTCGGTGATCGTCCTTAAAAATCATGACAGTGTTTTTGATGCGCTTTCAGTATCGCTCCATTTTGGAGGGCTTGGTTTAAAGCCGATCGATTGGAGTTGTTCGCCGGACCAACTGGAGCCGGGCGGTTCGCATACCATTGAAGTTCCTTTTTTAGAGCGGACAGATGGGGCCAGCTTTTCGGTGAAATCCGAGGAAACAATTCAGGCACGTGTTGTGGTAGTTGTAGAAGGCCAAACTATTGCGGACGAAACGAGGCCGTTAACCATTCTCCCTCCTCTTCTGATTTCGGCAGATATCGCTCCGGTCTATTCCGTGGTATTCCAGCAAAACCAGTTTCCGCTGATAGAAAATCTGGAACTGACCAATCATTCCCCAGAGTCCTTTGAGCTGATTCAGGTTGTCGCTGAGTTTGACCCTCCCGAGTTTGAGCCGGTGACGTGGAATATCGATGAGCTTTCGTCCGGGCAGTCGGTCAGCCTTAAAGAAACCCACCTCCGGTTGTCCGCCGGGGCGCTGGACCGGCTGAATGAAAGGCGTATGGTTGGATTGAAGTTTTCGGCCATTGCCGACGGACGGGAAATCGCCGCAATCGAAAAGCAAATCGAGCTTCTTCCGAAAAACCAGTGGGGCGGCGAGATGCATATGCCGGAACTGTTGGCGGCTTTCGTCACGCCCAACTCTGCGTATTGTGATGCGCTGTTGAAGAAGGCGTCGAATCTCCTGTCAAAAGATGGACATGAGTCGAAACTGGATGGCTACCAGTCCAATACGCGGGAACGGCCTTATATGGTTTGCGCTGCGCTTTGGTCGGTAATCAGCGGCGAGGGAATCAGCTATTGTGTTCCCCCTGCCAGTTTCGCGAAATCGGGTCAGAAAATCCGGCTGGGTTCCGATATTTCCCATTCACTGCTTGCAACTTGCCTGGATACAGCGCTCTTGTTTGCCGGGTGCCTTGAACAAGCCGGACTCAATAGTGTCATCGCGCTGACCAAGGGGCACGCCATGGTGGGCGCATGGTTGATCGATGATTGTTTCCCGCTGGTGACCAGCGATGATCCGCTGGATCTGAGGAACAGGATTGCGCTGAAGGATCTGATTCTTTTTGAAACAACCCTCGCAACCAGCGACCAGCCTATCCAGTTTCCGCAGGCGGTTCGTGAAGCCGACCGGGAAATATCCGAACAGTTCGAGGATGAATTTGTTTATGTTATCGATCTGAAGCAGGCGCGCTCCCGAAAAATATTCCCGATTGATTTCGGTGGAGATGGCCGTGAATCCCAGGCTGAAGGGACAAATAAACGGGAGGTGACGCTACCTCCGCCGCCAGTACTCCCGCCGGTTGATCAGCAGGAAAAGGCGGTAGAGGAATTGACTCCGGACGGAAGAGTTAACCAGTGGAGGCGCAAACTGCTGGACCTGTCGAAACGGAACAAGCTGTTGAACATCAGCCAGCGAAGCATGGGCTTCAAAATTATTTGCCCCGATCTCGATTTGCTGGAAGACGAACTGGCTGCCGGGAAAAAATTCAACCTGCTGTCGAAAGAGGAGCTGGTCTCCGATGGTCGAAGTGCCGCGCAGTTTGCGAAGCAGACGGGGAATAATCTGGAAACAGAATTCGTGCGGGATCAATTGCGGCGTGGCTCACTTATTGCGGATTGCAGCAGCCGCGACCTGGAAAAGGATCTGATCAACCTCTTTCGCCGCGCAAAATCCGATATGGAAGAAGGCGGCAGCAATACCCTCTTTCTTGCCATCGGAATGCTGCGCTGGAAGCCGGATCCTCGTAGCGACCAATCCTACCGCGCTCCGCTGATTCTGCTTCCGGTCAAGCTGGAACGGACGAGCGCAAAAGCAAAGCCCAAGGTGAGGCAGCTTCCCGATGAGGGGCCGGTTTTCAACCTCACACTGATCGAACTGCTGCTTCAGGATTTTGAGATCGACTTGACCGTATTTCAGCACGAGCTGCCGAAGGATGAAAGCGGTGTCGATGTGCGCGGGATTTGGAATGCTGTCCGTTCAAAGATCAAGGAGACGCCTGGATTCGAGGTGGTTGAAGAACTGGTACTCAGCAATTTTTCATTCGCGAAATACCTGATGTGGAAAGACCTGAGCGATCGCCTCGACGACCTCAGGAAATCCAGATTTGTGAACCATTTGGTGGAAACTCCGACAGACCCGTATCCGTTCAGCGCCGATTTTCTGGATCTGCGGGAGGTGGATGAAAAAATCGACCCAGCGGAATTTTACACTCCCTTGAATGCTGACAGCTCGCAGACTGTTGCGATCGAGGCCTCCACCAAAGGAAAGGATCTCGTACTCGAAGGACCGCCGGGAACGGGAAAATCGGAAACGATCGCCAACATTATTGCGCACAATATGGCGCTGGGTCGGAAGATTCTGTTCGTCTCCGAAAAAATGGCCGCATTGGATGTGGTTTATTCCCGGTTGAAAAAGGTTGGTCTGGGGCATCTCTGCCTCGAACTGCATTCCAACAAGGCGTCGAAAAAGGGCGTGGTGGATCAACTGAACGAAGCTTGGCAGGTTCGGGAGTCTCACCGTGCCGGTGATTGGAAGGAGAAGGCGCAGGATCTTGGAAGGCTGCGTTGCGGGCTGAACCGGTATGTCGAAGAGCTGCATCGTAAGTCGCACTTTGGTTATTCGGCACACGAAGCCATTGCCCGTTCCGTCCGCAGGCGGGAGACGGCGCGCATGGAACTTGGGTGGGCGATGGATTTAGCGACCGCACCTTTGCAGACGGAAGCGGATGTGCAGAATGCGAGGCGGGGCGCACGGGATCTGGGGCTTGCATTCAGGGATGCCGGAGGCATGAACCCGGAGTCTTTTGCTCTCGTCACCCATCCGGAGTGGTCGAATCTATGGCAGGCAAAGCTGGTCGACGCCGCCAATGCACTTTTGTCAGGACTTTCCGGCCTCCGGCAGCAGCTGGATTTGTTCTGTCAAATGTTTGTTTCCGGTTTCAGGGATCAACCGACCATGGAATCTGCGGAATGCTGGATCAATGTGGCGCGGGCCTGTAGCGAATCGGAACATTTTTCGCACCGGTACATTTTGGCGGAAAATGCGAAGGCGCGACTTGAAACGCTGAAGGAGATTGCGGAACTGAGACCCCGGTTTGACGCGCTGGTTTCCAGTTCGGAGGTTTCTGCTTTGCCGGAAGAGATAGGAAACTTCCCGGTGGCATCATGGAAAGAGGCCTCCGGACAGACCGGATTGCCAAAGGAGGTGTTCGCGGTTGGTGAAAGCGTATTGTCAGAAATGAAGCGGCAGGGATTCCGCACAGAAATAGATTCCGGTCATCAGCAGGAGATTGATCGGCTTATGGGGCAATGCGATTGTTCTTTGCCGATGGAGAAAGCGGTTGGTTTGCCTATTTCGAATTGGATCGAACGTCGAGATCTGGTTTCGGGAAAAGGGGCGTTGTCTCGTTTCTTCGCAACGCGGAAAATTGCGAAGGAGATGCGGGCATACGGTTTGAAGAAGGTCAAGACGCTTGATGTTCTCGACCACTATGCCCAGTTGATCGATACGATTGTTGGTGCGCAGAAAGAATTGGTGGAACAATTAATTAAGCAGGCTGCGGAGCTTGCCGGTTTGGTGGAAAGGCTGGAAACCCTTTCAGCGGAATTCAACGGCGAAGGGGTATTTGATCTTTGGAGTTCAATGCCTGAAAAACTATTGGAGCGCTGGGAATACGGGGTCGCCGCGCGACGCAGTTTCATGGATGCCGCCAATCAGTTGAACGAACCGGGCTCATTCATGGCCACCGTCCGGAAAAAACTGGTAGATGATCGCGATTTTCTGGAAGGTTCGGAACTTCTTAAACATGCCGGCAAGCTGACGGAGACGCATGTGAAAGCAGTGGAAACGCTTGCCGGATTCACGGCTCTGGCCGGGGAGTCGGACATCGACCGAATCCCGATCCGGACGGTTGAAAACCGTCTTGAAGAAATCGTCCGTTCTGCGCCGGGGCTGAATGCCTGGTGCCATTGGGTGGAGGCTGGTAACCGGGCGGGAAAAATCGGATTGTCTTCTCTTGTTCGCGGGATGGAGCGAGGAACCATTGGCTGGGACGAGGCCGAGGAGCAGTTTGAAACGGCGCTTTGTATCTGGCTGGCTCCGCTCCTGATCGATGGCTCCGATCTGCTGCGCAACTTTAGCGCGGGGAGGCATGATGACCTGATCCGGCGCTTCCGGACCCTGGATGAGGAACTGGCCAAAACAACCGGGCAATATATCGCCGCAAAACTAGCGTCCGACATGCCGGAAACATCGGGGCCGAACGCGCCGCATGAATATGGTGTGCTTTCGCGGGAACTCCAACGCCAGCGTGGCCATAAACCAGTGAGGCAGCTCATTCAGGAGTTGGGCGGGTGTCTGCTTGATCTGACGCCCTGTTTCATGATGAGTCCGTTGTCCGTGGCCCAGTACCTTCCGTCGGATTACCAGGCATTCGATCTGGTGGTGTTCGACGAAGCTTCGCAGATCACCGTATGGGATGCCGTCGGGGCGATTGCCCGCGGAAAGAATGTCATCGTGGTTGGTGACCCGAAGCAGATGCCACCGACCAATTTCTTCAACCGTGCGCAGGACGATGGTGATAGTGACGAAGCTGATTTGGAAAGCATTCTTGATCAGGCGATGGCCGCCCGGGTGGGGTATCATCGGCTGACCGGCCACTACCGCAGTCGCCATGAAAGCCTGATCACGTTTTCCAACCACCAATATTACCAGCACAGTCTCACCACGTATCCCTCGGCCGACACGCGGGAAACCGCAGTAACCTGGCATCGGGTGAACGGGATATACTCCAAGGGCGCGGCGCGCAACAACCCCGTTGAGGCGAGGGCGCTAGTCGATGAAGTCGTGCGCCGGTTAAAGGATCCCGAGCTTCGGAAGCTGAGCATCGGTATTGTCACGTTCAACTCTGAACAGCAGCAACTCATTGAGAACCTGCTTGATGATGAGCGCCGGAAAGATACTTCGCTGGAACGGTTTTTCAAGGAGGACAGCTTTGAGCCGGTTTTTGTGAAAAATCTGGAAACGGTGCAGGGCGATCAGCGCGATGTGATCTGTCTGAGTGTCGGTTACGGACCGACCGAACCCGGCGCGATGACGATGTCGATGAATTTTGGCCCGTTGAACCGACAGGGAGGCGAACGACGTTTGAATGTTGCTATCACCCGCGCCTCGACGGAGATGCTGGTCTTTACCAGTTTCGATGCCGCCATGATCGACCTGAGCCGCACCAATGCCCAGGCGGTAAAAGACCTGAAAGCCTATATCGATTATGCCGCGCGCGGACCGGTTGCCTTGGCGCAACGGGCTGAGTTTGTTCCGGGCAAGGATCAGTTCGATAGCGAATTCGAGGAAACGGTTGCAATCCGCTTGCGGGAAAGGGGCTGGGAGCTTCGGACGCAGATCGGTGTTTCAAAATTCCGTATCGATCTCGGCGTTCTTGATCCCGACTCCGGCGGAGCATTTCTTGCGGGGGTGGAATGCGATGGTGCCAGCTACCATTCTTCTCCTTCCGCCCGTGACCGCGACCGGGTGCGGCACATTATTCTTGAAAACCTCGGATGGAAGCTTATCCGCGTATGGTCGACGGACTACTTCATCAATCCCGACAGCGTGATCGACCGAGTGCACCATCAACTGGAAGTGCTGCTGGATGAAAAACGAATAAGCAGACAAACGCCGGAAACAATAGTTTCGGACGAAGATACCTTCGAACCGATGGAGATGGAGGAAGACGAGTTTGTTGAGGAGATGGACGCGGACGAGGAATCTGCACATCCAGAGGAAGAACAAATGTTCGTGAGAATCCAGTCGAATTCATTAGCTCTTTCCGAACGGGCGAATGCGCCCGCTGACTATGAAGTTTTTACCGGCAGGCCGATGACGGATCCACGCGAAACGGATACAGAAACCATTGCCGCAGGCCTGCTGGAAATTGTCCGGATCGAAGGGCCGATGCTTGCGAAACGGGCTTATGACACCTATCTGCGGTGCTGCGGAATAAAACGGATGGGTAAGGATATCCGCAGTCTGATGAACCGCGCCCTTCAAAGCGCGGTGAACCGCAATGCCGTCATTAAAGAAGATGAATGGAACTGCGGAGGTTCCCTTTATTCCATCATACGCCTTCCGGAGCAGGACGCTGTCCGGCTACGTACCGGCGGCGGACGGACCATCGACGAAATTCCCCCGGGTGAAATACGTGCGGTGTCTGATAGAATTCTATCAGCAAGCAACCTGATCCGTGAATCGGAAGAACATATTCGCGAAATCCTGAACTTTTATGGTCTCAAGCGGTTAACCGAACACACTCGCGATAAGATACTCCTGGCGCTCAATTCCTGAATAGTCCGTTGTGCCGGTTGCGAATTACCAGGTTTGGGTTGCTGACTGGATCGTGATTGCGAGGGTTGCGCGCACCCAATCGTACTTTTCCTTCATGAAATCAAAATCAGGACCTTCCGAAATAAAGCGCGCTGTTCCTTTAATAAGGAATCCGGCGCCTGCGCCATGCAATCCCCGGACCTTGCTGCTGGCCATGGTAAGGACGACATCCGGATGTTTGGCAATGTTGGCCTCTGTCTTGTGCATGTAGCCGGCGGGGATCAGCAGCCGCCCGTCTTCAGAAACCTTAAGGTAGCTGTTCCAGGTGTTGACCATGTGCATGCCATCTTCGCCCAGCGTCGCAATTGACACGACACCGTCGCTTTTCATGAGTTCCTGCATTTTTTCCGGAATCATGGTGGTCGCTCCTTCGCTTTTTGATTAATCCTTGAAAAGTTCGTTGTACTGGTTGGCCCAGTAGGAGATGAGGATGTCGGCTCCGGCGCGGGCGAGCGCGGCGGTTGATTCCTGAACCATGCTCTTGAGGTCGCCCCAGCCGCGCTGGGCGGTGGCGTGAAGCATGGAATATTCGCCGCTCACGTTATACGCCGCAATCGGCAGGTCGGTGGCCTCGCGCATGCGGGCCAGAATATCGAGATAAAACAGCGACGGTTTAATCATGAGCATGTCGGAGCCCTCGGCTTCGTCGAATGCCGATTCGCGCAGGGCGGTCCGCAGATCGCCGAAGGAGGCCTGATAGCCTTTGCGGTCGCCCTGTCCCGGCGCCGATTTTTCGGCATCACGGAACGGTCCATACATGGATGACGCAAACTTGGTGGAGTAGCTCATCAAGATCGTTTCATTAAATCCGTTTTGGTCGAGTCCGGCGCGAATGGCCTGAACCTGTCCGTCCATCATGGCGCTCGGTGCCGCGATGTCGGCGCCGGCGGCTGCGTGTGAGACACAGATTTTTGCAAGGTTATCAATCGCGGCATCGTTGTCGACAGCGCCTTTGTCCGTAAGCGGTCCGCAATGACCGTGGTCGGTGTAGGCGCATACGCAGGCGTCGGCCGCAACGATCAGGTCGGGATACTCTTTTTTAACAGCGCGAACGGCGTTTTGCACCGTTCCGTTTTCATTCCACGCTTCAGAGCCTGCGTGGTCTTTGCAGGCATCTTCCGTCAGACCGAAAAGCATGATGCTTCCGATGCCGGTCGCAGCCATCGGTTCAAGATCGCGCAGGAGCTCATCGATGCTGAGCCGGTATTGTCCCGGCATGGAGTCGATGGCTTCCCGTTTGCCTTCTCCTTCGATCACGAACGTGGGCCACATAAATTTTTCGGGGCCGGGCAGCGGGGCATCAAGGATGCGGCGTATGGCAGCGCTTTGGCGCAGGCGTCTGAGGCGTACATCTGGAAACATGGAAAACTCCCTCCAATTTAATCGGGGGAGAACGTACTGCTTTTTTCGGTGCATGCCAAGTGCGCTTCGAATCAGTCCGCCGGCGGCAGCAGCGGAGCAAGAACCGAGCGCAGCTTGGATAGGGTGTAGGGCTTTTGCAGATAGCCGGCCACCTGTTTTTCCCTGGCGATGTCCGCGATCTCAGCTTCGCTGTAACCACTTGCAATGATGACGCAGACCTTTGGATTGATCATACGCAGCTGGTCGAGCACTTTTTCGCCACTCATGTGCGGCATGGTCAGGTCAAGCAGCACGGCATTGATCCGTTCGGTATTGTCCTGATAGAGGCTGATGGCTGCAGGCCCGTCATCTGCCGTCAGCACCTCAAGTCCGAGCCATTGAAGGGTTCGGCTGGAAATGGACCGGACCGTTTCTTCATCATCCACCAGAAGAACCATTCCTTTTCCCTTCCAGTTTGCGTGATCTTCCTCTTTCGTCAAAATACATGGGTCTGTTTTTTTGCACGGAGGAATGAGGATCCGGACCGACGTGCCCAGATCAACCACGCTGTGAACGCGGATCGCGCCTTTGTGTTCCTGAATAATTCCCCGGACCGCGGCGAGCCCGAGCCCTCTTCCGGTAAACTTGGTTGAGAAGAACGGTTCAAAGATGCGGGAGATATCCGCCGGAGCAACTCCGCATCCATTATCAGAGACTTCGATATAGTTGTAGGTAATCTCCTCGGCGGGGGGGATGACGTAAAAGGCATCCGGAAACTCTTCATCATATTCCTGCTTCCCGCAGGAGATCGTGATATCGCACGGCTTATCGCCACATGCTTCGGCGGCGTTGAGAACAAGATTAATCAGAACCTGACGCATTTGGGCGTGGTCGGCATGAACGCAGGAGATATCAGAATCGAGATCCAACAGCATGCGGGCTTTGGGCGCGATGCTGGATTTGAGCATTCCGAAAATGTCTTCAATCAGTTTCGGAATAACCAGCGGATCTTTTTGAGAGGAACCTTTGCCGGCATAGGTCAGCATCTGTTCACACAGTCCCGAGGCCTTGCGGGCTGCATCAACGATCTCTTTCATGTCCTGAAGCTCCGGTGCATTCGGTGAGAGGGAGAGCATGGCCATTTCCGCCTGCCCCATGATGGCCATCAGGATATTGTTGAAATCGTGCGCTATGCCTCCGGCCAAGATGCCCAGGCTCTCCATGTGAAGGGCCTGCTGCAGCTGTTCCGATATTTTCAGGCGCAGTTCCTCCTGTTGCTTGCGGGCCGATATATCGGCCCGCATGCCGTACATCCATTCCGGGTTCCCGTCGCTGGTCCAATGGGTGATTTTTCCGCGTTCCAGAACCCATACCCAATGACCGTCTTTGTGCAGAATGCGCGATTCACAAAGAAAGTAATCCTCTTCACGGCTGATGCATTTCCTTAGCAGGTCGTCCACTACTCTCCAGTCTTCGGGGTGATAGGCATCTCTCCAGGTTTCCACCGTTACAGGGGCGATTTCTTCGAGAGAAAAACCAATCATCCCGGCCCATCGGTCGTTGACGATCAGTTCTCCGGTCTGAAGGTTCCATTCCCAGGTGCCGGCGGCGGTCCCTTCGAGAATCCGGTTAAGCCGCTCCGTCTGGCGGGTGAGGGCCTTTTCCGATCGATCGCGCTCAAGAACATGCATGATGGTTTCGCTGGCGAGCTGCAGCAGAAGCATCTCATCCTGTTTCCATGAGTAGTCTTTAGTCAGAGTGACGGCTGCGAGCATCCCGGCTAGTTGCCCGTTCGGTATGAGCGGGGCAGCCATGAAGGATTTAACGCCGGCCATCTCCAGCAGTTCGCGTAATTCCCGCGCATCTTCGGGTAGGCGTTCAGTAGAGGATTCCATCACCAGCTCTCCACGCTGCAGTTTATGAATGAGCCAGCGATATTTTTCGGCAGAAAGATTTTTATAGAGGTCGCCCGGCGATTGGTGTCCGTTTCGGTGCCATTCGTGGGTGATATCGTAATGCGTATTGTTTTCCTGAAACTGAAAAACAGAAACCCGGTCCGCGCCGGAAAACTCACCGATCGATGAAAGCGCCCGATCAATGCCTTGATCGATTTTCCCCGGAGACTGCCGGATAAAATGCGCCGTGATTTTGCTGGCCAGGTGTTCAATTTCAACCTGCTTGGCCAGTTGCCTCCGTTGCATCCGCACCTTGAGGGAGAAGATGGAAATAAGACCGAGAAGCCATACGAGCAGGTGGCCGATAAGCAGAGGTCGGAACCCTGCGGCAACCGTCTTCTCATATGTTTCGAGGGGAATTTCCACGCTGATGCCACCCCGGGTATCTCCGAGTTTGTATCCCTGTTTGGCATGGCAGTGAAGGCAACTTTGCTGCACCAGCAACGGGCGCAGATAACGAAGATGGTTTTTCCCGTTGCGGCGAATGACCGCCATCACTTCTTCAGCGCCTTCTTCTATCTCGAGCAACGCCTCCCGTTCCCAGTCATCCGGCCCGTTTTCCGGTCGAATGGGATTCAGGCTGGTGATGTGTCCGCGTACGCCGTACTCGCGGTCTGCAATTTCATGGACCTGTCGCGTCATGTAGGCAGGATTGATGAGGGTCAGATGCACGCCGGTGGTCGTAATAAGGTCCCGGCCGGGGTGATCCGATAGATAGGGATTGGGCGGACTCTCTTCGGATACCGGAACGTATACGCCGCCGCTTTTTGCATTCCAGTCCCGGTAGATCACATCCTTCTGAATGCTTGAACGGGCCTGTTCCATGGCCAGTTCCTGCGCGGAGTGTTCCATGAGGTGCCAGTTCTGATAGAGGGACAGAAGAATCAGTGCGCTCCAGCACAGGGTGGCAACCGTTAAGGTCCACCGAGCGGTTCCGGAAATACCCTTGTGCTGTGCAGCCATACCTTTTCCTCAGCATACGTATGCAACATGAAATACAAAACACCCGTTTGTGTGTAATATACTCGCTTGCACCGATCTCAGCAATCAAATGCTTATGCACATTGCAGCGACCGCAATCTTACGGCATCCGCATGATCGGCAGATTTCAGCCTCATAAGAGGCGCGATGACGATTGCACCTCCATGAAGGACGGCCTATCTGGCCGGTTTGAGGCAATACCCAAGCGGTTTTGACGTCGATCGTTTCTGGAACGGCTGCGTTTCCGCCGTTTTCACCATGGGCAGGCACGATGCTTCGTAAGCGTGATTTCAGGTGCCCCGCCGGGACTGAGCGGATCAAGCAACGGAACTTCAGCAGATCGAAAGCATATCCCGGCACTCTTTGAACCAGCGCAGGTTGTCCGCACCGCCGCCGGAAAACCCGGTGGCTACCGAGAGAAAGCGATAGTTGGTGTGTTTTGCAAGAAACGCGATGGCACTCCCGATCCCGGTTGCCATGCCCGCAAACAGGGTTAATCCCAGATCAAACCGGACGTTGCCTATAGTCAGGCCCCCTTTTGGCCGGCAATGCGTTCCGCCAGAGGTTGGAAGCGTCCAACCAGCCGCATCTGTTCATCCGTCATTTTGGTTTGCATGAACTGTTTCACGTATTCGATCGCCTCTTTCGCAGTGCACTTCATGATATCGCGTACGATACAGCAGGTCATCACACCGGTCCGGCCGACGCCGGCGTTGCAATGAACAGCAATGCAGGCTCCGGCGCGCAGATAGCCGGCCACCTTGTCGACCACCTTGGAAAACTGATGAAGATCCGGGCTGGTATAATCGGCAAAAGGAAAGCGGATGGGCTCGATATTGTTCTGTCTGTAGAGGCCGATTACATCTCGCTTGGCTTTTTTAGCCAGCTCCACATCGGTTACCAGCATCACGACAAACTGAATGTGATGCTGCTTATATACCTTCATCAGCACATTGCCGGGATCATACGGGCCGAAAGGCATGGGGCTGACGTACAGTTTGCCCTTTACGTCCAGCGGAACGCGGACACAGGTCTTTTCTCGGTTGCTGAATAAAAACATGCTGTATTCACTCCTTGGCGCTAATCTAGCCAAGCTCCCGGATCGCAGAAAGTAAATTGAGCGTTATTTCGCCCGGTCAATCATGGCCATAGTGGAGTCTTCGACCTCCTGCGCAACCGCCATCAGTTCCGGAGAATCCGAGAGCATGGCAAGCATGGCGACGGGTTTGATCATGCCGGTTTTTGTCCGGCCGTTTTCTGTATAAACGGAGATGCGGCAGGGCAGAGCCATGCTCATGTCTGCGGTCAGGACGGAACAGGCTTTTTGCGGATTGCAGATTTCGAGAATGCGGCACTCCTTCGGAAAGTAGATTCCCTTGTTTTACATCGCCTGCTGAAGATTGTGGATATGCAGGACGCCGAATGAATGTTCCTTTGCTGCGGTGTCAACATCGGCGACGGCCTGTTCGACGCTCTTGTCGGTTTCGACAATATATTTCATTCGATGCTCCTTTGCTGTCGGCATCCGATGTAATCCTTTTTGCGGCTATTGGAAATTGAAACTTTTGTCGTTGCTGTCCACACTCCGAAGCTATGGATATAGAAAAGCTGATAAACAACACGTCTTTCTTTAAAGGGCTTTCTGATAGACATCGCAGCGAGCTTTCAAGCATCTGCCGGAACCGGAGCGTCAGAAAGCGCGACTATCTGTTTCATGAAGGCGATCAGGGCGGGGGTATGTTCCTGCTCATCGGCGGAAACATTCAGCTGCACAAAAATACGGAAGACGGCCGCGAGGTGGTTATCCGCCTGATCAAGCCGGGAGAAGTGTTTGCCGAAGTCGTGCTTTTCGAAAAGGAGCGCTATCCGGTTTCCGCCCGCGCCGTCGCAAATTCCGATGTGCTCGAATTTCCGCGCGAGGGAGTTCATCGACTGCTGGCGGAGAAAAGTTTCCGCGGCGATTTCATTGCCATGCTGATGGCCAAGCAGCGCTATCTGGCCGAACGCATTCAGGAGCTGACCACCAAGGATGTCGAGCAGCGCTTCTTCATGTTTCTGCGCGAGCAATATGGGGAGCGGGAAGTTATCAAAGTGCCGCTTTCCAAAAAGGATATTGCGGCGGCGATCGGTACTACGCCCGAAAGCCTTTCGCGCCTGATTCAGCGCCTGACCGATGATGCGATCATCAACTGGCAGGGGAAGGAAATCCGCATCCTCGCCGATCCGTGGCGCTGGCTGGATTAGGGCTGGAAGAGGAAGGGGGAGAAGAGGTGAAAAAAGGAAGATGGTATCTGCATCCGTTGATGATTGCGGTCTGGGTAATTGTCGGACTGTTCATTATTATCAGCCTTGTGCCTTTCGGTAAACCGGGAGAAGACGGGCTGAAGCTCCAGGCCGGTTCAATCAAGAGCAACAGCAGCCTGAGTACGGGATGCACCACGAGCGGCAATGAGTATTCCTTTTTTCCGGCCCGCCGTATTCTCGTTATTAACCGATCGGAGCATCCGCTGATGGCCGGCGTTGCTACCCGTCTGGTGGAACGGTTGGAGAAGCTGGATTTTGTGGATAAAGTCGATCTGTGCGGTCCCGGGGAACGACCCGATACCGGCACCTGTCTCTACGATCTCTACGTGCTGCTGGAACTGCCGTCAATCGATGTACACGGGTTGCTCGCCACAGGACGTACCGTTGAGGCGGATGTGAAGGTTTCGTGCGGCCGGAATATCTTTAACTCGGACCATGTGTATATCGATGATTATGCCTCGCTCTATGCCGGCATATCGATGACGTCTTTGCTCCGGCATGAAAGTGTGGCCCACGGCTATGAGTCCGCCGATGCCCGGTTTGTGCAGGAGATTGAAGCCGTTGAGGCGCAGGTCGGCGGAGCCCTTGAGAAGAACCTGAGTGCTTGGTCGGCAAAATATGTGGATGTCAACCGGCTGCCTCCGGCGCTGATTCCGGGATATGTTCCTGTGCCGCCGGATCTGCCGCTTCCGTTGAACGAGTCGCTGGAAATGGTGATCAGTGGAAACCGGCCGCTCCTGCACAATCAGTCAGTGTGGGCGATGGAAACATCGGTACCATCCGAAATCCTTGGCGAATGGTTGGATGCTGCAAAACGCGCCGGATGGACGCTTTCGCCTGACACGGTGAATGATAAGAACAGGTTTCTCTATTTCCGTGCGACGAAAGGGAACGATCTGATTGAGGCATATAAAACGCAGGACGATGATCCTCGACGAGAGGGTGATGGGGCCGGTCGGCTGGTATTCAGTTATTGCGACCGCATGGAACCTGAAGAGTTAACCCCGCTGCTGAATGCAATGGTTTCCGATGAGTCGGTTCCTGTCGAAACACTGCTCTGTTTCTTTCGTAAGTTTACCGAGGAACAGCAGGCTGCGTTATTGGCTCGTTGGAAGGATCAGACTCAGCTCCCGTTTGAAGCGCAACGTCGTGTGATCCGGCATCTGTGGAGCGAAGGAGATGCGGACGAAGCCAAGGCCCGCCTTTGCAAACTTTATGCAGTCAATCTGTTCGAAGATAATGATCGCATCAATGAGATCCGTAAGCTTGGCCGGGAAATCATGAATGACGATCAGTGGGAACCCGTGACGCCGACGATTGATGAGCTGAAGGCCTTCGGCTTCGTGGTTGTTACATCGAACGCCGTATTGGAAGTGGATCTCCGGCAGCATCTCGGTTTCCTGATGAAAGGCCGCGCCGATGAAGAGGCCAGTCTCGTGGATGTTCTGATTGAGCCATCGACCATTCCCGAGGGGCTTTATACCCTTCACGTCGGCGCGCAAATGTCGGATCTATCCTCCGGGAAATGTGTCAACAGCAACACTCCGCATACCCGCGAGCATCCCTGGCGCTGCATGTCTCACGTCGGTATGAACGGATCCGGCTGCTCCATCGAGGCCCACGAAATCTCCACAAACCGCTTCTCGCTTACCGTACAGCGATACTGAGTACTTTTCAGAGTCTCTAAATAATTTTTAAATTCATGGCGTTGATGAAAAAAAGCTTGCGGCCGATTTATGATAGTGTAAAAAAGACACTATAAGGAGGCAGGGGTATGTTGGACTTGATTTATACGGGGAAAATGGCGCTTTTGACCGATCTGTATCAGATCACGATGGCGTATGGATACTGGAAGATGGGCAGGGTGGAGGATGATGCGGTGTTTCACCTGTTTTACAGGAGGGCACCTTTCGGGGGCAGCTATGCAATCGCCTGCGGTTTGGAGATGGTGGTGGACTATCTCAGTAATTTTCGCTTTGAAGAGGATGACATTGAATACCTCGCAACGTTGACTGGAAACGATGGTTTCCCTCTATTTGAGAAGGGGTTTCTGGATTATCTGCGGGATCTTGAACTTGATTGCGACATTGCCGCTGTGCCTGAGGGTACTGTTACATTTCCCTATGAACCGATCCTGCGTGTTAAAGGATCGCTGATCCAGTGTCAGCTGTTGGAGACCCCGCTGCTGAATATCATTAATTTCCAGACGCTCTGTGCAACCAAGGCATCGCGAATCTGCGATGCCGCGCAGGGGGAGCCGGTGTTTGAATTCGGGTTGCGGCGTGCGCAGGGAATCGATGGCGCGTTGGCCGCAAGTCGGGCTGCATACATCGGCGGTTGTATTGCCACCTCGAATGTGCTGGCTGGAAAGCTGTTCGGTATTCCGGTGAAGGGGACGCATGCTCATAGCTGGGTGATGTCTTTTGATTCTGAGGAAGAGGCGTTTCAGCAGTATGCCGAAGCCATGCCGAACAACTGCGTTTTTCTGGTCGATACCTACAATACGATCGAGGGAGTTAAAAATGCTGTTAAAATGGGCCGGAAACTGCGTGAACGCGGACATGAAATGGTCGGTATTCGACTGGATTCCGGTGATATGGCCGAGCTGAGCCGGAAGGCTCGTGATATTCTGGACGAAGGAGGATTTCCGGACGCCAGGATCGTGGCGAGCAACGATCTCGATGAACACGCGATTACCGATCTGAAACAACGGGGGGCGAAGATCGGAATCTGGGGTGTCGGGACCAAGCTGGTCACCGCCTATGACCAACCTGCCTTGGGCGGGGTGTATAAGCTATCCGCGATCAAGCGGTCCGGCGGGGCTTGGGAGGACCGCGTGAAGCTCTCCGAAGAAAAGATCAAGGTTTCCAATCCGGGCATGCAGCAGGTGCGCCGGTACAAGGATTCCGACGGTTTTTTTATTGGAGATGGAATCTATGATGAGCGCACTCCGCCGCAGGGGAAAAGCTGCTTCAGTGATGTGGCGATGCCGGACCGGCAGTGGGACGTCAATGCCGATGTCCAATATGAGGATCTGCTGGTGCCGGTGTTTGAACAGGGGCAGTGTGTATATACGCTACCCGGTCTGAATGACATTCAGGCAAGGAGTCTTGAACAACTGAATAGCCTGCGGCAAGCCTATCGGAAGCAGACTGATGCTGCGTCTTATTTTGTAGGGCTCGAGGAGAGTCTGGATCAACTGAAGAACCGGTTGATAGCGGAGAAGGTAAAATGAAGGTGATAAAAGTAGCCGCTGCAGCACTGAATCAGATTCCCATGGATTGGGATGGCAACCGACAGCGTGCGCTCGAGTCTGTTGATGAAGCTCGCTTGTTGGGGGCACAGTTGGTGTGTCTTCCTGAATTAACACTCAGCGGATATGGTTGTGAAGATGCATTTCATGCTCCGGAGCTCTCCGCCACGGTACTTGAACAGCTGGAAATGCTGGTTGCAGAAACCTGTGGTATGGTGGTGACGGTTGGGCTGCCGCTTTTTCATCTGGGCAGCCTGTATAATGTCGTGGCGGTCATTGTGAATGGATCGCTCATCGGGTTTGCGGCCAAGCAGAATCTGGCGGGTGACGGTGTACACTATGAACCGCGCTGGTTTAAGCCCTGGGCGGCTGGTGCCGTGGCGCAGGTGGACGTCGGCGGGGCAAGTGTTCCACTGGGAGACCTTGTGTTTGATGTGGGCGGGGTCCGTTTTGGTTTTGAGATATGCGAGGATGCGTGGTCAGCGCAGCGCCCGGGGATCGGGTTGTTCCAGCGCGGTGTTGACCTGATCCTCAATCCGAGCGCCAGCCATTTTGCATTCGGGAAATACGAAATTCGAAAGCGCTTTGTCCTCGAAGGAAGTCGAGCCTTCGGTGCCGCGTATGTGTACGCCAACCTGATGGGCAACGAGGCCGGCCGGATTGTTTATGACGGAGGATGCCTGGTTGCATCGGAGGGCCGGATGGTATCGGAGGGGTCGCGTTTTGGATTCAGGGAGGTGGATGTTGTCCCGGCAGCCGTAGATCTTGATGCCTTGCGGATGTCGCGGGCCAGGACGGCCAGTGCCAAGCCGGTGATCGATGCTGCAGGCAACGTCGTGGCTGTTTCGTTTGACTGGCGGTTTTTCAATACCAAGCCGATTCCGGATGCGGCTCCTAACACGGTTTGGAACAAGGAGAATGAGTTTTGCCGCTGTCTTGCACTGGCGTTGTTTGACTACATGCGCAAGAGCTGTTCGAGAGGATATGTCCTTTCGCTTAGCGGCGGGGCGGACTCCTCGGCCGTGGCGGTGCTGGTTAAGCTGATGGTTGATTATGCGCTGGCGGATCTGGGGGAGGGCGGATTCAAGACCCGACTGGCCTACATGCTCGATCCGGATGAAGACCTTGTCGATATCCGTCGGCGAATGTTGAGCTGTGTATATCAGGCCACGCGTAACAGTTCAGAGACCACGCGTAACGCAGCGCAGGTTGTTGCTGAAGGCGTGGGTGCGGAATTTCTGGTGTGGGATGTCGATGCCATCGTCGAACGGTATTCGGATACGGTTGCCGGCGCCATACAGCAGGAGCTGAACTGGGAGGATCATGATATTGCCCTGCAGAATATACAGGCCCGTGCCCGTGCGCCGGGAGTATGGATGCTTGCCAACCTGAGGGGGGCGGTGCTTGTTTCCACCAGCAACCGCTCAGAGGCGGCAGTGGGCTATGCCACCATGGATGGAGACACCAGCGGAGGGCTCTGTCCGGTGGCGGGGATTGATAAAGCCTTCCTGTTGGATTGGCTGCGGTGGTGTGAAAGGACGGGACCTTTCGGAATCGGAGCAATGCCTTTTCTTGAAGTGGTGAATAGGCAGCAGCCAACAGCCGAACTGCGACCTGCCGAATCAGGACAGACCGATGAGACAGACCTGATGCCGTATCGGGTGCTGGATACCATTGAGCGATTAGCCATTCGGGATAAGCTTATGCCGATGTCCGTCTTTCGAATGCTGCAAGAAGCTTATCCGGACTGCGCGGATCAACAGCTGGTTCAATGGGTTGAGCGCTTCTTTAATCTCTGGTGCCGCAATCAGTGGAAGCGGGAACGCTATGCACCGTCCTTTCATCTCGATGATACCAACCTCGATCCCAAATCGTGGTGCCGCTTCCCGATTCTGAGCGGGGGATATCGCGCCGAGCTTCGGGCTTTGCGGACGTGTGTGTTAAACCAAGGAGGTTGCGATGCCGTACTATGAGTATCCCAGACCGGCCGTAACGGTGGATGTGGTTCTAATTGATCCGGGCAAAAATGAGCTTCTTCTGATCCAGCGAAAGCATGATCCGTTTTCCGGCAGCTGGGCGCTGCCGGGCGGGTTTGTCGATGAGCATGAGGCCCTGGAATCGGCAGCCCTGCGGGAACTGAAGGAAGAAACCTCCATCGAGCTCGAATCGCTCGTCCAGTTTCGGACGTATGGCGATCCCGGTCGCGACCCGCGCGGCCACACCGTAAGCGTCGTGTTCGTCGGGCAAGTGGAATCGCAGAGCGTTTCGCCGAAGGCGCAGGATGACGCGGCGGCTCTGGCCTGGTTTCAAATTGCGGAACTTCCGCCGTTGGCCTTTGACCATCAGGTCATCATCGAAGAAGCATTGGATTTTTTGAATCTGCAGGGAGAAGGGAGAAAACCATGAATGCATTAATCATAGTTGATGTACAGAATGATTTTATTCCCGGTGGTGCATTGGCTGTTGCTGGCGGAAATGAAATTGTCCCAGTCATCAACCAGCTCATGGAACAGTGCGATCTGGTTGTTGCGACGCAGGATTGGCACCCTGAGGGACACGGCAGCTTTGCTCAAAGACCGGAAGACATCGGCATGGTGGTTGATCTTAATGGTCTCGATCAGGTGCTGTGGCCGGTTCACTGCGTTCAGGAAACATTCGGGGCGGAATTTGTCGATGGGCTTAATATCGAACGGTTCGATACTGTTTTCCGGAAAGGCACCGATCCGGGAATCGACAGCTACAGCGGTCTGTTTGACAATGGCAAACGGAAAGCTACCGGGCTGGATCAATACCTGCGCGACCAGCAGGTAGACGAAGCGTTTGTCGTTGGGTTGGCCACCGATTATTGCGTAAAATTTACTGCATTGGATCTTGTGGATATGGGGCTCAGGACAACGCTGATTGTCGATGCCTGTCGGGGTGTAAACCTGACTCCGGGCGATGTGGATCGCGCCGTCGCCGAAATGCGGGATGCGGGCATCGCGATCATTCAAAGCAACGTTTTGGATCCGACCTGAAATGGAGATTGCCATGTATAGAAAGAACGATGCACGGGGAAATATTTCGGATTCCAGCCGAGTGGACCGCATATGGCTGGTTTTTCTTGTTGTAGCGGGGAGTATATTGAGTGCTGTTTTGGCGGAGTCATTTTTTGATATGAGCATATCGCTGTCCGGGATTCTATGCGTTGGCTTGATCGCAATTGGTCGCCGGGAAGGATACCTCATCGGTCTCTACAACAGTGTCTCATATTCGATTCCTGCTTACAGCAACGGACTTTTTGGAGAAGTCTATCTCAATCTTCTGTTCTTCGTTCCGACCGGTATCATCGGTTATGTGATGTGGCGTCGTCACTCGCTGCAGAATAATACCGTGGCCATGAGAAAACTTGGCCGGTCCCGGCGAATCATCCTGGCGTTCATATGTATTGTCAGCACCGCAGGACTCGGTCTTCTCCTGCGTTTGAATCCCGGTCAGAACGCACCTTTCATTGATGCCTCCACGAACGTGCTGTCTATCGTGGCTACCTTCCTGATGATGTGGCGCTATAAGGAGCAGTGGCTGCTCTACATCCTGCTGAATGTAATCACGATAAGCATGTGGTTTCTTCGTCTTAGAGCAGGCGGGGAGTCCGGCGGGCTGATGGTTCTGATGTGGACGATCTTCCTGCTGAATGCGCTTTTCGGATATTGGCGATGGAGCATCGGGACGAAAGGATCCGAGATGGAAAAATCCCCCGGATTTACAGAGGAGGGGATATGCGACGGGGTTTGACGCTGGGAAAGTTTGCACCCTTCCATCGGGGGCACCAGATGCTGGTGGAAAACGCATTGGCTGAAGTGGATGAACTGGTGGTTATGGTTTATGCGACGGATGTGATCGACGTACCTCTTCAGGTGCGAGCCGGGTGGATTAAAAAACTCTATCCCTCGGTTCGGATTATTGAAGCCTGGGATGGTCCGGAAGGTTATGGCGATACCCCCGAGATCCGGAGCGAGCAGGAATCCTATATTCTCAATAAGTTAAATGGGTTGCGTATCACGCATTTTTACTCCAGCGAATTCTATGGAGATCACGTCAGCCGAGCTCTTGGTGCTGAGGACAGGCGAATAGATGAGGCTCGATTAACTGTGCCGATCAGCGGTACTGCATTGCGGGCCGATTATTTTTCAGGAAGGCAGTATATAGCTCCGCAGGTCTACGCTGATCTTGTCACAAAAGTTTGTTTTATGGGTGCTCCTTCGACCGGCAAGACCACACTCGCCAGAACTTTGGCGGAGCAGTACGAAACGCGGTGGATGCCGGAATACGGCGCGGACTACTGGCTGGAGAATCAGGTTGACCGCCGGATTACCCTTGAGCAGTTCGAGGAGATCGCCCCGGAGCATAACCGCAGAGAGGACGTCTTGGTATCCGACAGCCGAGAATACCTTTTCTGCGATACTTGTCCGATAACAACCTATGTGTTTGCAAAAGATTATCACGGCACACCCGGACCGAATCTATCCCGGTTGGCGGCTGAAGCAGAAAAGCGATATGATCTTTTTTTCCTCTGCGATACCGATATCCCTTATGCAGACACGTGGGATCGCAGTGGTGATCAAAAGCGCAAATGGTTCCAGAAGCAGATTGAGGGCGATCTGGCAGAACGACGGATTCCCTTCTTTCGTGTGAGCGGCTCATTGAATGAGCGAATCGCGTATGTACAGGAAGTACTTAAACACCACCATAAATTCGGTAACATTCTGGACCTTGCAAGAGGATAGCTGATGAAGGCCGCGTATTATTCAATTGAGAATCCGATCCATGGCGTCCTGATTGGGACTGCTGTTGGTGACTCATTGGGGCTGCCTGCAGAAGGATTATCCCCAGAGAGAATTAAAGCCAATGGCTGGTCTCAATGGAGACACCGTCTGCTGTTTGGAAAAGGTATGATCAGCGACGACACGGAGCACACGTTGTTTGTTGCCCAGGCCCTGTTGCAGTACCCGAACGATGTAGATGATTTCCGGTCGGCACTTGCATGGAAATTAAAATGGTGGCTGATGTCACTGCCTGCAGGTGTTGGATTGGCCACAGCTAGAGCCATGCTTAAGCTTTGGATCGGTGTTCCGGTTTCCCGCAGCGGTGTTTGGTCAGCAGGGAATGGCCCGGCAATGCGTTCCTCGATTATAGGCGTCCGGTATTGTAACGATACAGATACCATGCATACGTATGTAAAGGCCTCAACGCTCCTCACTCATACAGACCCTCGCGCTTTAACCGGGGCATTGGCTGTTGCTGAAATCAGCGCATATGCCGCAACGGGAAATGACCCGTCTGACAAACTGTAGGCAATCGAAATCCTGAGAAATATTCAGCCGGCGGATAATGAATGGCTCAGCATAATAGACGAAATGGAACAGTCGTTGGAAAACAGGTGTCCAGTGGATGGGTTTTGCCGCAAGCTTGGCTTAGGGCGAGGTGTGTCTGGATATATTTACCACACGGTTCCTGTTGCTGTTTATGCATTTTTGCTCCATGGGGATGATTTTAAAGGGGCCATGAGCGCCATATTATCCTGTGGGGGTGATACGGATACCTCTGGCGCCATCCTGGGAGCTATGCTTGGCGCACGTGGTCAAAAGATCCGTATACCGAAAGAATGGGTGGATGGTGTACGCGATTGGCCTCGCTCGATCCGCCTGATGGAAGATCTTGCGCGCCAGCTGAATTCGGCCAATCTGAAAGAACCTGCAGAGCCGATTCAATACTTTGTGCCTGCCGTTCTTTTGCGCAATATTGTCTTCTTGTCCGTTGTCCTGCTTCACGGATTTGCAAGACTGCTGCCGTCGTTTTGTTTTCGAAGAATGTTTCCGCGATAAGAACCAAAAACGGTAACCAAATTTACAGGAACATGATGAAAAAGGAACTGATCAGAAAGTCGAAGTATCTCAGTCTGGTGCTGCGCCATAAGCCGGAGGCGGCCGGCATTTCTCTGGATGCAAATGGCTGGGCGGAAGTTGATACTTTGCTGCGCGGAGCTCTGGTCAATGGAGTAAACATAAGCCTAGCCGAACTTCTGGAAATTGTAGTTACCAACGAGAAGCAGCGTTTTGTCCTCGATGAAGATAAAAAGCGTATCCGCGCCAATCAGGGGCACTCTGTTGAGGTGGATCTCGGACTGAAGGAGTGTGAGCCTCCCGCTTTGCTTTTCCATGGCACCACGGAACGATTCAGCACGGCGATCCTGAGCACAGGGCTGAATAAAATGCAGCGGCACCATGTACATTTGTCAGCCGATACGGAAACCGCGCATAAAGTCGGCATGCGCCGGGGAAAAGTTGTGATTTTTGCTGTGGATGCCGAACAGATGCGTCGGGATGGCTTCCGTTTTTATCAGTCGGGGAACGGAGTCTGGTTGGCGGATTCCGTGCCTGCCGGATACCTTCGTTTTCATTCTCCAGAGGACAAGAATACAGAATCAGATGGATGAGGTTTTAAATGGCATACACTTATGAATATGCACGCGGTGCTCTGACGGTTGACTGCGTTGTTTTCGGGCTGGATGAAGATGATCTCAAAGTATTACTGATCCAGCGAGATATCGCTCCATACGAGGGGTGCTGGGCCTTGCCCGGAGGGTTCGTCCATGTGGACGAATCTGTTGATGAGGCGGCCCGTCGAGAGTTGCGCGAGGAGACCGGAGTCGACAACGTATTTCTGGAACAGCTTTACACCTTCGGCGCGGTGGAGCGCGATCCGCGCGAAAGGGTGGTGACGATCGCGTACTATGCCCTCGTCAACCTAGGGGACCATCCAGTCGCCGCCGATACAGATGCGCGGAATGCCTCATGGTTCCCCGTTTACGATGTGCCCGACCTGGCTTTCGATCACGATGCGATTCTGGATATGGCGTATGAACGCCTGCGGAACAAAATCCGTTACCAGCCCATCGGGTTTGAGCTACTGCCGAAAAAATTTACGCTGACGCAGATCCAGCGCCTCTATGAAAAAATCCTTGATACGACGCTGGATAAGCGCAACTTACGGAAAAAAATACTGAAGCTCGATGTACTTGAGGCGCTGGATGAGGTTGAAACCGACGTCGCGCATCGCGCCGCCCGCCTCTATCGCTTCGATCCGGAAAAGTATCTGCAACAGTGCAAGGCCGGGATGGGATTTGATCTATGAGTATCTTATTGCTCCGATCGGATCATGATCAGCAGCATTTTGAAGGGTTGTTCGGCGGCCTGGACATCGTGAGGAATGTTGGCGGGCATGATGATCATTTCGCCTTCCTTGACGGTTTTCAGTTCGCCGTCGATGATGAACGCGCCTTCGCCTTCGACGACCTGAGCCACGGCATCAAACGGCGAGGTGTGTTCGCTGAGTCCCTGGCCTTTGTCGAAAGAGAACAGGGTCAGGTTTCCCGTCTCTTTTTTCAGCAGGGTTTTACTGATCACTGCGCCGTCGGCATACGTGATTTCATTTTTCAGGTTCAGGGCTTTGCCTTTGAGATTGTTCATGATGGGTCTCCTGTCCGGGTAGCTGCTCGATGCGGGCGTTTCCTGCCGGTTATGCAATCCGCTCGGTTTTCAGCAGTTCGCCATCGAGGCCGATGGTGACTTCTTCCACGATGAGGTCGGTGCGGCCGCTGGCGGCGAGGGCCTTTTTCGTGATCATGGTCAGTCCGCCGCAGCAGGGCACAGTCATGCGCACGATAATCACCTTCGGAATATTGTTCTGCGCCATAATGCCGGCGAGCTTTTCAACATAGCCTTCGACCCGGTCGAGCTTCGGGCAGGCAACCACGAGTCCGCGTCCGCGAACATAACGCCAGTGCACATCCGGCGAAGCCACGGGGGAGCAGGTACTCAGGATCACCAGTTCCCTGCCTTCGAAGAACGGCGCTTTCGGCGGTACGAGATGCAGCTGGATCGGCCACTGATCAAGATCGGACCGGATAACCTGACCGGAGACGGTTGCCGCCGGCTCCTTGGGTTTTTCTGCTTCCGGCTTTTTACCGAAGCGCAGCTGGAGTCCGGGGCAGCCTCCACCTGCTTTGGCATCGTGTTCGGCGTTGGCCGCATCAAATTTTTTCAGGGCGTCTTCGCCGCCGGTGCTCTTTACATGTTCGCGGGTGGCATCGATGTCATAGGCAGCGGCTTCGCGTTCAACAATCTGCAGGGCACCGGTGGGGCAGGTTCCGATGCAGTCGCCGAAGCCGTCGCAGAAATCCTCTTTCACCAGCTTGGCTTTGCCGTCGATCAACTGCAGTGCGCCTTCGGCACATCCGATAATGCATTCTCCGCATCCGTTGCAGAGCTTCTCGTCGATTTCGATGATTTTACGCTTCATGGCTGACTCCTTGTCTTAAATTGTTGGACACATCCTGCCATACCCTGCCGATGCATTCCTTGACGAGGGTCAAGAATGAGAAAAAAGCGTTGTTTTCACGCAAAGCCGCGGCGGAGATTAATAAATATGAGCTGTGAAATTCCAGGGGTGCTCAGCATCTTTGCGGGAGATATTCAGGCTTTTTTTGCGATAAAGGGCTTTGTACGGTTGGGGTACGTGGTGCGGCAGATTTCGCATTTGGTGCCGTCGCAGCCGCGGGCGGTACAGTGTTCGCGGCCGTAGGTGATGATCTGCAGGTGCAGCTTTTCCCAATCTTCCGCCGGCCAGAGCTTCTTGCAGTCGGCTTCGGTCTGCTCCACGTTTTTCCCGTTGGTGAGTCCCCAGCGCTGGGCGAGGCGATGGATGTGGGTATCGACCGGGAACGCCGGAATCCTGAAGGCGTGAATCATCACCACGCTTGCGGTTTTATGGCCGACGCCCGGCAGCTGTTCGAGTTCTTCGAAGGTGCGCGGCACTTCGCCGCCATAGTTGTTAACCAGCATTTCCGAGAGCGCTTTGATGTTCTTTGCCTTGCTGTTGGCGAGTCCGCAGGTGGCCACGCATTCCTTGATCGCTTCAACGGAGAGCTTCGCCATGTCGTGCGGATTATCGGCCAGCGCAAAAAGCGCCGGAGTCACCAGATTGACCCGTTTATCGGTGCACTGCGCCGAAAGCAGTACGGCAATCAGCAGGGTGTAGGCATCGGTATGATCGAGCGGGATCGGGATTTCCGGATAGAGCTCATCCAGCTTGCGGGCAATATATTCGGCACGTTCTTTTTTGGTTTTCATCTCGGATTGCCACTTTATCCCGATTGCGACGGACAAAACAACGGGAAAACCGGTTTCCAGAAAATGAATGAGTCGATCCGCTCCGGGATCTCGCATTCGCGGTCAACTGGACGGGAAAAACGTGCTGCGTTAATTTTATAGCCTTTTGTGAAGACAGCATAATCAGAGATTTATAATGAAGTGGATTACGATGATTTTAATGACCTGCGGGATGGCGCATGCGGGAGTGAGTTCCAATTTTTATGCCGACTTTGATGTGCCGGATTCCGGCGGCGCGGGATCGCTGTCGCAGGCGTCGCCGCTGGATGCGGGAACTCGGATTGGATCGTGGTCGATCGGCAGTGCGTATGAAACGGATGCGAACGAAGTCGGTTCCGTTGAGTTTTTCGGCGACGGAAGCGCCTATTGCGGCGCGTGGTATGACCGGATCAGCCTGGCTTCCGAAGATCTGTATATGAATCCGTTTACGTCTGAATGGTCGATCGCCGATCCCTGCCTGATCAAATGAAAGGGAACCGATCATCTATATGCGACCGGAGGGGATCTGCGCTATTGGATCTCTTCGAATCTGGTGGACAGGGTGTACGCCGGCGGCACCAACGTGACTGGCGGAACGCTCAACTATGTCACCAACCAGATTCCGGCCGTTGCGCCGCAGCAGTATATCCGCCTTAGGGTCCGGAACCGGGAATAGTCCGGTCAAAAGCGGTACTAAAACCATCGGAGGGGCGACCTGTTCCCGCTTGGGGCTTAAATCACGCATGCGACACACAAATGCGTGCATGTAAATCAATAGTATGCCCGTTTTGCCAGATGTTTCTTTTCTCGCAAAAAATGTGAATCGCTCCTTAAGTTTTCCGGTGCGTATACCGATATACTGAAGGTTCGGCAGACGCCTTTGCTGAATTCATCCCTGCCAAGGCGTGCCGGCATGATGCGGGATTGACGGTGATAAAGAAAAGGTACCTATGAAAAAACAAGAGTGTGGAATGATCGGGTTGATCGCATGTATGGCAACCGGCGTGTTTGCAGAGAGTGCGCTGGACCCGTTGAATGATGCGGGCGTTGGAACCTTTAGTGCGAAAATCCAGTCAGTGAATATGTATCGCGACTATGAAAATAACACGCCGCAGGATGCCGGGTCGGCCACATTGGGGGCTGCACTGGGATATGAATCTCCGGAGCGTGGAGGTTTCAGTATTGGAGGAACGTATATATACGCGGAGCCTCTGGTAGCCAGTGACGACAGTAACCACGGAAAAACGCTGCTTGCCAACGGGCGGGTAAACATCGTGAATGAAGCCTGGGTGCAGTGGAGATTTGATGTTCTTGGCATGAGTAACACCACTGTGAGGGCCGGGCGACAAGTGGTGAATGATGAGGTGTTTTACTCCGCAACATTCCGCCAGAAACCAATGTCGATCGAGGCCATCAGGTTTACGTCGAAAGATGTGCTGCCGGCTACCAGTGTAAGTGTCGGGCATGCGTGGCGGTTAAGCAACTGGGTGGATAACGATGGTGACTGGCTGTTTCGCGATTTTGACAACGTACTGGGTATTCGCCCGGCTGAAGATAGTCGCGGGTTGACGTGGGGCGATCTTGTCTATACCGGAATGGACAATCTGGAGGTGGCGGTTTTCGATGCCTATGTTCATAATATCCTGAATATGATGGGTATGCGTACCGGGTATGAAATCGTCGAAGGAACGACGGTTGTCGGCTACTACCGTCATGAAAATTCGATCGATGATACAGACGTCCTGTTGCCCTACGACTCGGATATGTTCAGCATGGCCCTGCAGCAGAAGATCGGGGATGTGAACACGGAATTCGGATATTTCGGCGTCTATGGCGACGACCTCAAGCTGGGCGAACTCTCAACCGGAATCCGTCATCCGCTGGGACTTTCGATGATCATCTACGGCAATCAGTTTGCCGGTGGAGCCGATACGGTGTATGCAAAGGCAACCACCAAGGTCGGCAAGCTCTCGCTCTATGGACTTTTCAACCACACCTGGCACAGCCGGCA
This sequence comes from Pontiellaceae bacterium, assembly GCA_016937945.1. GTDB lineage: Bacteria > Verrucomicrobiota > Kiritimatiellia > Kiritimatiellales > Pontiellaceae > Pontiella. Next base: position 12,108 of record JAFGVP010000059.1, on the reverse strand, counting down.
ACCTTACAGTGCGCAGGAAATCAACGGCGTGGCCAGTTATCCGCTGACGGATAAGCTGACGGCAGCGGTCAAGCTGGGGGTTGGTTTCCGCGATTATGACGATGGCTCCGACGACCGGATTGCATCCGATTCGCGCCTGTTCCTAACCTATACATTCTGATGGCTTGCGGGCCCGATTCAGGAGGATTCAAATGAACCTTAAGCAGAAAATGACCCTGGTTCCCGGGTTGACCCTGATGATGATGGTGTTGCTGTTTTTCGTGGTAACCCATCTGTACAATGCCATCGACACAAAGGTGGTTTATCCCCAGTTCCGCGAGTCGGTTCTGGGTGGTTCGCGTTCGACGATTAAATCGGCGGTGGAAATCGGCGTGGATGTGCTGACCGAGGCCCTGCAGGGCGTGACCGATCCCGCCGAGCGGGATGCGATCATTTATCGCTATACCGAACCGATTCGCTTTTTTGACGATGAGAGCGGATATCTGTTTGCCTATACCCTGAAGGGAATACGAATCAATGTTCCGCCGCTGGGGACTGAAACCAATGGAAAGGACATGAGCAACCTGCAGGACTCGCACGGTAATTATCTGGTTCAGGGACTGGCGGCTGCGGCCAAAGGGGACGGCAGTTTTTATACCTATTATTTTGAAAAACCGGGGGCAGGGGTGCAGCCCAAGCTCAGTTTTACTAAGGTGATTCCGGGGACCGATGTATTTATCGGTGCCGGGGTTTACATCGATAATGTCGATGCGGAGACCGCGGCCCTGCAGAAGACGGTGGTGGAGCAGAAAACGCGGTACAGCATGTTGGCTTCCGGTTTGTTCGCCGTCATTCTGGTGGCTTCGCTGGTGCTCACCTTTGTGCTGGCCCGTTCCGTTGTCGCGCCCGTCAGGAAGATTGTTGACAAGCTGATTAGCGGTGCCGAGCAGGTTGCGTCTGCTTCGGGGCTGGTGGCTTCCGCCTCGCAGAGTCTGGCCGAAGGCTCCACCGAGCAGGCCGCCAGTCTGGAGGAAACCTCTTCCAGCCTGGAGGAGATGACCTCGATGACCCAACAGAGTGCTGCCAACGCTCAGCAGGCGAATACCCTTTCTCGGACGGCCCAGATTGCGGCCGAAGAGGGCAGTACCTCCATGGAAAAGATGCGCTCTGCGATCAACGATATTCAAGCCAGTGCTTCCGAAACCGCCAAGATTATCAAGGTGATTGATGAGATTGCCTTCCAGACCAATCTACTGGCCCTGAATGCGGCGGTCGAGGCGGCCCGGGCCGGTGAGGCCGGTAAGGGGTTTGCTGTGGTTGCCGAAGAGGTCCGCAACCTGGCGAAACGGTCCGCTGAAGCGGCCAGGAATACATCCGATCTGATTGAAGGCTCGGTGCGCAATGCCCGTAATGGGGTGGAAATTACCGGTGAGGTCGGTAAATCACTTGGGGATATCGTTGATAATATCACCCAAACCTCTTCATTGGTCAGCGAGATTGCCGCTGCCGCCGCTGAGCAGGCGCAGGGAATCGGCCAGATCAATGCGGCCATTTCGCAGATGGACCAAGTGACCCAGGCCAATGCCGCGAATGCGGAAGAATCGGCCAGCGCATCCGGGGAACTCAATTCGCAGGCTGAACAGATGACCGCCATCGTGGGTGAGCTTCGGTTGATTGTTGATGGAAACCGCAGCAGGAGCGTACAAGCTTCCGATCCTAGGCGTCCATCATCCCGCACTACCGTGCCGGAGCCCTTGAAGGCCATTCCATTTGATGAAGATCTCAAGGATTTTTGATCTCTGTTAGAACATAGGTCAGTAGGCCATGCATGATGGATTCGGCTTTATCGCGTTCGTGCAATTTGATTTGGATACACAGGATATCATTTCTGGCCTATTCATCGATTGTCTCGGAACATCTGAAGAATCGCTGGTCATCATTGAAGTTGATGGGGACGGAGTTGGTTTGTCCGTTTCCGATCAGGTTGGTCGCGCTCGTAAAGCCCGTGGTCAGATTGGTTGTGGTGAGCACGGTATAATCGGCACCGGACTCGGTGGCGAATTCCAGCCGGTTGCCTGCCATTTTCAACGGAATCAGTTTGATAAGTTCAAATACGCGAACACTTCCTGAATTTTCGCCGTTGCCGTCACTCCACCACGCTCCTGTCGCCACAATCCGGCCATTGCCTGAGAGCGCGACATAGTTCGAGAAATCACCGGCGTTTCTTCCGTCAATATCCGATCCCAGCTGGGTCCAGTCGCCATCCACATATTGAAATATCCGTACATTTCCGGCTCGGTCTGTATTATAGGGAGCGCCAATTCCCATGATCGTTCCATCCGCAGAAAGGGAGACCTGATAGCCCGCACGATCGCCGGCGGCTTCGCCAAAAATATCCGATCCCAGTTGGGTCCATCTCCCGTCTGCAAAACGATATACCCGCCCTCGGCCTGAATCTGTTCCGTTTCCATCATTGCTTGGATCACCGATTGCGATGGTCAGTCCATCCGCCGACAAGGACAGCGAAGCAGCTCCTGCGTTCCCGCTTTCAACTACTTCATCCAGGTCGGAACCTAATTGACTCCAGTCTCCATCGACATAATGGAATACCCGGACGGAGCCCGAGTTTCCCAGTGACTTCATGGTCGTGGCGACGATCGAGCCATTTTGGGAGAGCGAAACGTAGCTACCCAACAATCTGAAACGGACATCCCCATCGATGTCTGACCCGACCTGTTCCCAGTTTCCTTCTGATAACCTGAAAACGCGGACCTGTCCGGCCATATCTCCGCCATCATTATCATTGTTGGACGCTCCGATCGCCACGATGGTGCCATTGCCAGAGAGCGACAGACTGACGCCGGAAAGATCCCCTTCGGCCTCCCCGTCAAGGTCTGCCCCAAGCTGAACCCAGTTTTCCTGCTCATACCGGTAAACCCGAACGTGGCCCGAGTCGGATCCATTACCATCATTCATAAGAGCGCCGATCGCCACGGTCATTCCATTCGAGGAAAGCGAAAGCCATCCACCGGAATTATCCTTTGCGGCCTCTCCGTCAATGTCGTCTCCCATCTGACTCCAGCGCCCATCGCTGAGCTGAAATACGCGAACATGGCCTGAATTTTCACCGTTTCCGTCATTTCCAGGAGCGCCGACCGCAACAATCGTTCCGTCGGCGGATATGGCGTGGCGGCCAGAATTGTCTCCTGCGGCTTCGCCATGAATGTCCGGACCCATTTGAACCCAGTCCTGCGCCGATGTATGGTTTGAACCTGACATTGCAAAAATCAGTGAGAAGAGATGGATGATTGACTGCTTCATTATACCTCCAGAAAAACTACAGGATGAAATACTGCAAAATTTTATACAAATCCACGAAATACTCTGTTGGTCTGAATTGATTCATAAAACCTGAAAGGCCTTGATGAACGTTGGCGGCAAGATAACCTGTTATTCCGCGGTTGGATCGGCCCGAAGCTGCAGTTCATACATGTGCCGGTACAGGCCTTCGACCTGCATCAGTTCCTGATGCGTGCCATGCTGCTGCATATGGCCCTGATGCAGGACATAGAGCTGATCGGCGCCGCGTACTGTACTGAGGCGGTGCGCAATGGCCATGAGGGTTACCGAGCCGCGCAGCTGCATCAGCGAGGTTTGAATCAGCCGCTCGGTGTGGCTGTCAATATTGGCCGTGGCTTCGTCGAGAATCAGGATCCGGGGCTTTCGTGCCAGCGTGCGCGCCAGACTGAGCAGCTGGCGCTGTCCGGCGCTGAGATTTTTTCCGCGGTCGGCCAGCACGGTCTGATAGCCGTCCGGCATGGCCATGATGGCCTCATGGAGTTGCGCCTGTTTGGCGGCTTCAACAATCTCATCCTCTGAGAGCGGCTGCTCCAGGCGAATGTTATCGGCGATGGTTCCGGAAAAAATAAACGCATCCTGCTGCACAAAGCCGATCAGTTTTGTGCGCTGTCGATCGGTTAAATCGTCCAGCGCAATGCCGCCGATACTGATTTGTCCGTCGGTGACAGGATAGAAGTCCATGAGCAGACTCATGAGCGTGCTTTTGCCGGATCCGGTGTGGCCGACAATGCCGATAAAGTCGCCTTTCTGAACCTTGAAATGCACGTTCTGCAATACGTCCTTTTTGCCATCGTAACTGAAGCGGTTGACGTCGAACTGAATGTCGGTGCGCTGTGGAATGCAGGGCGTTTTCTTGTCCCGGATCTCGGGTTCGTCGAGCAGTTTGAAGACTCGGGATGCCGACACCAGTGCCTGCTGGGCCATGTTCAGGCGGGAGGTCATATCAATCAGGGGCTGCGTGACTCCGCCGAGATAATTGATGAAGGCATAGATGACGCCGATTTGTACCGCGCCGGTTTTGGAGAGTTCCAGTATGCCGAAGCCCAGCAGGAGAGCGCCCAGCAGCAAGGCATAGATAAAATCGATGAGTGCGCGCAGCATCAAACCGTCAATGAGGGTGTTCTTTACGCGTGCGTGGTAGTGCTCGGTGCTGGTTTTTGAAAATGCCCGGGTGAATGCCGCCTGCTGATTGGTCAACTGGATCACCGACATGCCCTCGATGCTTTCATTGAGCCGTGTGTTGATATCGGTGAGCAATGTGCGCGCCCGCTGGAAGACCGGCGTTGAAATTTTCTGGTAGCTGAACATCAGGATGACGGCAATCGGCACCAGTGCCGCGCAGATCCACATCAGCCGGGCATCCAGAAATGACATGGCAATCAGGATCCCGAAGATGCGCACCGTATTCTGGGCAAACCCGGAGATCACATTCACGTAGAGATCTTTAATCGCTTCCGTGTCGTTGGTAATGCGGCTGATCAGGCTGCCGGTGGCGGTTTTATCAAAATAGGCGATCGGTAATCTCAAGACATGGGCAAAAAGCTGCTCTCGCAGCGTTTGAATCACGTTCAGTGCAATTCGGTTAAAGCGCATGGCTTTCGCCAGCAGCGTGTAGGCTCCGATCAGCTGCGCGGCAATGTAGGCGACGGCCAATCCAAGGATCGGCCACATATCCCAGCGTCCCTTCGTCAAAAAGTTATCGATAAACACCTTGATCAGATAGGGGCCCAGCACGCTGGCCGTAGTTGCGACAAGCAACAGTCCGAATGCTTCCGTCAGCATGCGTTTATACTGCAATGCATAGCGGATCAGTCGGAAGAAGGTGGGTTTCATCGGCCTTCCTCCACGGTTTGCTCCAGCTGCTGGTAGTCATATGTCTTGCGATACCAGCCGTCTTCTTTCAGCAGTTCGTTGTGGCTGCCGCGTTCTGCAATCCCGCCTTGATGCAGTACAATAATCTCGTGGGCGGTTTCGACTGCGGACAGTCGGTGGCAGACCATGACGGTTGACTTGCCGCGCCGGACCTCGCGCAGATGCCGCAGGATCGACTGCTCGGTTTTAACATCGACCGCGGAAAGGGCGTCATCCAGCACCAATACGGGCGCGTCGAGCAGCAGCGCCCGGGCAATGGCAATGCGTTGTTTCTGCCCTCCGGAGAGGGTTACCCCCCGTTCACCGACGGGCGTTTGGTATCCATCCGGAAAGCGGATAATGTCGTCGTGAATCTGCGCTGTTTTCGCGGCCTGCTCGATTTCCGCCTGCGTGGCTTCCGGCTTTGCCAGCGCAATGTTTTCGGCGATGGTGGTGGAAAACAGAAAAGGGGTTTGCGGTACGGTGGCGATGTGCGCACGCAGGTTGTCGAGGCTCAGCTGCGATAGCGGATAACCGCCCAGTGTAATGGCGGCATGCGGGCTTTCGTTTAAGCGCAGCAGCAGGTTCACCAGAGTTGATTTGCCCGAACCGGTATGACCGACAATGCCGAGCATGTGGCCGGCGGGCAGGCCGACCTGGATATTTTTCAGGATGTCGTTTCCGTTCTCGTACGCAAAACGATCGATGTTCATGGAGAGGTCCGGATTGAGGGAATCAGCGATGTTCCCTTCATCAGCAATGTCCGGCTTCATAGCCAGCAGCTCCTCGATGCGCTGGTAGGCGGCCTGTCCGCGTTCCACCAGATTAAGCAGCCAGCCGATGGCAAACATGGGCCAGATCATGTATCCCAGATAGAGGGTAAAGCTGGTTAACTGCCCGAGCGTCAGCCGGCCATGATAGATCAGGAAAGCGCCGCCGGCCACACTCAGGAAAAATGAAAACCCGATCCCGAGCTGGATCGCCGGATCATATTTACTGTCCGTTCGGGCAACGTCCATATTGGCCTGGCTTGCAGCGGTTGCAATCTGATTGAACTGCTCTTGTTCCGCAGACTCCCGGCCAAATGCGCGCGTCAGCCGCAGGGCTGAAATGCTTTCCTGAACATCGTCATTCAGGTCGCTGAAGCGCGCCTGGGCATCTTTGAAGGAGGCGTGCAGTTGCCGGCCGAACCGCCACATAAAATAGCCGACGATCGGCCAGGGGATCAGTGCGACGAGGGTCAGCGGCCATGAAATGAACACCGTCATCATGACTAAAACCAGCAGTCCCGTAAAGGCTCCGTCAAACAGCGCGAGCACCGCTTCTCCCGCGGTCATTTCCACGGCCCGAATATCGTTGGTGGCGCGCGCCATCAGATCGCCTGTCGTCATCTTCTGATAGAATCCCGGCGGCTGAAGCGTGAAATGCATGAACAGTTTCCGTCGCAGCTGGTTCGCCAGTTTAAAGCTGGCCCCGAACAGGGCAATGCGCCAAACCACGCGCAGGATATAACTGCCCACGGCGGCCACGGCAATGGTGCCGACGCGCCGGTACAGGGCCGGGCGAGTCACCGTTCCATCCGCCAGTGAGTCGACGATATGGCCGATCATCCAGGGCGGAATCATGGTCAGCAATCCCACCCCGACCAATGCCAGGGAGGCCATGCCATAGCGCCGCCATTCCTGACGGAAAAACCATGCAAGTTTCAGAAGGACCGACACACAAAACCTTTCAGAACAACGTCGTTTAAACGGGCAATGGATTCACCGGCGGGGCTGCATGCCGCTCTTATTTTATTCCGACGACGTAGGCAACCCAGCCCAGCACGTTTTCATAGGTGGTCCGGCGCCGGAAGATTTCATCCGATTCGCCGTCATCGTTAAAATCGTGGAGATAGACTTCCGCCTTGGAAAAACAGGCTTCGATCAGGAGCTCCTGCAGTTCGGGCAGGGTCCAGAGGCGCCAGTCGTAGGAGAAGGCTTTATTGATCGGGCCGTATCCGGGAATCTTGAAATGAATATGGCACAGCGTTTCGTGGGTGATGGGATTATATTCCGCCTGCTCCCAGATATACTCAAAGTCGGAAATCTTCACTCCTTCCGGCGTTTTGAATCCCGGAATTTCCCGCACATCATCCGACTTGGCCATGACGGATTCCGTGCCGCCGTAAATATCGAGCAGGAAGAGCCCATCGTTGTTCAGCGCCTCATAGACACGTTTGAAGTAGCGCAGCAGCGTGGCGCGCTCCTTGAAAACGCAGAAGGAAAAGTTAAGTGCAAAGGCCATGTCAACCGGCACCGTCCCGGCTTCGAGCACATCGCCGCAAAGCAGATGCAGCCGTTCCCGCTGTTCGTCGCTGAGTTTGGACACGTTATACTTGATGCCCCAGTCGAGTGTCGGCTGATGAAAGTCGATCCCCCACGCTTCGTGGCTCTTATTCCGCTCCACCCAGCGCGCCGCCAGTTTGGCTGTACCGCAGAAATCCTCCCGCACGGTCAGCGGTTTGCGCTTGCGGTGTTTCTTGAAAATCCGGGTTCCGACATCCAGATCATTATCCACATTCTGTACGGAGGCTTCGTAAAACCAGTGGAGATCGGGCAGGGATTTCAGTTTTTTACTCATGGCGGTGTCAGGCCTGATTCTGGATGGCCAGGAGGCCTCCGATAAGATGTTCATTGGAGCAGAGCACGGCGTGGGTTCCGTCTGCATTCGGAAATGAATTGAATCGGCCGCCGGCCCGTTCGGCGATCAGGGCACCGGCTGCAAAGTCCCAGATATAGATGCCGGACTCAAAAAAACCATCGGCGATACCGTCCGCCACGTGGCAGATATCCAGCGCCGCCGCTCCATTGATCCGCAGCTTTTTGGTGTCGCCGGCCAGCCGGCTGAACTTGCCGAAGTGCATCTCATGCTCGGTTTCAAAATCCTTCGGGAGGCCGGTGAAAACCAGTGCATTCTTCAGATTGCAGGTTTCAGAAACCTGAATCGGTTCCCCGTTAAGCCGTGCCGGAGATTCGATGGTTGCCGTATAAAGCGCTCCGAATTCCGGGGCATACACGCATCCGGCCAGCACCTGCCCGTTGCGGCGTACTGCAATAGAGCAGCACCAGTAGGGAAAGCCGCGTGAAAAGTTAAGCGTTCCATCGATCGGATCAATGATCCATTCATAGGTGTCGTCGCCGGCCGAGTACGCGTTCTCTTCCCCGAGAATGCTGTGACCGGAAAACGCCTCGGAAATGATTTTCTCGGCGACTTTCTGGCACTCGACATCCAGCACGAGTTTGATGTCGTGGGCAAAATCTTCGTTGGTCTCGGAACGCCGGTGTTTGTTTTTCAGGGCATGATTCCCGGCGGCTTCGGCAGCACAGACGGCTACGTCGAGCAGATTGGTCAGGGTTATTTCGTTCATTGTGGTTTATTTGATCATCGTATTTTCAAATGCCGTGTCATACGCCCGCGGCGGCCCGAAAACGGCGTTGGCAAGGATGGCCTGCCGGAGCTGTTTGCGGTTGTTCATCCTGAAATGCGTTTTGCCGGACGCGCTGCGCAGCATCGGCGGCAGCGAAATCGACTGGCTTTTCAGCCCGGGCATGGCGCGGTTACCGGTGCAGGCCTGCGCCTTGGCCGTGCGACCGACCATGGCCGGCGCAACGACATTCTGCAGGGTCACCGGCGGCATCTGGAATTCGGGAGGTTCCGGCGCCGGCTGAACCTGTTTCTTCAGTGCGCCGCCGGCCCTCATCTGTTCGACATAATCGGGCTTCGGAACATGCTCCGGCCACTCTGCCAGCCGGGTGGGCTGCGGCGACATCTTTTCGGAAAGTTCCTCAAAGAGGCTGTCAAGCCCGGCGGGCCTGCGCGGTGACGGCACCGCCGGCTTGTTCTGCTTCGCGTTTCGTCCGGACAGAAACTTAACGCCGTTGACGATTGCGATAATGATGAAAATAAACAGGGGTATGAGGTCGTCCATGACGATTCTCCCGCAAAGGGTTACTTATCCTGATTCTCTTCATCCCCCGAAGAGAGTGATTCGCGCATGGCGGTATCGGCCATAATGTTCTGCATGCGGTAGAAGTCCATCACGCCGAGATTGCCCTTACGGAACGCTTCGGCCATAGCCAGCGGAACCTGAGCCTGTGCTTCGATCACTTTAGCCTGCATTTCCTGCACGCGGGCGCGCATTTCCTGCTCGGCGGCGATGGCCATGGCGCGGCGGCCTTCGGCCTCGGCCTGACGCATGATCTTATCGGCGTCGGCCCGGTCGGTTTCCAGTTTGGCGCCTACGTTGGCAATCTGTCCGATGCCGGCAACCGAAACGTCAGCAATATCGATCGAAACGATTTCAAAGGCGGTCTGGGCGTCGAGGCCGCTGCTGAGCACCTTGCGGCTGATCGAATCCGGGTTTTCAAGTACATCCTTATACGAGGCCATGGACCCGATTGCGCTGACGATGCCCTGCCCGACACGGGCGATAATGGTCTGTTCGGTGGCGCCGCCGACGAGGCGTTCGAGATTGGTGCGCACCGTTACGCGGGCCTTGACGAGCAGGCGGATACCATCCTTGGCCACGGCGTCAAGCATGCCGCCGGCGGTCTTGTCGGGATCCGGGCAATCAATGACCTTCGGGTTAACGCTGGTCTGCACGGCGTCCATGATATTCCGGCCGGCGAGGTCGATGGCCGCCGCCTGCTGGAAGGAGAGCTCAATGTTGGCCTTGTCGGCCGCAATCAGGGCGCGGACAACGTTCTGCATGCTGCCGCCGGCGAGATAGTGAGCTTCGAGCATGCCGGTGCTGATGGAGAGGCCGGCTTTTACGGCGGAGATGTAGGTCAGGACCACCTGCGTCGGAGGAACCCGGCGCAGCTTCATCCCGATCAGATCGCGAATACGGACCGGAGCTTCGGCAAACAGCGCGCGAACCCAGAGGTTGATCACCGAAATGGCCAGTCCGAAAAAGACCAGCAGGATCAGGGCAACAGGTACAATCAGGATATATATCATGGGGATTCCTCCATGGTGTTAGGGGTTTTATTTTTCAGTGCTTCAAGTTGTCTGAGTTCTTCGGGAACCTGAATGATCAGGCGGCGCTTCTGGTGCAGCGCCAGCAGCAGGGCGCCGGTTCCGATCCAGATGACCACCAGCTGGAACAGCAGGCTGAAGGCGGTCGGTATAAACGTGACGGAATAAATGACAGCGAGTCCCGCGCTCATCGAAAGAATAATCCGTCCGGCGGATGTCGTTCCGTTCCGCAGGATGAGTGTGCCGATCAGCAGGCCGGTAATGATGCGGCTGATGTAAACCAGTGCACCCCAGCTGGCAAGCATAAGGGCTCCGAGCGGAATCCCGATGCCTGACGAAAGAGCGATCACTCCAAGGATCGGAAGCAGGAAAAAAGCGACGAATCCGACCAGCAGGCAGAGCAACGGCGATTTGCGCGTCAGGATGGAGGCCATCGCGGTAGTCATCGGAAAGAGGGAGACAAACGGCATCCCTGTCAGGAACGCGGCAAGAAACCAGATGGCATGAGAATAGAGTCGATCGGCGGAGTAGGGGCTCGGCGGCTCGCTTCGCTTGATTGTTCCTCCAATGACGTTTTCGCCGGGAATCAGTTCTCGACTGCTCATGTAAGTCAGGTTACCGCCGATTTTTGCGGCGTTGTCGGAGAGGATGATTTCATGGGCATGCACCTTTGCATTCCCGGTGATGATTCCGCTCAGGGTAGCCGTCTGGGTGGCCGTGAGATCGACGGAGCCGCCGACGGATCCCTCCAGAATAATCTGGTTGGCATTGAGGTGGACATCGCCGGCGATTACGGCGTTGGTTCCGATCGAAATCGCGTTCGCGACAGCCATGAGATTGCCGTCAATGGTGCCGTCGATCCGGATGGTCGTGCCGAGCAGCCGAACATTATCGTGGCAGTCGCCGGTGATGACCATGGAGTTTCCGGCCATGGCCCATACGGCCTGTTCACAGATTCCGTTCAGGACAAGATCTTTGATGCCGCCCGCAAAGAGATCCTGCCGCAACGTGCCGTCGATCTGGATGACTTCGGCAGAGATCCACTGTTCGGTGTCGACCGATTGCTCCTTTGCGAGCTCATAGCGGTTGGTTGAAATAAAATCAATGGCCGGGGCCGTGGCGGCCGTCAGCAGGCAGAAGGCTGTAATTAAAAAAACGGGACGCATGGAATCAGGCTTTTCTGACGGAGATATGTCCGCCCGAGGTGGATGAAATGATAACGGGTTCGCCGGCTTCGATCCATTCGCCATCGGCAACAACGTCGAACCGTTTGCCGTCAAAGGATGCAATGCCGGACGGGCGCAGGGTGGACAGGGCGGTACCTTCCGATCCGAGCGGGAGATTCGGCGTTTTGTGCGACTTGTAATCCGCAGAGCTTTCGTTCAGCGAGAGGCTTTTCCCGATGCGGCTTTTCGGGAAAAAGCGAATCCAGATCACAAAAGTGAGAAGGCCGGCGATCAAAAGTGAAAACGCGCTGATCATATCCCAGGGCGCGGGGAAGGAGCGCCAGCCGACCACGGCGGCGGCGATCCAGGCGGTTGCCCCGAAGATTCCGAGAATTCCGCCGGGAATGAATATTTCCATGCCGATGAGAACAAACCCGGCAAGCAGGAGGGTAAAATAGAGAGAAATCGGTTCCATAGGCGAAACCATATTAAGACGCGGCAAAGAATGAAAGATTGGATTCAGGGTTTAATCCGTCGGGCTTTTTCGCTTCTCCGGAATCTGTGGCATGCCGACTGCTATATTCATGGTATCTGATCTTTAACAATTTAAAGCCTGTTCGGAGACCAAACTCCTGACCTGTTAAATGTAAAAAGGGAGCAGAAGGTTCCCACCTGAGACTTACATGGTTTCAGCAATTTGCTCTTCGCAACGGGCTGTATTTAAGAACCTGCC
>JAFGVP010000058.1 GCA_016937945.1 Pontiellaceae bacterium | reverse complement strand
TATGACAGCTCAAATAACTGGGTGAATGGCGGAACGGGCAATTCACTGACGGTTGAAGCCGGCGGCCTGGTGCTGGTGGGCGATGTGGATACGAACAACCTGCCCGGAATCGCAGGCATTGTGGTGGGTGATGCTTTCTCGAACAACGTGGAGATGGTTGCGGCCAGTGGCTCGATTGTAAACTGCGATGCGGTGTACATGGGTCTCGGCAACGGTGAACACGGACGCATCCGGATTGAGGGATCAAACACGGTGTGGAATACGGCCGGCGATTTTTATGTCGGTCACGCCGGATCGAATAATGTGCTGACGGTTTCCGGTTCCTCCGCCCTGAATGCCGGCGGCGATTTCTACAACCGTTATTCCGGCTCCATCTACATGGAGCCGACGGCGACGGTTTCGGTGTCCGGCGATTATGTTCAGGATGCCTCCTCGCTGTTGCGGTTCGGCGTGGAGACAAATGCGTCCGGCGCGCCGCTGACGGCGCTCATCAGCGTCGGCGGGACGGCCGAGTTCGAAGCGGGTGCGCAGATCGTTTACGGCAGCAACGTCGGCGAGCTGACGTTTGATACGGTGTATACGAACAAGCTGATTGCCGCGGAAACGCTGATCGTGGCCGGTGTAACGAATGCCAACTCGAAGGATCTCGAGCAGCTCGATGCCTCCGGCTCGCTGGTGGATGTCATGTTCTGGGAAAGCGAGCAGGCGATCTATGCCTTGGCCGGTCGCGTTGCGTTGTCGGAAAGCGCCGGATTTACCAACAATGCCATGATGGGATCGGTTGCCGCAAAGATCGACGAGCTGTCGCTTTCGGGAAGCGCTGGCGCCGTGGATATGATCAACCTGCTCAATACGCTCACCGGCGCAGAGCAGTCCGAACAGCTCGAGCAGCAGTATGCGTCCGGCGCGCCGACCTATCTGCATGCCCGCGGCCTGGCCGAAGGGATGCAGGAGATTGTCCGGCAGACCTCTCACAATCCGGCGCAGACGCCCTCCGGCGCATCCGGTCCTGAGTTTGTGGAGCAGGGCATGCGCGGCTGGATCAAGACTTACGGCAGCTGGGGCGAGCGCTCCGCCACCGCCGGTAGCGTTGGATATGACCAGAATCTCTACGGCACGGTGGTCGGTGTGGACTGGACGCAGGATGATCTGCTGTTCGGCGTGGCCGGCGGCTTTGTGCGCTCGGTGGTCAAGCAGGACAATGATGATCGCAGCGTGGCGAAAACCGGCTATGGTGCGGGCTATGTTTCGTACAGCTCCGGCGCCTGGTTTGCTGATGCGCAGCTGGCTCTGGGTGTGAGTTCGGTCGAAGATCAGTCCGGCTCGGTTTTCGGCAATACGGCCGAGTATGATGCCGTGAATGCAGCGCTCTATCTGGGCGGCGGCCGGGAGCTGTGCTCATCCTGCGGGCATTGGATACTGACGCCGGAGGCATCGCTGCTGCTGAGCGAATACATGCAGGAAGAGTATACGGAACGCGGAATGGTGCCGCGTATCGTGGATGACTACGAGCGCTTCAGCATCCGCTCCGGCCTGGGGGCCACGCTGGCCTTTCTGCAGAACGTGGATTGCATACTGCTCAAGCCCTCGGTGCATACACGCTGGATTCATGAGTTCAATGCCGATTCGGACACCATCGATTATTCGCTCGCGGCCGGCTCCGACGTGTATCAGTTCGAGGTGGCGGCCACGGAAGAGGATCTGCTCGAAACCGGCGCCGGCGTTTCCTGCACCTTCAACGCCGGACTGACGATCGGTGTGTATGTGGATTGGTTGTTCGGCGAGGATTATGACGCCTACAAAGCCAGCGGCCGCCTGATGTACGAGTTTTAGGAATTTGTCAAAGCCGTCGGGCCGGCGGCTATACGTATCGCAGGCGGCTCGCCTGCTTAGGACGAAATATGCTCTAGAGAAGGCACGAGGCATTAGACAAAAGGGGAATGTGTGCCCGGCCCCGGCCGGGCGTGTGTTGATCTGGAAAAAACATTTTCCATGGGTTGTGTTTTTCGGCACTATGCGGGCCGAATGAACAACGATATTCCAGAATCTCTCATCATCATTGCGGGCCGTCAGGCATATCCGGCGATGCTGGCGAAGGCCGCGCGTGACGCCGGCGTTAAACGGATTGTCGTGCTTGGCTTCAAGGGCGAAACCGGTCGCGCTGTCCTGCCGTTGGCGGACGAGGTGATCTGGACCAATCTCGGGGCGATGCAGCCGTTTCTTGAAAAGCTGGAGGCAACGGGGATTAAACAGTGCGTGATGGTCGGTCAGATTGCGCCTTCCAACCTGTTTCACCTGCGGTACGACAAGATGGCGCGCGAAATGATGGCGGCGCTCACGAGTAAGAATGCCCACACGATTTTCGGCGCGATTGTCGAGGCGATCGAGGCGCGCGGCATTACGGTGCTCCCCGGCAATTCGTTCATGGAGTGCTATACGCCCGAGGCCGGTTTGCTGAGCCGGCGTGCACCGACGGAACGGGAACAGGCCGACATTGAGCTGGGTCTGCGACTGGTGAAGGGAACCAGCGAGTTTGAGATCGGACAGACCGTGGCGATCAAGGACGGCATTATTATTGCCGTCGAGGCTTTTGAGGGAACGAACCAGACCATCAAGCGCGCCGGACGGGTTGGGAAGGCCGGAACGGTCATCGTCAAGGTTCCGAAAGAGGGCCACGACATGCGTTTTGATATTCCGGTGGTCGGGACGAAAACCTTCCAGATGATGAAGCAGGCAAAGGTTTCATGTCTTGCCGTCGAAGCGGGAAAAACGATCCTGCTTGAAAAGGAAAAACTCATTGCTTTGGCCGATGAACTGGATATGGCCTTTGTCGCCATCGAGACGGGTGATACTGCAGACAGAAAGGTTTCATGATTTTTGCAGGGCAGGCGGGACGCCTGCGATACGTCCTGCAGGCGTCCCGCCTGCAAGATGCGAATTCCGGAAACCTGATCATTATTGGTGTGATAAATAAACACGAAGACAAAAAGGACTCGAAACCAGGGATTCCCGGTGTCCTGAGCGAGGCGGGCGTTTAACGAGCGTGATGAAAAAGTCGATTCTAGTGATAGCCGGGGAGGTGTCGGGCGATCTGCATGCATCGAAGGTGGTGAAGGCGTTCAAGGCGCAGTCGCCGGATACGGCTTTCTGGGGACTGGGCGGTGATGATCTTCAGGCCGAGGGTGTGGAGCTGCTTCAGCACACGGATCAGATGTCAGTCATGGGGCTGGCTGAGGTTCTGAAACACTACCGTTTCCTGAAAGGCGTATTTGACCAGCTGTTGGCCGAGGTGGATCGGCGTAAACCCGATGCGGCGCTGCTGGTCGACTATCCCGGTTTTAACCTTCGTCTGGCGGCTGAGCTGAAGAAGCGCGGCATCAAGGTCTATTACTACATCTGCCCGAAGGTGTGGGCGTGGAATAAAAAACGTATTCCGAAAATGGCCCGGATCATTGACCGCCTGCTGGTGGTTTTCCCGTTCGAGGTTGACGTTTTCAAGGATACGGACCTGCAGGTCGACTTTGTCGGAAATCCGCTGGTGGCCCAGATCGATGCTTTTCTCGCGACGCCTCCGACAGAACTGCCCTGGGGATCGGTCCGGCGCATTGCCCTGCTGCCCGGCAGCCGGCGACAGGAAATCCTGCGGATTCTCCCGACGATCCTGGCCGCCGCCAAAAAGCTGGAGTCGCAGCACACGGATCTCTCGTTCATGGTTGCATCGCCGAACACGCGGATTGAGGCGTTGGTGAATGAGCAGGTTGCAATGGCGGCGGAGAAGCCGGCGCGACTGACCGTGGTTTGCGGGAAGGCCCGTGAGCTGATGCGACAGGCCGATGCGGCGATGGTGACTTCCGGAACCGCTACGCTGGAGACCGCCCTGATCGGTACGCCGCAGATTATTGTCTACAAAACCAGCGTGGCGACGGCCTGGTTTGCGCGGGCGGTTTTAACGATCCGGCACATCGGGCTGGTGAATATTGTAGCGAAACGGATGGTCTGTCCGGAGCTGCTGCAGCAGCATGCCACGCCGGAAAGCCTTGCATCCGCTCTCGGTCCGCTGCTGGATCCGGATTCACGCGAACGGCAGGCGATGCGGGCCGGGTATGACGAAGTGCGGACACTGCTGGGCTCGCTGGATGCGGCGGAAAATGCGGCCAGGATCCTTTTGGAGTAATAATCCGAAACTTCACAATCTATGCGAATGGTCTTTCCCCGTACCCCTCCGTTCGTTAAATTCAAACACTCGAAAAAGAAGAGGTCCATGGTGCGTCCACGCATTCTTTAGCGACGGAATCGTTAAAGCGTGCCGTTGGAGTGAGGTCCGGCCGGTTCTATCGATGTTTTAATTCAACGAGGGGAATATTATGCGGAAGAAAAAGAAGACCATGTCCATGCTGGCATCCGTGGGATCGCTGGCATTAACAGCATCCATGTTTACGACGACGGCCGATGCCGGACGGCGTTGGGAAGATCAATCCGTATTCCGGGTGAACAAAGAGGATCCGCATGCCACCAAAATGCCGTTCCCCTCGGCGGAAGGTGCCATGACCCAGACGCGTATGGAAAGCCCGTGGTGCCAACTGCTCAACGGCGACTGGAAATTCCACTGGTCTCCGACGGTTGAAGAGCATGAAGCCGCTGCTAAGGATTTTTTCTATCCCGATTTTGATGACTCCGCCTGGAAAACCATTCCGGTGCCCTCAAATGTTGAGCTTCAGGGATATGGCACGCCGATCTACAGCAACATCAGATATCCGTTCGTAAAAAATCCGCCGAGCGTTACCGACGAGCCGGAAGCAGACTGGACCGTCTACAAGGAACGTTCTCCGGTCTCCGCCTATCGACGTGCGTTCACGATTCCGGAAGACTGGACCGGACGTCAGGTCTTCATCATGTTCAACGGAGTGGAGTCGGCCTTTACGCTGTATGTAAACGGACAGGAAGTCGGTTATTCGCAGGATAGCCGGACGCCGGCTGAGTTCAACTTGACCAAATACCTGAAAGAGGGCGAAAACCTGCTGGCGGTTGAAGTATATCGCTGGAGCGATGGCTCCTATCTGGAAGATCAGGATTTCTGGCGGCTTTCGGGTATTTTCCGCGATGTCTATCTTTGGTCCTGTGCCGATCTGAGTCTGCTGGATGTGGAGATTGTCGCCTCGTTGGACGATGCTTATACCAAGGGGACGCTGAATCTGCAGAACATTATTTTCAACTATGGCGAAGAACAGCAGAAATATACCATCGATATGGAGCTCTATGACGCTGCCGGACAGACCGTTGTTTCCCGCACACTGAGCGGCAACGTCTTCCAGAAGGCCAAGCACCGGTCGTCGGAAAATGTGGATGGGCTGGATATTAAGCCGTGGTCGGCAGAAGAGCCTAACCTCTATAAGCTGCACCTTGCACTTAAGAGCGAGGCGGGCGCAGATATTGCCCACTATGTTTTCCCGGTCGGCTTCGTTCGCAAAGAGATCAAGAACGGCAACCTGCTGATCAACGGCCAGCCCATCCTGATCAAGGGTGTTGACCGTCATGATCACGATCATCTGACCGGTCACTATGTGCCGGAATCCACGATGCGCGCCGAGCTGGATCTGATGAAGCAGCTCAATATCAACGCCATCCGTACCTCGCACTATCCGAACGATCCGCGCTTTCTGGAGCTCGTTAACGAGTATGGTTTCTATGTCACCAGTGAAGCCAATGTTGAGACACACGACTTCGGTAACAATGATAAGAATAAGCTGGCGCGGGATTCCTCCTGGCGGCAGCCGCTGCTGGACCGAGTGAAGAATATGGTGGAAACCTTCAAGAATCAGCCCTGTATTTTTGCGTGGTCGCTGGGGAACGAAGCCGGAACCGGCCCCAATTTTGAGGCGATGGCGGACTGGGTGGAAGAGCGCGATCCTTCCCGCCTGCTTCACTATGAAGGTGCCGGAAGTGCCGGCTATGATTATGTGAGTTATGAATCTCCCATGTATTACCGTGTAGGCGGCCTTGAAAAATGGTGCCGCGATATGGAAAAACAGAAACCGGAACGCCAAAAGCCGATGATCCAGTGTGAATACAGCCATGCCATGGGGAACTCCTGTGGTGGTCTGGCGGAATACTGGAAGCTATTCCGTGAGCAGCGCCTGCTGCAGGGCGGGTTCATCTGGGACTGGCGGGATCAGGGCATCCTTCAGACCATGCCGCTCGATCCCAAAGCGCCGGCCGCAGTCATGGTACAGGATAAAGACCGCTTCGTTACGGAAGATGGATCGATTGTCTATTTTGCCTTCGGCGGAGATTTCGGCGATAAGCCTAACGACGATAACTTCTGCATGAACGGTGTTGTCGGGGCTGATCTTGTGCCTAACCCGCACGCGACTGAAGTCAAATATCAGTACCGCTCCATCCTGACTTCCGGAGTCAATCTTTCCGCCGGCCAGCCGGTCGTTAAGGTGTTCAACGAAAACTTCTTTGCGGCCCTCAAGAACCAGCCGGTCCGCTGGATCGTTCTGGAAAACGGTGAGCCGATCAAAGGTGGAAAGCTGACGATCAAGGAGCTGGCCCCGCAGGCTTCGCTTGATCTCACGATTCCGGTTTCCGGTATTCAGGTGAATCCCGATGCGGAATACCTGCTGAACGTGGAGTATCCGGTGAACGGAAATCCGGCATGGGCGCCGGAAGGCCATCTGGTTGCCGCCGACCAGATGATGCTGGAATGGACCAAGCCGGCCGTTAAACCGTACATCCCGAAGAAGACCGCGGTATTCAGCCCGCGCCGTTCCGGCGGCAACGTAGTGCTTGGAGCCGGTAACGTGACGGCATCCATCAACGAAAAGACCGGACAGATGGTTTCGCTTGTCGTCGGCAAGAAGGAATATCTCAAGCAGCCGCTGGCCATGAACTTCTGGCGTCCGCCGGTGGATAACGATCGCGGTCGCGGCAGCGATGGCGCCCGGGCTAAATTCTATCCGTGGAAGGATGCTTGCGAAAATGCCGAGCTGATCTCCATCAATGAAGAAAAGACCGAAAATGCCGCCAAGGTCATCTGTGAATACAAGATTCCCGTGGCCGATACAAAAGCCACGGTAACTTACACCTGCTACGGTGACGGCGCACTCGGAGTCTCCATGAAGCTTGAAATCCAAAATGGAGGCGATCTCGTGATTCCGCGCGTCGGCTTTATCTGTGGACTGACTCCGGAACTCAGGGAGTGGAGCTGGTATGGTCGCGGTCCGGGCGAGAACTATATCGACCGCAACACCGGCACCTTCCTTGGCGTCTGGAAACAGGATGTCCGTCAGGCATGGCACCCTTACGCCGAGCCGCAGGAAACCGCCAATCGGACTGATGTCCGGCGCGCAGCCTTCTCGGCCGGCAAGAACGGTCTGGCGATTCTTTCAGACGACGGTCAGCCGCTTGAAGTCGGCGCCTATCCGTTCCTTCAGAGCGACCTGGAAGGCCCGCGTCACGCGTCCGATATCCCGCTGCGTGGTCAGATCACGGTAAACATCGCCCATCGCCAGACCGGCGTCGGCGGTGAAGATTCCTGGGGCGCATGGCCGCTTCCGCAGTATCAGATCAAGGCAGATGGAACGATCGAATATTCGTTCATCCTGAAAGCGTACTAAGCGCCATCAGGAAATGTTCCTGAAAAGTCGTCGCCGGCTTGAGCCGACGGCGGCTTTTTTGTATTCAGGGCAGGGCCTCACCTGCTTGGCATATTCGGATACGGTTCCTTTTACGTGCCGGACTCACCCTTGACGGTTACATCAAGGTCGTGAAGGAGGCCGTCTTCCAGTCGGTAGATCCATCCGTGCACCGCGAGCTCCTGTCCCTTGGACCAGGCATCGCGCAGCATGGTGGTATTACACACATTGGAAACCTGCTCGATGACATTCAGCTCACAGAGACGATCTTTGCGGACTTCCATATCTTCGATGGCTTCGAGCTCTTCCCGGTGGAAGCGGTAAACATCGCGAATATGGCGGAGCCAGTTGTCGATCAGCCCATGGTTATCGGAATCCATGGCGGCCCGCACACCGCCGCATCCGTAGTGGCCGCACACAATGATGTGTTTCACTTTGAGCACCTCGACGGCATAGTGAATCACGGAAAGACAGTTCAGGTCGGTGTGGACCACGACGTTGGCAATGTTTCGGTGCACGAAAACCTCGCCCGGAGGGAGGTTGATGATTTCGTTGGCGGGCACCCGGCTGTCGGCGCAGCCGATCCAGAGAAACTCGGGATTCTGCTGTTTCGAAAGCTGTTCAAAAAAGCTGGGTTGCTCCCTTGAAATTCGTTCCGCCCATTCCCGGTTGCTGTCAAAAAGCGACTTCAGGTATTTCATGCGAGCCTCGCGTTCGGGGTGTGATCTTTAGTCGTCAGAGAGAAGCCATTCCAGCGCGCGGTCGCGATCGGTGAAAACCTGCAGGTGCTGACCTTGAATCTTGGAGAGCATTTCATACATCTCGTATCCGCTGGAGCCTTCCGATGCCACGGCGGCCCGCTTGAGACCGGCGGTCAGCGGGGATGTGGCCACCAGCCTGGGCAGTTGCATGATATCGATGGACGAAAGCTGGACCTGAGTTTTGCGGGAGTCGCTTAATACGCGGGTGCACCCGGTCTCTTCAAGAATAGGAATCAATGCTTCAACGTATTCCTTGGTCATCGCAACGGTGATGCTTCCGGTGAAGCAGGCCTCAACAAAATCCTGATCTTCGTGGTATTTAATTTCAAATGGCATATGGGGTACTTCCTTTTAATCGCCGCGTACTCTAATGATATTTTCATGAAAGGGAAGTCCTGAGGTCCCTCGGAATTCCGGTCGAAAAAAGGCTCCTTTACGCGTTTTCTCCGGCCACAAAGCCGCTCGTCCAGCAGAGCTGAAGCGAAAAGCCGCCGGAAGGCCGGCTGATATGCAGCAGGTCGCCGACGATATACAGATTATCCTGCAGGCGCGATGCCATGGTGCGGGTGTCGACTTCGGTCAGCGGTACGCCGCCATCGCAGACAACGGCCCAGTCATAGCCCATGGTGCCGGTTACCGTAAGGGGAAGTCCCTTTGCCGTCTGGATCAGCTGTTTGCGTTCCATAGCGGAAACCACGTTGATTTTTTTATCGAGCAGTTCATCTGAAAGCTGGGCGGCAAGGGCACGGCTCATCCCCTGCGGAGCCAGAAGACGAAGTACGTTGCGCAGGATTTTATTTTTGTTTTCGTCAAAGATTTCGAGAACCTTCCGATCGATTTCGGGAATTTCCTGTTTCGGGAAGAGATCGATAACCGTGTTTACCGGGCCCTGCTTCAGCAGTTTTTTCACCTCGTGGGCACAATTCAGAATAAGCGGGCCGGAGACGCCAAAATGGGTGAACAGCAGTTTTCCTTCGCGAACGACTTTCCCTCCGTCGATACCGCTGAAGGTGATGCGCATGGGATCAAGCGTCAGTCCGGAGAGATCCTTGACCCATTGTTCGCGCACACGCAGCGGAACGACGTCCGGCGTGGCCTCTGCAACCGTATGGCCGATTTCCCGCAACCAACGGAAGCCGTCACCGGTTGATCCGGTTTCCTTATAGGAAAGGCCGCCGGTCGCCAGTACGACGCTTTCGGAACGAATCGGACCCTGCGAGGTCTGAACCCCGCAAATCCGGCCCTCCTCCATCAGCAGGCCGGTGACGTTTGATCCAAAACGGACCGTTACCTCGCCTTCCGCCATATACTCCTCCATCAGCCGGATAACATCTTCCGACTTTTCGGTCGTCGGGAAGGCGCGGTTGCGGTCTTCAACCATCAGGGACAGGCCGCGACCTTCAAAGAATTCAAAGGTGTCGCGCACGGAAAAACGGGAAAAGGGGGAAAATAGAAATTTGGCGGCTTCGCCGAAATTGGCGAGGAAGAGCCGCGTATCGAATTCTGCGTTGGTGATGTTGCACCGTCCTCCGCCGGTCAGGCGCAGTTTTTCGCCGGTCGTCCGGTTTTTTTCAAGCAGCAGTACGCGTCGTCCGTATTCTGCGGCATGTCCTGCGGCCATCATGCCCGCCGGACCACCGCCCACAACAATCACATCAAATTCATTCATGGCGGAGAACCTAGCAGAAGAGGGATCAGGAATCGGCTCAAATATGCCCTTTCTGCAATCGGTCCGTTTATGTATTCTCTCCCCGTTTTTCCCGTACTGAACCCAAGAGGAGTGGAATGAAACGGATTTTTATGATGTCAGCCGTCGGAATGCTCTGCACAGCAGGAGCTTTTGCGCAGTATACCAATGTGCTGGAAGGCGGAACAGAGCAGGTGATCAGCAATGCCTGGACCGTGGGCGCGGTCACGATCGGGGGGACAACCTCCAGCAATACGCTGAATGTGGTCTCCAATGGCGTGATTTCCAGCGGCGATGTGTATATCGGCGCGACCAATACGTATTACAACGAAGTCAGCCTGTCGCAGACCGGTCTCTGGAACGTGGCCGGCAGCGTGGTGCTCGAAAGCGGCAGCGGGAACAACCTGTCGATTACGGACGGCGCACTGCTTACCGCCGATCACGTTGCGCTGCATTCCTATAACACGCTGACGCTTGGGACAGACGGATCCATCTCGAATCTGCAAAGCATGAGCGTGTACAGCAATGCCGTGATCAGCGGAAGCGGCACCATTGCGTTCGGTACGAACGATGCTCTTTTGGCCTTCTATGGTGAGGACCAGACGCTCAGTTCCGGAATCCTTTTCAGCGCCAATTCCAACTTCAATAATACGCTTTCGTTCACCGACGGTACGCTGGACGTCTCAGGCTTTGATCCGGCGCAGTATGAGAACTTCGGCAATCTGGTGCTGTCCGGCAGCACGCTGACCGGATCCGGCACACTGGACAGCTTCGGTACACTCTCCATGACCGGCGGTATGATTGATCCGGCCGGCGATAGCACGGGTATTCTTACCCTGGGCGGCGCATTCACCTCCACCGGCACCACCTACCGGGCACAGGTCGAAAGTCTTACCGCTTCGGATGAAATCATCTTCAGCGGCGCCGGCGCCATCGATCTCTCCGGTCTTCTGCTCGATATTGAAGTCAGCGGGTCAACGACCGGCGCCGTAACGATCCTTTCCGCCGCCGGCGGTCTGACGAATGATTTTTCCAATACTGCGATTGTTTCGCGCCCGCTGCTTTTTAATGCATCGCTACAGACGGTGTCCAACGAGGTGCAGGTAGTTCTCTCGGCGATTGATTCGTCGACGGCACAGATCAGCTCGCAGCTTGGGTTTGCCGCGACGGAGAGTGTGCGCGCCGGATTCGGAGGTATGAAAAACACGGTCTTCACCCGGACAAAGCAGCTGCGGCGCAATCTGGTTTCGACGCCGATGTCCATTGCAAACGATGTGCTGCTGATGACCTCCACGAATGCGCCGGACGGTGCCATGGGCCCCGGCGACCATAATACCATTTTCGACATGCATGTCTGGCTGCAGCAGTACAGCGGGCAGGGTGATTATGACCGTATCGGCGTATCCGATGCCTTTAAGCTGAACAACAGCGGAACCACGATCGGAGCGGACCGGTTGATCGGAGATTCATTGGCCGTCGGTCTGAACTATACCTATGCCCGCTCTGCAGCGCGGGCCGATGGCGGCGACCGTCTGGATTCGGAAACCTACTGGATCGGCGCGTATGCCGAGTGGATTGATCCCGAAGGGCTCTATATCGACGGTCTCGTTGCCTATGGTTACACCGATTATAATGCTGAGCGGTTTGCCTCGAGCTATCACGGCACGGCGTCCTATTCAGGCCAGTCTCTAGGGGCATCGGCCGATGTCGGGCAATATTACTATGCAGAGGGTATCGCGCTTTCTCCTTACATGGGACTGCATGCCCTCACGATGATGGTGGATGATCACACGGAAACGGAGGCCGGAGGAAGCCGTATGCAGGTGGCCGGCGTGGACCGCAGCTGGCTTGAATCCGCCATCGGGATGAAGTTCCGCCATCGCTTCGATACATCGATCGGCCGGTTCCAGACCACCGGTTACGGCGAGTGGACCTACGATTTTATTCAGGACGATGTCAGTGCTCAGCTCTCAAGCGGCGCCTCCACGGTGAACACCGTTCAGATTTCGCCGGATGAATCCGGCATCAATACCGGGATCGGTTTCAGCTGGATCTGTACCGAATACCTGGAGGTGGGGATCGGCTATAACGGCCGGTTCAGTGACCATTATGAAGAACACACCGGGTCGATCATGATCGACACCATGTTCTAAAAACGCAAACGCGGCCGCTGTGCCGCGTTTTTCATTTTGGAGGAACACCATGCTTTCATTCGGATGTCTGTGTGTGCTGCTGGGTTTGGGCTACTGGCTCCGGCGCCGCCTTCTTTTTCTGCAGCGGCTCTACCTGCCGGCCAGTGTGATCGCCGGTCTGCTTGGTTTATTGGTGCTGCAGGCGGCCCGGGCGATTGGTCATCCGGTCTCCGCCGAGGCGACCCATGGATGGGGCGATCTGCCGGGCCTGTTGATCAACGTGGTATTTGCCTGTCTCTTTCTCGGACGCACGCTTCCGGCGATCGGACAGGTCTGGAAAAGCGCCGGCCGCCAGCTGGCCTATGGGCAGATTGTTGCGTGGGGCCAGTATGCGGTGGCCTGTACACTGGTTCTGTTCCTGATCAAACCGGTGTTTCATCTGCCCGATGTCTTTGCCGGCATCATGCCGGTGGGTTTTGAAGGCGGACATGGAACGGCGGCCGGACTCGGTAAGGTTTTCGAGGAGTACGGTGTTCCTGAGATGAAGGATTTTGCGTTGGCAAGCGCGACGGGGGGAATCATGGGAGCCATTATTGTCGGCATGGGTCTGGTCAACTGGGCCGTGCGCAAAGGCTATGTGGAACGGAAAAGTCCGCCGGAGATTGAGATTGAGGCACTCGGTGGTATTATTCCCGCCGGCCGGCGTCCTGCGGCCGGCCGCCTGACGGTCTCGAGCGATGTCATTGAGTCGCTGACACTCCATCTGGTGTTTGTCGGGCTGGCGATTCTGATCGGCTGGCTGATGAAGCAGGGATTATCTCAGATTTCCGAACAACTTCCCGGTAAATGGGGCGATATCTTTGAGGGGTTTCCGCTTTTTCCGCTCTGCATGCTGGGCGGAGTGATCGTTCAGTGGCTGGCGGACCGTTTTGACCGGCACGAGCATATGGATGAAGGATTAATGCTCCGGATTCAGAATTGCGCGCTCGATTTCCTGGTCGTG
The DNA here is from genome assembly GCA_016937945.1 of Pontiellaceae bacterium. GTDB lineage: Bacteria > Verrucomicrobiota > Kiritimatiellia > Kiritimatiellales > Pontiellaceae > Pontiella. The sequence continues at coordinate 726 of JAFGVP010000058.1, read as the reverse complement.
GCGGCCATCGCCAATATTAAACTCGATGTCGTGGCAAAGGGCTGGCTGCCGCTGGTCATTCTGATTGTGGCCGGAATCGGCTGGAATGTGCTCTGCCTGACGGTCTTTGCCCGCCGAGCCTTCAAGGATGCCTGGTTTGAACGCGGCATTGCGGAAATGGGGCAGTCGATGGGAATTACCGCAACCGGCCTGCTGCTGCTCCGGACCGTGGATCCGGAATATGAAACCGAGGCGGCGGAGGCTTTTGCGGCCAAGCAGCTGATGCATGAGCCGTTCATGGGCGGCGGACTCTGGACCGGCGCGGCGATTCCGTTGCTGGCGGTCTGGGGCGGCTGGCCGATTCTCGGGATCGCGCTGGGAGCCATTGCGATCTGGACGATCTGCCTGTTGGTAATGAACCGATCCTGAGGCGGATTATTTCCCGGTCTCTGCTGAATCGTCCTCTTTCTCAGAAGATACACGGATCAGTCCGGGAGTTTCCTCCGCCGGGGTGGCATCTTCAAGGGTCAGCCCTTCCGGATATTTAATGACTTCCAGCAGCTTGGTCAGTGCATCACTGCCGCGGTCCTTCACACTCAGGGCCATGCGCCAGGAGTCGTCGATGGAGATAAACAGGGAGTAGCCGCTGGATTCGCGGTCAAAATAGGGGCGGTCCTGCCAGTGAGCGTAGAGCTCGGAAAAGGCCTGAAGAATTTCGAAGGTGCGTTCCGGCGAGATCTTTTCGAT
>JAFGVP010000057.1 GCA_016937945.1 Pontiellaceae bacterium | reverse complement strand
GACACCTTGTTTTCATTCGTATCCATGCCCGACAAAGTATCAGGCTTCACCACTGTTGACTACGGGGTCGAGGAAGAGACGTTTACATTCATTTACCCACAGATTCAGCAGAAGACCCCGAAAAAAAGGCCACGCATTGCTGCATGGCCTTTCATAACAATCTGATAAGTAAATCAGGAACCGCGTTTGGCAAATGTAAGATTCTTTACATTCGCTTCCGCGCAGGCATCCATCACATCAATAATGCGACGATGCTTGGTATCCTTATTCGGGTCGAGAGTTACAAAGAAAGGTGAATGCTGTCGCTCGGCCATGACACGCAGTCCGACGATATGCTCCACCAATCCACGCAGATTCCGATCGCTGGGTCCGAATGTCATTCCTTCCACCATTACCGACTCATCCGGATTAATCTTAATACGGGCCTCGACCGGAATGTCGATCATTTCCATCGTGGGCACGTCAGCAGGAAGCATAAACGGGATATCTCCCTCCTTCTTTACAATCTGCGCCGTCACGATAAAATAAATCAGGAGCAGGAATACCACGTCAATTAGCGGCGATATCTGCAACTCAAGCTTTGCATCTTCGTATTGTTCCGAAAGATTCATGACATTCTACTCCTCGGTTGCCGCAAAAATGATGTCAACTGCCCCGATTTCGGCACAGGCCATCATGATCTTCTCGTTGGTTTCATAAGCAACGTCACCGTCAGCACGGATCAGGATGCGCAGATTATTGTTGGCCTCAAATTCCTGCTGTATTTTCAGCGTTAGCTCCTCAAAGGGAAGCTGCTGCAGACGAAAATAAAACACGTCGTCTTTTGTGATCGAAATCATCAGTCGATCATCTTCAGGCGGAACCGTCGCAGCTGCGGCGGCAGGCACCGCAACTTTCGGTTTTTCATCAATGATCTGAGACGCAACAATAAAGAAGATCAGCAGGAGGAAGACCATGTCAATCATTGGCGACATGTCCATTTCCACATCATCGCCAGCATCTTTGGCATTAAGCTTCATAGTCCTATCCTAGGTTACAGTTCCAACACTGCTGTTCGTACATCAGGAATGAATTATTCGCGCTCCATCTTTTCGAGCGTTTCCAGATCCATGTAGGCCACCGGCATTTTTCCGCTTTCAAGCGCGTCAAAAAGGAACCCGACGTTACGACCGAGCGTAGCCAGCGTCTTCTGGAAACCCTTTTTAAAGAAGAAGAAAAAGAACATGGCCGGAATGGCGATAATCAGACCGGTTGCAGTCGTCACGAGCGCTTCACCAATGTTGGCAGCAAGCTTGGAAGGATCCCCCATACCGGTCGTACCCATGGTATGGAAGGCCTTAATCATACCGGACACCGTACCCAGCAGTCCGAGCATCGGAGCACTGGCACCGATAATGGAAAGATAATCAATCGGCTTCATCAGCTTGGAGAGCTGTTCAACGGATGACTCTTCAACAGACTCTTTCACCTTGTCAAAATCGTATTTACCCTGAACGTCGAGGCAGCGCTCAAGACCGGCACCAAACGTATTGGTGAACATGGAGGGATGCTTACGACAGTAAACCAGCGCGGTCTTTACCTTATCGTTCAGCATATGATCCAGCAGCTCCGGCATCATTTCAGTATGAAGAAGAGTCTTCGGACGCAGTGAAATGAAATTCTGAATAACCAGCGCAACCATGAAGAAGGAGAACAGCCCCAGCGGATACATGGCCCATCCACCCTGCTTGATCAACGTCCAAAGATTAATTTTTTGCGTCGCATCTTCGCCCGCCTCCAAGGCAATGCTTCCGCCATCCTGGGCCAAAACAATTCCAGCCGCAAACAGCAGCATCATAATCAAGATTCGTTTCTTCATTCCACTTCCTCCGTTTACTTATTCAGATTGTTGATTTGCAACATTAACACCCAAACTCCGGGACCGATCGGATCACTTTAGAGCGCTTCCCCTGTATCGCTGCCGGACTCACCATTACCTACATCGTCTTCCGCGCCGGACTCGGAATTCGTATCTTCCTCCGACGCAGCATCAAACCCAAATCCCTTGGCCCGTTCTTCGGCCTTGGCCCGAACCGCGGCGCGGTTGGCCTCTTCAAGCTCTTCCCGTTCCTTCGCTGCATCAGCAGCAGCATCCTGCGCCTTCTTGTATTCCATGTATAAGTTCGCAGCATCGGTTCCTACACGGGAATTCGCATAGATAAACTTCACCTGACGGGCCGTCTGGATAGCCGAATTCGTGCGCCCCATGTCCATATAAAGATGTGCATTAAGCAGCTCGGCCTGAGGCATCCAGTTCAAATCGTTTGGATAGGCCATGATCAGATCCACAACCATGTTAATCGCTACTACAAAATTGCCCTTGGCCCGCTCGACGCAGGCGCCGAGATAAAGCTTACCCGGATCGGAATCAATTTCGCCAAGCAGCGTCTCAGCCGTCGAGATATCGTCTTCATCCAGTGCGGCCAGAAGTCCGATGGACTCAGCCTGCCCCTGAATACCGGTATCAGGATTCTTCATGAGCAGCGAGGAAATTTCCTTGGCCCGCGCCGCATGACCCAGCCCCAGTTCCGCCTTCATCAACATGGCAAAGAGATCCTGAAGATTGTTCTTGGTACTCATGAATGGAAGGAATGCATCGACTGACGGCTTCATTTCGACCGTCATTTTATTGATCATTCCCTGATAATCACCGTTATTGAACATCAGCTCCATACCCTCGATATCATAGCGACCGACAAACTCCACCGTAGTAATTAACCGAACAGGAACGGATTGTTCCTTGTTTCCCCGGTTCATCAGGAACTTTATGTTTTCATCTTCGATCTTCTGAAGGAAAACCTCGAACTGGCGTCCGTTTGCGGCGGTGATACGGGCCGGGATACCGGACTGCGTCTGACCTAATGAAACCGATGCAGTGACAACCAAAACTAACAAAGCTGAAAATACACCCTTCATTACGCATCCCCCTCTGTGTCGATGGAACCCGGAGCCTTCGGCTGCGGATTATTCGGATCAGGCCCAGACTTCTTCTCACTGACGAGACTCGGAACAATATTTGTTTCGATTCCGGAGTCAATAATCAGCTGAATTGCAGCAACGCCGGTGGGCCCGAGCATCTCCTTGGCGGTCTCCACCAAGGGATCTGTGTTTGCATATTTGTCAGTCAGCATAGCCCCGAGAGTATCAACCTTGGCACGTTCGTAGATCGCACGCTGCTCTTCGCTGATCCCTGGCTCATCCGCAAGCTTCTGGAGGATATTGGCCGCGGAGATGTATCCCTTGGCACCCCATTCTCCCAGACCTTTATACTGAAAGTATACACGTTGATAATATGCGTGGGCATCGAGAAGATTTCCATCGGCCTCTTCAACCTGACCGAGCTGGTACGTTGCCTGAGCAAAGGGTTTTCCGCGCCATTCGGGAACGCCCATCACATTCTTGTTCTGCTCACGCGCCTCATCAATTTTGCAGCGGACAAGCAGCTTGCGGGTCGCATTTTCAAAGCTGTCGCCGGCTACGGCACGCTCAAGTCCGGCAACCTTTTCTTCAATGACCGACTGCAGGTTTGTAAGGCGTTCAACGGCCTTGGTATCAACAATCTTTTTGTTCTTTGCCTGATCCAGCTGCTCAATGGTTGACTCAAGATTATCCATTTCGATCTGCAGCTGAATCGCAGATGCTTCAACAAGCTGCTCTTCAGTCATAGGCTCATTGCCGGCAAAAAGCAGGGCCTGACGACGCAGGATATCCGCTTTCATGAGCTGCGCCCAAGACTCCGTCGCATCGGTACCATACTCTTCCTGAGCTTCAACAACGGTTTGGAAAGCTCCATCGAGATTTCCGCGGGCAAACTGACCGAATGCACGCAGGCGATAGGCCGAACGCATGAAGTTTGAGTCTTCAAAGTTATATTTGAAAATGCGCAGGATTTCTTCCGAGCGGGAATAGTCTTCCATGGCGAAGGATGCATCGCAGATGACGGCCAGAACCGGAGGAGATGCATTGTTGAGATTTTCCAGTTCGCTGATGAGCGTCTTACCCAGCTCCAGTTCCGTCTGGTCGAACTTAGCAAGAACGACCCGCAGGCGGAGCTTAAGCACTTCGCTGTCCGTACTTTCCAATGCAATCATGAGGCGACGTTTAATCAGATCACGCTCTTCTTCGTTGAGGAAGATCAGCGCATTCTTGACGAGCTCAGGAATCATGGAGTCAACACCGTCCTGACGGAGATTAGTACCGTAATCCACAACCGCATCCATGTAGCGTTCAACCGCGCGTTCGGGATGCCCTTCCTGAATCTCTAGACGGCCCAGCCAGAACAGCGCCTTCGCGATGTCAGCTCCGCGATCGCCCCACTTTGCAAGATACACATTGACCTGTTCACGAATATAGGACAGTCCGTAATACGCCTCGTCCGCTTTATAGATATCACACATCTTAAAGGTAGCATACGTCGCCTGACTAGCCTTGGAGGCATTCTCAAAGGCATGTTTATAGTCTTCCACGGCGGCATCCAGCATTTTGCCGCCCTCGGAACCCAGAATGTCGCCCCGCATATTGCAGGAGTCCGGATAAACCGATGAGCTAGGCCCAAATGTCTCGATCACATAGGTGAAACGCTCTTTAGCCTCATCCAGACGATTCATGCCGAACAGACAGATACCGCCCTGATAATAGGCTTCGTCCAGCAGCGACTCGTCCGGTTTCAGATCCGAAAAATCACGGGTATAGCGTTCAAAGCACTCATAGGCCTTTTCGTTGTTTTCAAGGCAGAGGTAGGAGAATCCGCACCAGAAGAGACTGTTAGCCTCCTGAGCGGTTCCGGAATATTCATCAATAACATATTCAAACTGCGCTACCGCATTGGAATACTGCTGCGTCATCAGGTCGGCCACGCCAAGCATGAAGTTAAGCTCTGTATCATAACGGGTTATATCAACATCATCGCTGCGTTCAAACCCTTCAATGTAGGAACGCAAGCCTTTAATTCCGGCCCACAAACGATTCCGCTGATAGTAACGGGTCAGCACATACGTTACCAAGCGAGGATAGGTGCCCTCTTTGTGATTCTCAAGGTAGTTGAAAGCACGCGTTTCGGCCTGCTCACGCTCATCAAGATCGTCCATGAGAACTGCGGCCGATTCATAAACCGAACGCTGACCAATCTCTCCGCCCGCATCGTTTTCAAAAACCTGATCGAAGAAACGAACGGCTTCCCACGGACGCTCCACGTTCTTGTAAAGCTGCGCCATCTGGAATCCGACATAGGTTTCGTAAGGAGCCATCTGACGAAGCGTTTCAAGAAGCAGTTGAAGTTCGCTGATCGCATGCGGCACAACAAAGTCATCCGGCTCATCAACTTCCTCTTCCTGACGGAAAAGCATGCCGCCGGACGTAAAGTTGTCAGCCTCTTCCTGCATCTGACGCTCAGGGTCTGATTCTCCGAAAAGCAGAGCTTCGTCAGCTGTCCAATCATCGCCATATCTCGGGGGAAGTCCGGCCTCTTCCTTCATCTCCTGAAGCTTGACTTCCTGATAGGCAATAAGTTCATCCCGGGGAAGAATCATACGGTATAACGGCAGGGCGCTGTCATACTCTCCAGCTTCAAACAGGGCCGCAGCGGCATTGAGCAACGCCAAGTTTACACGAATATCAAAACGGGCCGGCGTTTTATAGAGCTCAGGAACCCATTTTATGATTCGATCAAACTTCTGCAGATCAATCATCGCATTGATCATCTGCATAATGGAGTATCCCTTGCGTTGCTCGTTCTGCGTCCGTTCAGTTACATAGGTAAAGGGGTCCAGACACTTTTCGAGGTATTCCTTCTTCTTTTCATAAGGAGTTCCTTCGACCTGAGACAGCTCAAAATAGGACTCGGCCACGGTAAAATAGAGCATTTCGAGCTCTTCCGTAGAGTAAGGCAGATCGGGTTCGATGTCCTCTTCGTCACGATCATAAGATGACGAGTGACTCCCGAATGCGTCTTTCGAGGCCGTTTCCTTGGCCTTGATCTCCGCCGGATCCCGATCAGGATACTCATTATAGTAAAGAGCGTTGGTTACCGCCGGGATACATTCAACATATTGTTCCGAATCAAAATAACAAACAACGAGCATCTTCCTGGCCTTGCGAACATGGTTCGCAGGACGAAGAGAAATGTAGCGCTTCAGAACATCAATCGCTTCTTCTTTACGGTTCTGCTGAATCAGCAGCGCAGCCAGCTTATAGCGGGTATCCTGAGCAATCTCGAGCACCCGGAGCATACTGGACTTATCCACCAGGTCAAGATAGGTAAACATCAGGTCGATGGCTTCGTCATACTGCTTATCCTGAAGGAAACTCATCGCCTGCGCACGGATTTCCGTGGCAGTGGGCTCGTTGCCGCTCTGAGCCTTTGCCGAGCCGGCTATACCCAGCATGATCAGGCCAGCAAGAAAGAAAGTTCGGATTGCCACGAAACGGCTTGGTTTAATAGTCAACATCTTCAACTCGTTCCTAACGCTGTGTAGAAAAATACCCCTGGACACATTTAGCATAGATGGAAACAGAGATGCCCGAAAAGAACCCCTCCGTCAACATTTAATTCTTCACCATGTCCACCGCCAAATGACAGACCCTCCGGATCGAAAGAACCCCCTTCGCAAACCATTAGCATCATGCCATTACAACGACTCCATTTATAACGTCTACATATATAAGGAACGGGAGGCTATTGGAAGTGCCAATTGCTGTAAAAAAGGCAATGCCGCCAGCAGATAAGCCTGCTAATCATGCGTTTGAGGCTCAAAAGCCCCCCTATTTCCGCTCCCCGGCTAACAGCATCGCTCCGCCTCCTGCTGCCGAATTGCCTCTTCGTGAACAAGTTGCATAAGACCAAGAACAAAGTTACCGGAAAGCCCCAGAGACTCCCCTCTGGAGATGCGATCAAGAAGAACCTCCTGCCAACGATGCGGCTGTAGAGTCGAAATGTTCTCCTTTTCCTTTGCCAGTGCCATCTCGCGAACAACACCCATACGTTTCTCCAACAGCTCCAGTAGCTGTGCGTCCACCTCGTCGACCGTGTTGCGCAATACGCTCATTCGCTGGGCATACTCCACCCCGCCGCCCTGCTCCTTCGGCTTTCTTAATCCCTCGACCATCTGAATGAACCCGACAGGCGTCAACTGCTGGGCAGCATCCGAAAGCGCATGCAAAGGATCCGGGTGAACCTCAACCATCAATCCATCAAACAGAAGGTCCATGGATTCCTGTGCAATCAGCGGAACAAACTCCGCCTTCCCACTGATATGACTCGGGTCGCACAAAATGGGAACATACGGCATGAGACGCATAAACTCCACGGGCATCCGCCAGGCCGGCGCATTGCGATAGCGCATTTCCAGAGGGGAACTCGCTCCGCGATGAATGGCCCCGAGCCTTTTGAGGCCGGCGTTGGACAACCGCTCCAGCGCGCCGACCCACAACCCGATATCCTCACTCATTGGATTCTTGACGAAAACCGGAATATCAACCCCCTTCAATACGTCCGCAATAGATTGAACCGAAAAGGGATTAGTTGTCGTTCGCGCCCCGACCCAGAGCACATCCATTCCAAATTCAAGGCAGGCCTCGACATGAGCCGGCTCCGCCACTTCCGTACCGACCTTCATACCGGTTTCAGACCGAACCCGATCCAACCACGCAAGCCCACGAAGACCGACCCCCTCAAATGCTCCGGGACGGGTCCGAGGCTTCCAGATGCCCGCACGCAAAAATCCGACACCATGTCCCTCAAGCGCCCTCGCAACAGACAGGAGCTGCTCTTCACTCTCGGCACTGCATGGACCAGCCGAAAGAAACAGATCCCGATGCTCGAATCCCCAACCATCAAATTTATCGCTCATTATCTCGATTCCTTTCACTTGTCCCATTATCCACCTTTTATCGCGTCATTCAATCGTCATGCTTGCGAAGTACACCATCGAAGCTTAGAATCGATCCAGAAACGAAAGGATATTTGTATGCTTGATATCAACAACGCCAAAAAGATTGCAGTGCTCATCGATGCCGAAAATGCCCAGCACAGCGTGATGGCTGCCGTCCTGAACGAACTCTCAAAACACGGGCACATTATCGTGAAAAAGGCTTACGGCGACTGGAGCAGCAACCATCTAAAAAACTGGAAGCAGCCGCTTAACGAACTGGCCATCAATCCCGTCCAGCAGTTTTCCTACACGCAGGGAAAAAACTCATCCGACGCCGCCATGATTATTGACGCCATGGACCTGCTCTATTCCAACCAGTTCGATGCCTTCGCACTGGTCACCAGCGACAGCGATTTCACCAAACTGGCCTCCCGCCTGAAGGAATCGCAGATCTATGTTTTCGGCGTGGGCGAAAATAAAACTCCGATCGCCTTCCGAAATGCCTGCGACGATTTCATCCTCACTGAAGTACTCCAGACGATAGAAGAAAAGAGCGCGCCGGACAAAGACGAAAAGAAGCAACAGAACAAGCGAAACAGGAAACAGCTATGCCAGGACACCAAACTGGTCAACATACTGCGCAATGCCGTCGATGAATATGCAGACGAAGATGGATGGGCCCTGCTGTCCGCCTGCGGAAGCCTGATCAAGCGCCAATATCCCGATTTTGACCCGCGCACCTACGGATACCGGACCTTTACCCTGCTGTTCGATGCAACCGGCCTGTTTGAAATTGACAGGAAACAGTCCGACGCCGTGCAGCAGGTCTTTGTCCGAGACAAGAAAAAATAGCATTTTTCCCGGTCCGGCGCCCGTGGCCCTGCCCCTGCTAACACATCTATACGGCATCTAATTATTTTCTTTTTTCAAATCGCACCGCGTTTTCGCACAAAAAGTGCTCACAGAGGAGGAGTCGGGCACGAGTGATCAACACCCACTCGAAGTGATGCAACAACGGGAGATGCAATGCCTCGGTTTTTCGAAACAGAATATATAGGAAAGTCTAATATAACGTCCCATTTCTGCAGGTGCGATGCCTGCAAAAGACTGACTATGTTAAGTACCTATTCAACGGTGCTGTTCCTAAAACTGCTGAGCATCCCGATTCTTCCCCTCGGAAAATTTCGCATGGTTGACGAATGTCCGCAGTGCGGAAACCGGGGAATTACCTCCGCCCGGAAATATGAAAAGGAGCGAAAGCGCAATCTCGCTCTTATGATGGAGGGATTTGCGGAGGAAGCCGATAACCCCCAGAACTGTGCACACGCACTGCACACCCTGATGATCTACAACATGAAATCGTGGTTTCACGATGTTCAGAAATCCTACGGCATTCGCTTTAACGCCGATATGCGTATCCAGTTCCTGATCGCACAGGGACTCAGCCGCTTCGGAAATTACAACGAGGCCATTACCTTCTGCCGAAAAGCCATTGTGCTCGGATACGGAAAACAGGCCGAAGAACTGATGGAATACTGCCAGACCCTATCCGAAGCCTCTGCAGGGATTGCGGACCTCGAAGCCCTCAAGGTCCAGCCCGAGCCGGTCTTCAAAGCATATCTTCCGCTCGGTGCCGTGGTGCTAACTACCGTCGCATCATTCATCACCATGGGCATTAACTCCCTAAAAAACTACAAAGCATGGATTGTGAACGGAACGCTTCAGAACTACCGTTTTTCCGTCGATGACAAGGTGTATGAAATCGAGCCCGGAGCAACGCGGCAGATCACCCTGAAGCTCGGTGAACATGAACTCAAAACCGACTCCATGCCGCCAAAGCAGTTCACCTATTCCATCCCTCTCCTGAAACAGCTTGTCAAAAAGAATGTCATGGTCATCAACCCGGACGATATGGCTCTGCTCGCGATTGATGATACAGAAGATGAAAACCCGAACGAAGACACGATCTACTCCCACTCCGGCCAGGTTCGTATTTTCCCCGGGCTAAGCACCCGGCTCCATGGACTCAGAAAGATTTCCGCACAAAACCGGCGAAATGACCCTATCGGACTCTACCGCCCGGAAACACATATCGCCATGGTGGAACTGATGAACCAGTTCGGGCTGCCGGCGGCCGCAGAAAAATATGCCCAAAAGGCCTTAAATCTGGACCCGGACACACCGGAAGCCAAGGAACTATTACGGGTAGCCCTTGGCGATTCATCCGATGAGGAGATTACGGCATTCCTGAAGCCAGCCCTCGAAACCGCGCCCACCCGACTGCCCTGGCACCTCTATTATCAGGATTACATGCGAATCCACCATCCCGGGCACAATCTGGAACGCGAATACACAATCCGTTGCAAGGAACATTCCAATGAGCCGGCCAGCTACTACCTTCTGGCCTGCGTCGTCGAAGACCGAGAAAATGCCTATCGTTTCTTTGAGCACGCCGATCGAAACAACGGCATGAACGGGCTCGGCAATTTTTCCATCGCACGCGACCTATTCAACCGCGGTCAGTTTGCCGATGCCCTTCCTTTCGCACGCAAGGCCCTCCAGATAGACAAGAAGAACAGAAAATTCCACAATCTGAATGAGAATATCCTGCTGGCCATGCGGGATTATGACACCCTTCTGGCCATGGCCATGGAAGAAAAGTCGGACGCACCGGACCAGGAAACCGCCGAACGGCTAATCCTTTATCTGACTTGCGCCGGATACCACCGGGAAGCCGCCGCCGAAATCGCAAAACTGGGCGAATTGCGTCAGGTAGAGCTGCCACGCCTGAATGCGATCCGTTATTACAGCGTTGGCAATGTGAGCGACTACCTCGAGTGCCTTGCCGACAATGGCTCATCCCACATCGCCATGGAAAAATCGCTACATATGGATAAGATTCAACAAGCCGACGAGCTCGCCTCTAAGGACGAAAAAAAACCTTACTGGGAACACCTGATCATCTACTGCGCTGCCATGGCCTGCAAAGACTCGGACATCGCACAGAGAAACATTGAGACGGCCATGCAAAAAATCGGCACGGACAACAGCACACAGCATCACATCACGCAGATGCTTTCAGGCCGGGAAGTTCCGAACGAAGAAACAATCCGGGATCTCGATATTCCCGCATCGGAAAAAGCGATTCTATGCGTCGCACTGGGCTATCGTGTCCCCGAAAGACAGGTACAGCTGAACAAACTGGCACTGGTGTATAACTTTACACCGGCCTATCCCCAACTGCTCGTCAGGAAATGGATTCGGGAGGCCGACGAAGCGCATGCGACCGCAAATCGATCCGTATCACGGGAGATTGCCAGAGGACTTTAGTGCCTCCTTTAATGCGGCGACACTCAAACAGGGCAAATCAAATTCAGTATATCCCGATCCGACGGAATCAAGCTGATGCGAGTCGGAATTACGCATTACGGGATACCGGCCGGCCAGAGACAGGTCGCCGCGCGGCGTCAGCTCAACCGCATCAAAATCCTCCTCCGGCAGAAACCCGAGCTGGGAAATAATCCCGAAAACCGCCCGATCAATATGCGCAGGCACAAACAGCCCGCCAAGGGCATGCACCATATCCACCAAGGTACTGATATCGAATGTGGATGCGCTGATCAGATATTTGTCTGCAAAACCCAGAATCTCTTCATCTTCGGCAACAATGGGCTGATCCCCGAAACGCTCCGGCTGATTCCGCACTTCAGGGAGGCTTGTATAGATTGCATCTCCGAACTCCATGGCCGCATCGAGTTGATCAAACAAGCAAAGCATGTGTGCCTCTTCAACGGAAGTAACCTCCATGCCCAGCAGACACTCTATTCCCGCCTGTCTACAGCAGGCATCGAATGCCGGGAGATTAAACGCACAGTTATGATCAGACAGCGCCAAAGCATTCAGGCCGGCAAGCCGGGCCTGTTCAACAATAGCGGACGGCGACATCTCCAGCGAAGCACACGGAGAAAGACAGCTGTGAATATGAAAATCAGCGCGGTAGAGCATGGTCCCCTCCGGACATACCGCTACTGTTCCAGATGCCGGGCGATCGCAGCGGTGGCCAGAAACTGGCTGTCGCCAGTGAGAAACACGGCAATTCCCTCCTGGGAGGCCGCATCAATGACCTCTTCGCCGACCGGGCGATTGTTACAGAAAACAATGGCGGCCACGCCGGTCAGGGACGCAACCGCAACGGTGTTCTTATGCGCCTGAATGGTTACGAGAACAGAACCCTCTTCAGCATTCGCCATCACATCACTTAAAAGGTCCGAGGTATAGCCGCCGGAAAGCACGGCATCTTCATATTCCGCCTGTAGGCACTCAAACCCGATTTCCGACTCAAGCTCGCTGATCTTCATTTTTTTCCTCCGAATTCAGATAAATAATGGCCTGCACCATGGTGCCCATACCGACCGATGATTTGATGGCAAACTCATCCGAAACCCGCTTTACGTTGGGCAGCCCCATGCCGGCGCCGAAGCCCTGCGAGCGAATCCACTCATTGGCCGTGGAAAACCCTTCGGTCATGGCCTTATCGACATCCTCGATGCCCGGTCCCCGGTCATGCGACGAAATCTTGACGCGGTCCTTCGTGATGTCGAAGCCAAGCATGCCGCCGATCGAATGAGCTACCAGATTGATTTCCAGCTCATAGCTGGCTACCGCAACCCGGCGAATCAGCTTCGATGAAATGCCCCGTTCTTTCAGATAGCGTTTGATTTCGCTCGAGGCCTTGCCCCCGTTTTCAAAATCATACCGATGCAACTGATACACCTTGACCAAGGCAAGGGAGTTTTCATCCGCCGGATTTTCCTGCTGGTTTTCCATCTCCCGAAGCTGCCGCGACAATTCGCGAATCAGGGCCAAATTGATGTTCCGAAAGGTAATGATTCCAACCAGCTCGTTCTTTTTGTTCACAATCGGAAACTGCCGGAACGGGAACTTACCGAATGCGGAAATCGCAAAGGAGAGCGGCATATCTTCCGCCAGGGTCTGCACCTCGCCGGCCATCCACAGAATAACGCAGTCATCCATGCGCCCCTTTTCCAGCGCATTCATCAGATCATTCATGGTCACAATGCCGACCACGCGCTTATTGTCCACCACGGGAACGCCACTGATCGCGTTTTCCTTCATAATGATGCGCACATCCCGCATGGTGCAGTTGCGTGAAACCGCAAAAACCTTATTGGTCATGACCTCACTGATGCGCAGTCCATAGATCAGCTCCTGGACGCGCAGGGAGGATTGAAGGGGCTGCATGCGCTCTTCGCTCATTACGGCTCCAGAATACGGCCGAGCCGCACACATGATTCATATTTTGGGAAACGGGTGACAAACAGGGCGATATCCTGATCTTTCGCCAGTTCAATCATTCCCGCTGTCACCGTCTTGCTGTTGGCAATCATCAGTGCTTCCGATCCGACAATACTGGCGGAACGAACCGCCTGCTCCGTGGAAAGAGAGGTGATCAGCAGCATATTATCCCGATCACTCATCAACACATCACTCATCAGGTCCGATGCAAAAACAGTTTCGATCTGAATCTGTTCCCAGTCGTCAGGCCCCCAGATAAGTTCTGCATTTAGCGCATCTGCAACGCGTATTAAATCCATTTTAACCAATCCTTCTGCGTAAATTTCTGAATGGCCCGATACAAAAGGTTTTCTCCGGAGTGTTCAATCGAATTTGCTTCACCAGTCCGAGAAATGTACTACTCTGCTTCGCTCAGTAACTGCACTACAATCGGAGCGCACCATGGAAACAGAACTCAATGTCCTCGAAGAGCGGATTATCGGCTGCCTAATTGAAAAAGAGATGGCGACGCCGGAATACTATCCACTGACCCTCAACGCGCTGGTTAACGCCTGCAACCAGAAATCCAACCGGTACCCGGCCATGGCCCTTGAAGAAGCAACCGTTGAAGGAGCCCTGTATACACTCCGCACAACGCACCAGCTGGCTGTCGAAGTCAGCGTAAGCGGAAGCAGGGTGGCCAAATACCGCCACAACATGGGCGCCCACTGGAATTTCTCGCCGGCCGAAATCGCCATTCTCTGCGAACTGTTCATCCGCGGCCCACAAACCCCCGGCGATCTGCGGGCTCACGCCTCACGCCTGCACCCGCTGGCTGACGCAGCTGAGGTTGAAATAATCCTGCAAGGACTCGCCCAACATGAAGACGGCCCCTTCGTACTGCAGCTCCCGCGCGAACCGGGCAAACGCGAAAACCGATGGGCACACCTGTTTTCCGGGGAACCGAAAATTCTCGATGAACAAGAGCAGGTTCCGCTCAAGATCGAAACCGTATCCCGAGACAACGAACGCATAGACGAGCTGGAAAATGAAATCGCCAAGCTCCGCGGGGACCTTGACGATCTCAAGTCAGCCTTTGAAACGTTTAAGGCCAGCTTCGACTAGGCCACTTCAGCGGCCTTGCTCAGCGCATCTTTGACCTGCTGCGTGATGACATCCCACTGCTTGTCGGCAATCTGCTGCTTTGTTGCAAGCCAGGAACCGCCAATGGCGCTCACGATCGGCATTGACAGGTAATCAAGCATATTGCCGAGGCTCACACCGCCCGTCGGACAGAAGCGAACCCCCAGCGGGCCGTACGGAGCACCGAGGTTCTTCAGCATGTTAACGCCACCGGCGGCTCCGGCAGGGAAGAACTTCAGCAGTTTACAGCCCAGTCCCAGGCCCGCTTCGATTTCTGAAGGGGTCATTACGCCGGGAATAAACAGGGTGTCGTTCTCCTGAAAGAAGGTCACCGTTTCAGGATTCAATCCCGGTGCAAGACCAAAGCTTACGCCGGTATCGATGCACATTTTTGCCTGATCCGGCGTTACCACCGTGCCGGCGCCCAGCATCATTTCCGGAAAGGCCTTTTTGATCCGTGCAAGCGCCTCCGGCGCAGCCGCCGTGCGACAGGTTACCTCGATCACATCCATGCCGCCCTTCAGCAACGCTTCCGCAAGCGGTTCAGCATCGTTGGCATCGTCAATAACAATCACCGGAATCACCGGCCTTTTCAGCAGTTCATTCAACATATCATTTCTCCTTTATCATCCACAGATTTCACCGATTAGAAGGATTTTCAGAAAGTGCCTAATCTGAGAAATCTGCGTAATCAGTAGATTAAGTTTCTTAGCGGTCAACGCGGGCGCCGGCTCCGGCCACGATCTTTTCCACTTCACTCAGCGATGCCATGGTCGTATCGCCCGGCGTTGTCATAGCCAGCGCTCCGTGCGCCGCGCCATACTCAATTGCTCTGGCCGGATCCTGCAGCACCATCATGCCGTAGATAAATCCAGAGGCAAAGCTATCACCGCCGCCAACGCGATCCATGATTTCGAGGTTCGGACGATGCGTGGATGTATAGAACTTGCCGTCGCACCAGGTCATGGCGCCCCAGTCATTCACGGTAGCAGACTTTACGCCGCGCATCGTTGTCGCAGTCGCCTTGAAGTTCGGAAACTCCTTAATGGCGGTCGCGATCATCTTCTGGAACGACTCCACTTCGAGATCGGTCAGGTTTTCGTCGGCACCTTCGATTTCAAAACCGAGGCAGGCGGTAAAATCTTCTTCGTTACCGATCATCACATCAACATATTTCGCGATTTCGCGGTTAATCTCCTGACACTTTTCAAGCCCGCCGAATCCCTTCCAGAGCGACGGACGATAGTTCAGGTCGTAGGAAACGATCGTTCCGTATTTCTTGGCGGTCTTGGCCGCTTCGATTACGACTTCGCCGGTGGTTTCGGAAAGCGCCGCAAAAATGCCGCCCGTATGGAACCAGCGAACGCCGAGCGTTCCAAAAATATATTCCCAGTCAATATCGCCGGCCTTCAGCTGCGAAGCCGCCGTATTGCCACGATCCGAACAACCGACGGCTCCGCGGATACCAAAACCGCGCTCCGTAAAGTTCATGCCGTTGCGAACCGTACGGCCGATGCCGTCATAATCAGCCCACTTGATCAGCGAAGTGTCCACGCCGCCTTGCAGGATAAAGTCTTCCATCAGGAGGCCGACTTCGTTTTTGGCAAACGCGGTAACAATTCCGGCGCGCTGTCCAAAACAGCGGCGCAGACCACGGGCCACATTGTATTCCCCGCCGCCTTCCCATGCACGGAATTCACGGGCGGTCCGGATACGGCCTTCGCCGGGATCCAGACGAAGCATCACTTCACCCAGAGAAAGGATATCGTACTTACACTCTTCAGCCGGTTTGACTTGCAGATTCATAACTCTCCTTGTTTCTTGAATTGAGGCGAGCACATTAGCGGATCTCCGCCGTTTGTGAATACGTATATCACGCACAATACCGGCTGATTTGCGAATATCGACTTCAATTAAAGAACCGATGCCGACTTCGGTATTCCGATGGTGTTGCACCGGTTTCCACCTTAAACGACTGATTAAAACGTTCCCGGGTTGCATAACCGCAGGACTGGGAGACGTCTTCCACCAACATGTCTGTTTCCTTAAGCAGACGACAGGCTCGTTGAATCCGCTCCCGACGGATCACCTCGAAAACGGAGTGCTGCAACAGCTTCCGAAAACGGAGTTCAAGGGTCCGGCGGCCAACGTGTGCTTCGCGGGCTACATCATCCACCTGAATCGGAAGATGCGCCTTTTCACGAATAAACCTCAATGCAGCCGCCACGGCGCTGTCACCCACCGCCGTCATGTCGGTCGAATGGCGCTCCACGATTTTCTCAGGCGAAATCCGGACCGGTTGCTCCGGCGGTTCTCCGGACCGCATCATCCGATCCAGCATCTGAGCAGCCTGCCAACCGACGCGTGCCGCACCGAGATCGATACTCGACATCTGGGGATAGAGCATTTCGCAGGCAAAGGAATCGTTGTTAATACCGAGCACAGACACATCTTCAGGAACACGAAGTCCGGCATCCAGACAGGCGTTGATAACCGTTCGCCCTACGGGGTCCTCGGTTGCAAGTATACCAACGGGGCCGGAGCCCTCCAGCTGGACCAACTGATCGCCGATCTGCTCGATGCTCTGACGGGACTTGAGCTCAAGGCAGCTCAAACCCCGCTCCGCGAGCGTCGATATAAAACCCTCATATTTCAGCGTGGCATCGCCGAAAACCTTGCGGCCCGTAATAGCAAAGCGCCGGACCCCTTTCCCGACAAAATATTCGGCCGCCATCCGTCCGATCGCTAGATTATCGACAACGACCGATGCCGCCGGAAGATCCTGAAATCGCCCGAAAATATTAACCGCAGGAATGCCCCTGCGGGATAGATCCGACACCGCATGGCAATCAAGCATACCGATCACGCCATCGCCTGACCACTTTTTCAGATCGGAGGACGAAACCTCAGGAGCGCCTTTCGGCGCATAAAACCGCCAGTTTCCCTGCTGAAATCCGTAGCGGGCCACCCCTTCGACCACCTCGCGAACGAAGGGATTTGCATAGTCCATAGCCAGCGCAATATCAATATGCTCCATAACACACCAGTTGGACTAGTCACGTTCGCGAAACCCTTCACGCCTCAGCATCGGGCCCGATCAGCCATCGTTGCCGTCGCCGCCCATAAGCACCCAGTCCGCTCGATCATCGGGGCCGGGGGTTGTCGGAAATACCCGAACGCAATTGTCATCAAAATAGGCTCCTACATCCATTTTGCGCATGCGCGTCAGGTTTTCAAACAGGAAGTTGCTCGTCGCCTCATACTGGATGATCCGACCCTGCGAATCGGAAATCACCACCATGTGTCCGCCGGGCGTCTGACCGCGGAACGGCGTCGGCGGATTCGGGCGGTTGTTATATTTCCGAACACGTACCGTGCGGGTCTTGATTTCAAACGGTTTCTTGCGGCCGTACTCCGACGGCTTGAAATATTCCACCTTGCGATCAAACAGGATATACTTATCCTGATCATTGATCTGCTCACCCAGCGCAAACACCTCAACCTTGAGCAGGTCATCATAATCGCCCGAAGAGGTCTGCTTAATCGTTGCCCCGAAGGTCCAGTCATGAACGCTCATGGCGCGAGGATCAATAAACGGACCCACCAGCTTTGAAACATCAATCTGATCGCTGTCCTTCACATATTCAATATTGAATTTCGGAGGCTTCGCCAACTTCACAAACTGAAGATCCTCATCCGAAAGGGCATCAAGCGGCAACTTCTGCTGACGGCTTTCCACTTCGAGCAGCACATAATCCTCGGACTGCAGCAGGAAACGACCATCGATCGTTCTACCGTCTTTCGAGGTCCAGGTACGTATTTTTTTTGCGTCATCCTTCACAAATACCGGAGGAATATTGGTGGCAGGATGGTCGGTATAATCCGGTTCCGGAGGGAAAAAATCGCAGAATACGGGACCGTTGGTCAGGTTTACATCGCCGCTGTATACGTCCATGCAGAGCGCATCGATCTGGGCGCGGCTCAGGTTTTCGGTCTTGAACACGGGACAACACGGCCCCGCTCCATAGGGATTCCGCGGATACTCAACCCCCTCCACTTCGACCGCCAGCTGATGATAAACCAGCCCGCCTTCACGATCGCCAAGAATGACTTCAATATCAACGGGGACGCCGCCCTTCAGTTCGATCCAATCTCCTACCTGCTGCTTGCTCTCTCCCATCGGATACACGCGCGCATCCGACGCGCTCGGCCACCAGAGGTCCGCAAAATACTGGCGACCGTCGCCTCGATAGTGGCAGATCATCACGATCTTTCCATCCACCCGCACGCCCATGAATTTATCGCCCACGCCCCGGAACCGGAACTTGATATCCTCGGGATAGACCAGCTTCCCGCGATACACGACAGCCCAGCCCCACCCCTCGGTATCTTCACCGAAGGCTTCCGGTGCAAGAAGAGACTGCACCGTTCCGATGCAAATGCAGGAGGCATAGAGCTTTTTTGGTGATGCATAATATTTTGCTAACGAGGAAGTCCGCCACCCACGAGCCATAAAGTCATGAATGATCGTATCCAGATCGTTCGGGACACTGCCATCTGCAATGATCGCACGCGGCCGCCCTTGGGCATCCCGCTTAAAGTCATAAAACGTACCCACCAGATCGTTCCCGCTGGTCACCTCGTTACCGAAAACCGACAACTCCTTGATTTCAGGAAGGTCCAGAAATTCCCCGCCCAGGCCGGTGCCGGCGCCCAGCAGGCCATCGCCGGTACCCATCAGGTCCGGAAGCTGGATCTCAGGCATTTCCTTTGTCTTAACTTTCGCGACAATGCGAGAGGAGGGCTTGGGGTTGGAGCTCTTCTGCACCTTTACCTTGGGCTTCTTGAGCTGCATCTTCGGACGTTCAACCGGCGGCGGCGGAACAAACTCCGGTTCCTTTTTGGTGACAACCGTGAACACCACGAATAGCCCGGCAACAAAAAACGCAGCGGCATGAAGCGCCAGACTGACAATCAGCCCGCTCGGTGCGCCCTTGTTGATTCGCTTTATCTTTCCCATATGAATTCCTCCTGCACTACCTTATCAATCAAGATGGATCAAATTCCCAGATACTGATTAAACATATCTCAAAGTATTGAGACAATGACAATCGCCAATTTTACCGACTATCAAAATGTTTGGTTACACGGTAAATTCAACCATGAAATTCTATGCATTCTAGTCCGCCCCCGCCATCAGAACCCAGTCTGCACGATCGGCATCAACCGGTCGCGATGGATAGCGCCGCACACATGCTCCGTCAAAGTGCGCGTTGACCGGGAGTCGATCCAGATCGGACAGATGCTCGAAGAGAAATTCGTTCGACGCCTTGTACTGCACGATGCGGCCCTGCTGATCGCTCACCACGATTAAGTAGCCATCTTCTTCGCGGCCTCGCATCGGACATCCGAAACGATTTGCGTACTTCTTCAGCCGGACCGTTTCGCCTGAAAACGTGAACTTTCCGGATGCTTCTTCCAACGGAACGAACCACTCCTCCATTCGATCAAGCAGGATATAATGATCGCCATTGACCTCTCGCCCGATGGCAAAGCAGTCCACCTTCAGCGGTGCGTTATAGGTTCCACCTGACGACCACTTGATCCGCGCGCCGAAAATATAGTCAAGAATCGAGAGCGGCCGGCCATTATCGTATGGGCTCAACGTGCTCGGCAGCACCTGATCGGAATGTTTCACGAAATCGATCCGGAATTGAGGTGGATCACTCAGAGCAAGAAACTGCTGATCATCGGAAGACAAATGCGAAAGAGGGACTTTCCGTTGCCGCCCATCCGGCGCCTCAAGCAGGGCATAATCCTCTGCCTGCAACAGCAGGCGCCCCGGAATCGTGGATCCGGAAGCAAGCGTCCACGGTCGCATCGCACGAATATCATCGGAAAGCATGACAGGTTCTCTTTGCGCGCCGGGATGATCAGGAAGTTCAATAGACGATGGAAAAACATCACAGAAGACCGGTCCATTGGTCAGGTTCACATCACCGGGATAAACATCCAGACAGAGCGCATCGATCTGCGCCCGACTCAGATGATCGGTTTTAAAGACCGGAAGAGTCGGCCCGCCGCCAAATGGATTTCGCGGATATTCCTCACCTTCGACCTCGACGACGAGCTGATGATAAACCAGTCCACCATGCCGATCACCCAACAGAATCTCGATGTCCACCGGCTGACCTCCCTTTAGCGTTATCCAGTCGCCGACGGCCTGCTTGCCTTCCGCCATGGGATAGATACGGTGCTCCGGCGCGCTCGGGCTCCAAATATCCGAAAAAAACTGCCGGACACTGCTGTTATATACGGCGAGAAGAACCACCTTTCCATCCACCCTGACACCCATGAACTTATCCCCCACCCCTCGAAAGCGAAAGGTAATATCCTCGGGATAAACCAGTTGACCTCGATATACCACGGCCCACGCATAACCATCCGTCTGTGTCTCTCCGAATGCCTCCGGCGCCAGCGTCGACTGAACCGTCCCAATGCAGACACAGGAACTGAAAAGTCTTCTGGGTGCGCAGTAATAGTTCCGGAATGACTCCTCAGACCATCCGCGCTTCATGAAGTTATGAATAATGTTGTCGACATCATTCGGAACCGTATCGGGATCCCCGGTAATTGCACGCGTAAGCCCCCTGGCGTTTCGCTTGAAATCATAAAAACGGCCCTCGAGATCATTCCCGGTCGACCGAGGATCTCCGAATGGATTCGGAAGCGCCTTAAACTCCGGCGCGGTAATCATTACCTCTTCAAATCCCGTTCCCTCCAGCAGGTCGGTTCCGTTGCCGAAAGAATTACACAGGGCAAACTGCGGCATGTTATCTCGCTTAAACTGCACCGTGATTCTTGATAAAGAACGTGGTTTAGAGGTTGGTCGGACGCTCACACGGGGCCGGATCAGTTTCATGGGAGGCCGCACAACTGGATCCGGAGCAACAAAACCGTCTTTGTTCTCGTGAAGCACCTCGCCGACAATCCACAGTCCGGCCAGCACAATCACCGCGCCATGGAAAATAAGACTTACCACCAGGCCGCTTGGAGCACCCGTTCCGATTCTTTCCGAGCTTTTTTTCATTCGCGCCTCCGTTTGTTTCGCGTTGATTCATTGATCAACTCTGCAAACAGGACGTTCCGTCCGGAATCCGTCTTTGAAACAAAGCCCGATAAAATGAAAAATCAGAAAGGAGACGTTAAAGGCCAGACAACCGTTTTAAATTCGATTATTCGGCCAACGATCTGGCTTAAGCTATCATCAGGCCGACAGCCATCAGGCTCAAGGTCCCCACGATGGTAAGCGCAGAAATGGCAACGCCAAGAATAGCAAAAACCCGAATCCGGTTCGCTTGCACCAAGCCCCCGATCCCAAGCCCGAGAGAAAGCAACGACAATATAAGAAAACCGATAATTGAAAACCCAAGAATCACTGCTGCATATGACTCTTCGTCTATTCCTCCAAGTCTGGACGATTCCATGACGCCGGCGATGATAATCATAACAAACATAAGAAATCCCGACAGAGTGCTGATGATAAAAGATGCAATACCGATACCCGACTGTCTTTTTGCTTCCATGGCAACCCCTTCTTTAAAATGAAATGAAGCATACACAAGTATCAGAAGAAGTCATGAACATTGCCAACACCATATATCAGGTCGGCGCAATACCGGAAAACATCGGGCAACCGGCCCCCGCCAGAGAGGAAACAACCCCCTCAAAACAAACAACATTGCACTCTGTTTTAATCCGCTCGCATGGATCGGAAGCGTTCCGGGCAACGGCCTAAAGCGACAGCAGCATAGTGTTTAGCATCAGGATGAATGCAATACAGCGGCTCACGCTGACCCTCCATTATTCAGCTCTTGAGTTCATTCATGATCGACAGCAGCCCGATGACCGCGGTGTCACTTCTCAATATACGATGCCCCATGCCGAAAACTTTGAAACCGTGTCCATGAAAATGATCGAGTTCATACGGAGTCCATCCCCCCTCCGGCCCGATGGACAAAACAATCCGGCGCGCCGGATCAATCTTCTTCATGCACGCACTCAGACGAAGCGTTCCGGCAGGATCCGCCAGCAGTTTATCATGCCCGCCGAACAGCCCCTCCAGTTCATCCTCAACAAACGGCTTGAACAGCGGATGAACCGAAACCTCCGGCAAATGCGTACACCGGGCCTGCTGCAGCCCTTCCTGCAGAAGCGGTGTGTAGAAATCCGGATCAATAACATGGCTGTCAAAATAGTAGCGCTCCACCTTTTCCGCGCGGAGCAGCACAATCCGACCAACGCCCAACGCCGCCAGCTGCGCCCAGAGGCGTTTCATGACTTTCGGACGCGGCATGGCCAGCAACAGATCAATCGACGGCCTCTGCGGCAATTCATTATCGAAAGTACAGCTCAGGGTTACCTGCCCATTCTCGATATTCTCAATCATGCCCTGCCCCAACGGACCATTCTGAAGCCCAACGCGCAACGACTTGCCCGGCACACCGCCCAGCACCTTGCGGATGTGTCGCGCCCTGTCATCCGAAAGACAGCACATCCCGCCCGCATCCACTTCATTCGACTGGATCAGAATCATGTTCATATAAGCGATGCAGTATGCCCGGATTTATTTCGAAATGAAGGTTTGTTTTTATCGGCATTGATGTTCCCGACGGCATCATCTACTTTTTCAAACTGAATAAGATAGGTGATTCAGTACAGATGAAACGATACCTGCAATCTATTTTCTGCATCCTCCTAGGCGCGGTTTTCTCTTCAAGCGCCGCTCCCGACCGTGCAAATACTCATCCAAGCGAGGTACTGACAGCTCGGTTCAACATCTGGCTCTCTAAGCCGGCCGATTACGAATCAATGGTCAAGAGAGAATGCGGATCGTTCCCTGAAGGTAACTTTTATCCATTCCTGGTTCCGGCGCTTGCGTTTGCCCATCTTGCTGAGATGCAGGATATATCCGCGGAAGATGCCGCACGAAACATGCGCGTCCTCATAGATATGGCGATTCCTCAAATCATACAGTCAATAAACCCTCCGCAGGGCGATTTGCTTCAACTAAAGACCTATCGGCACCAAGGTACGTCACTGGCCATGCTCAACCTCGTATTATCTCGTTACAACAGCCTATGCAACGACACCCGATACAAAGACCTGAATAATCATATTTCCCTCCTCCTCATCGAAGCCCTGCAGGAAAGGGACGGAGCGGCGATTGATTCATACCCGGCCTATACGTGGTATATCGACACGATCGTGGCGTTTGCATCATTAAAGAATCGAGGCACTCCTGACCAACAGGAAGAAATCGATCGACTCTATGAAAAGCATATGGAATGGCGAAAAAACTCCATCATCCTGCCCTCCGGACTGCCCCGAGCATTTGCAGGCAGCCCATCGCGCGGATGCGATCTATCCATGCAGATCTGCCTGCTCGCAGAAATCGATCAGGATCGCGCAAGGAATCTGTACATCGACTATGTTAAACATCACTGGATCGATCGTGGTTACGCCTATGGTTTTTCTGAATGGCCGCAAGGTCGTTCGCACCCCGCCGGCGGAGATATTGATTCCGGCCCGGTATTATTCGGCATTGGCGGCACAGCCAGTGGATTAGGTATCGGAGCGGCACGGGCAATAGGCGATAACGAGAGAGCGGATCGGCTGACAACGGAGCTCATTCTTACGTCCGGCCTGATTCAAACCGCACTGCAACTGGCGCCGGAAAACGAGTACCTGAAAATGCTCTCTCAGTATGCACCGCTTAATTCGTCATGTTATTCAGGTTTTCTTTACGGCGACTGTTCACTGTTTTACGCCGTAACGGTGCCACCACTATCGCCAGACCAATACTGTCCAGAGCAAGCCGCAAAAGGGCATTGATGTTTGTAGTCACCACCTCCATATTCACCGACATGAAAATCCTACTTTGCAACGACGACGGCATTCATGCGCCGGGAATCGCGACGCTTCACCGAGCCGTTTCCCACCTTGGAGATCTTCATGTATGTGCGCCGGCCACGGAACGCAGCGCCGCCGGCCACGCCATCACGATCTATGATCCGATCCGATCCATACCGGTCGAAAAAGAGAACGGATTTACCGGCTTCGCGGTCGACGGGACTCCGGCCGACTGCGTTAAGCTTGCCGTCAGCTTCCTGCACAAGGATAATCCGCCCGACCTGGTGGTCAGCGGAATTAATCTCGGATCGAACACGGGCATCAGCGTCCTCTATTCCGGCACAGTTTCCGCCGCCAGCGAAGCGGCAATCCTCGGCGTACCGTCTGTTGCGCTCTCGCTGTGCACCTACCGGAATCCCCAATGGGAAACCGCCGCCCGCGTGGCTGCGGACATCGTGGAGAAGGTTATTTCGAACCCACTGCCGGACGGCGTTCTGCTGAATGTGAATATTCCGAATCTGCCCTACGAAAAAATCAAGGGCATGCGGGTCGGACAGATGGGCCGTTCTCGTTTTATTGAAAAATTTACCGAGCATCAGGATCCGCGTGGAAACAAGTATTACTGGCTCGACGGCGACATGAAAATGCTTGACGACAACGCCGAAACCGATGAACGACTGGTGAGTCAGGGGTATGTTGCGCTCACGCCCATCCACATTGACCTGACGGCAAGACATTGTCTGGAGCGGGTCAGCGCATGGAATGCCGACTATCAGTAAAACTGCAGCCGAGACGACTTCGATCGCACCGCAGGCGTCCCGCCTGTTGCTGGAATGCGGCTGCAGTTCTTCTCCAAACGTATAGCTTTCATTCCGGTCAACGAAACAAAACGTCTACTCTCCGCTGATCAATTCATGCAATATCGCAGGCATCTCGCCCGTCCGCTCAAAGCGTTCCAGCTTTCGATTGCACACATCAGAAAAATGATTCAGCAACGAGTCGCGAACCCGTTCCATTGAGGGGCAGTCATCGCCAAGAACCGTCTTCACAGTGGCTACCGGTTCGCCGACCAGACCGCAGGGAACAATGGTACCAAAGCCCATCAGGTCGTTGCATACGTTAAAACTCATACCGTGAAACGAAACCCACTTTTTCAGGCGAAAGCCGATAGCGGCCACCTTGCCGGCATCCGTCCATGCGCCGGACTTACCCTCACGTCGAAAGCCATGGATTCCATAGTCACCAAGCGTACGAATAGCGATCTCTTCAAGATTGTTCAGGTAGCCGTGTGAATCGGCTTCATTGCCGCCGAGAAAGAGAATTGGATAGAGCACCCACTGCCCCGGCCCGTGAAAGGTAACATCGCCACCACGTTCGGCGTGAAACACCTCTATGCCGAGCGATCTGTATTCCTCTTCGGTCTTGAGCAGATAATTGTCACGCCCGCGATTACCCAGAGTGACCACCGGAGTGTGCTGGAGAATCAGCACGGTGTCGGGGATCCGGCTTTCCTGTCGCGCCGCCAGAAGACGACGCTGCATATCGAGGCCCTGCTGATACGGAACCGGCTCACTGAAACTTAAAGACCATGCATTCATCTATTCCGTCCCTCAGGCAGGCGAAACGCCTGCAATAAAAAACAAAAAAGGAGGATCTGCATCCTCCTTTAACATACAATCAATATACTGAACTAGTCAGTCGGGCAGAGATCCTCGTAGGTTTCAGGATCCAGCAGGCTGTCGACATCCGACTCGTCAACCACCCTGATTTTAAAGAGCCAGCCCTTTCCAAATGCATCGTCGTTGATCAACTCGGGACTGTCTTCCAGATCTTCATTCACCTCAACCACTTCACCGGCAATCGGAGCATACACATCGGCCGCAGCCTTGACGGATTCCACAACCGCAGCCTCGTCGCCGCCGTCGAACTCGGTTCCGACTTCCGGCAGTTCAACAAAAGTCAAATCGGAGAGCTGGCTCTGAGCGAAATCAGTGATTCCGATGGTGGCAATACCATCTTCAAGGGAAACCCACTCATGAGTTTTGGTATAAAACAGATCCTGCGGAATGGACATTATTACTCTCCTGATTAACGACCTGAAAAAATTGGAGGTGCGGATCGGAGTCGAACCGATCTAGATGGATTTGCAATCCACTGCCTAACCGCTTGGCTACCGCACCCTTTTGTTCTCAAAAGCGGCACTCAATTTAATGATGTGCCGGAGGCTTTCAAACAAAAACATCTAAAAAAAACAGAGGCAATTGCAAGCGACTCAAAATCAATCTTCTACGCCACGAGAACAGTGTTATCAATCAGCCGCGTTGAGCCGATTTTCACTGCCAGAGCAAGCAATACACGTCCATCGACGCGCTCTACCGGTTCCAGCGAGACATCATCAACAAACGAAACATAGTCGATCACACCATCCGGCACATCTGCGATGAGGTGTTCCATTTCGCCCCGAAGCACCCTTACATCGTGCTCCCCCGCCTTCACCATTGCCTCTGCGCGATCCAGCGACCGCCGTAGACAGAGCGCATTCCGGCGCTGCTCTTCCGTGAGGTACTTATTCCGCGAGCTCATGGCCAGCCCGTCCGGCTCACGAACAATGGGGCCGCGAACAATCTGAACCGGGAAATTCAGGTCACGCACCATGCGCTCAATAATGCGCAGTTGCTGCGCATCCTTTTCCCCGAAAACTGACAGGTCGGGAAGCACAAGGTTAAACAGCTTGGAAACCACCGTACAAACCCCTCGAAAATGCCCTGGGCGTGACGCACCGCAAAGCACGCCGG
Source organism: Pontiellaceae bacterium (assembly GCA_016937945.1). GTDB lineage: Bacteria > Verrucomicrobiota > Kiritimatiellia > Kiritimatiellales > Pontiellaceae > Pontiella. The sequence continues at coordinate 3,735 of JAFGVP010000057.1, read as the reverse complement.
AAAGACGTTCTTCGTCCACCCAGACACTGGCATCATCGGCATACATGGTAGCCGGCTCGGGATAAAACAGATAGTCCACGCCTACTGAATTGCACAGGGCTTCATCCCGTTCAAAATCACGCGGATAGGCATCCAGATCCTCATTCGGGCCAAACTGCGTCGGATTCACGAATATGCTGACCACAAGCACGTCACACTGCGCCCGCGCCGCCTTCATCAGCGACAAATGCCCTTCATGCAGAAAACCCATGGTCGGCACAAACCCGATGGTTTTCCCTGCGCGCTTGAGCTCAAGCGCCCGACGTTGCATCTCCTGCGGAGACTGGACAATTTTCATATTATTCAGCCTTAATATTGGTGCTCTTCAGAAGGGTAGCTTCCGGCTTCCACTTCGGTTTTATAGGCCGTAAGCGCTTCAATCATCAGCGGGTGGAGATTCGCAAACTTCTTAACGAATTTGGCGACCGGCCGGTCGCTGAGCCCCAGCAGATCGGTAAAAACCAGCACCTGTCCATCACAGCCGGCACCGGCGCCGATCCCGATCGTCGGAATAGAGAGCGACCTGGAAATGGCTTCACCCAGTTCGGGCGGAACACACTCAAGCACAACGGCAAATGCCCCGGCCTGCTCGACCGCCATGGCATCGTCCATCAACTGCCGCGCCTGTTCCGAGGTCTTCCCCTGCACCCGATAGCCCATCTCCTTCACACTCTGCGGCGTGAGGCCGATATGACCCAGTACCGGAATCCCGTTTTGTGTCAACGTCTCAATCAGTCCGGCACGCATCATACCACCCTCAATTTTTACGGCATCGGCGCCGGACTCCTTAAGAAAACGGCCCGCATTGATGACTCCGCTCTCCACCGAAGCCTGATACGACATAAACGGCATGTCGGCAATAATCAGGGCGTCCGTTGTCCCGCGTGCCACCGCCGCCGTATGATGCAGCATTTCCTCCATCGTGACCGGCAGCGTGTTCCCATATCCCAAAACCGTATTACCCAGCGAATCGCCCACCAGCACCACCGGAATTCCGGCCTGATCAACCAGTGAAGCAGACAGCGCATCATACGCCGTAACCATTGAAATCTTCCGGGTTCCCTTCTGGGACCGGAGCTTGGCAGCAGTCCATTTCATAAAGCATCCATTTCCGTACGGCGGTCACTACCACCGTTCATCATATACACAAAGCCCGTCATCCGGCGGCAGAGTCCGAAGGATTTCGGAAACCGGCTTTCGGGCTTCCGGAAGGATCATGCCCGGACGCACATCATTGAGCGGCTGAACGACAAAGCGGCGCTCCGCCCAGCGCGGATGCGGAACCTCAAGTCCACCGCTATCGATGATCTGGTCGCCGGCATAGATAATATCAATATCAATCGGACGCGGGGCATTGCGGTCGGTTTCGTTGCGTTCCCGTCCCAGCATATGCTCAATTTTCCCGATATAGGACAACCAGCTCTCCAGCGGAAGATCGCTTTCCACGATGATGATCGAGTTGAGATATGTCATCTCCTGATACTCCGGCTTCACGTCCACCGGCGTGGTTTCATAGATTGGTGACTGATCGACAAAGCGCGTCCGAGGCGCCGACAGCAGCAGATTCTTGGCCTGCATCAGCAACCGCTTTCGGTTGTACAGATTGGAACCTAGGCTAAACCCGATTTCCATATTCGATCTCCCCGTCGTATACCGTTTCCGCATTTCCCGTTAGAGAGGGTATCCCCTGTTTCAGATCAATTACCAAATCATATCCGCCGGCGCAATGCACAGCAACGGGCAAAGATACCCGCCCGCGCCGGGCCGCCAGCAGCGCAACCGCCGTCGCACCGGTACCGCAGGCCAGCGTTTCCGCCTCCACGCCGCGTTCATAGGTCCGAACGCGCAGGCTTCCATCGCCCTCAACCTGTGCAAAATTCGCATTGGTCCCCGCCGGCGCAAAAAACGCATCATACCGAATCCGGCGCCCCGCTTCCGGCAGATCAACTTCGGCAACATTATCAACCCACGCAACCGCATGGGGAACGCCGGTATTCAGAAAATCGACGCTCCACTCCAGCCCCGCATCAAGCCCCAACTGCAACCCGGACGGCTCGGTCAGCTCAAGCCGGACGGAATACGAGGCCGGCTGTATCGCAGGCGGCTCGCCTGCCCCGTCACCAAGCTGTACCGCAGGCGTCCCGCCTGCCCTGTCGAAAAGCCCAAGAACCTCCGCATTCACAATACCCGCACCGGTCTCAATGCGCATCCTTTCCGGAACAACACCCAGTTCATATGCAAACCGCGCAAAACAGCGAGCGCCGTTCCCGCACATATCCTGTTCGCCGCCGTCCGGATTAATAAAACGCATGCGCACATCCGCACAATCCGAAGGCTGTACCAGCAGAATCCCGTCGCAACCAACCCCGGTGGCCCGCTTCGAAATGCGCCGGATAAATTCCACATCAGCGGTCGGAAAACTCAGCGTACGGTCATCCACCACGATGAAGTCGTTCCCGGCTCCATGCATCTTGGTAAAAGCAATTTTCATTCGAGTCCGTCAATCTCCACGTCATGAGGCGCTTCCACCTGAAAAACGAATGGAATTTCCCGCTCTTCACCCGGCTTCAGCACGAGAAACCATTTGATACGCTTTTCATCGTTGATCTCAAGCGCATCTGAGTTTTTCGCGACTTTCGGCGTCAGCAGTTCAACCTCGACATTTTCATTATCGGAAATCGGCAGCTGATCAAAGATAATCAGCTCCTCCGCTTCATCATGCGTATTCTTGACAGTGAAGAGATATTCATGCGTATGGCGCACGGTTCGCCCGGTCAGTCCCTCGCGGCTCTCATGTTTATTGATCAGCTTATAATCCACCTGGATGCTCTCATCCACGCCGAGAAAGGCCCAGAAGGTTTCTCCCGGCGCCACAAAATCCAGCCCCGACGTGGCCACATAGCTTCCGTCCAGGTAGATATTGGCATTGCCCTGGAGCAACGGATAGTCGGTCTGATTCTTCCCCATCGCCTTCAGGTAGACATAACGATCCAGCTTCGGCACGCAGGAATAGCGGAAATGAGCCGGCATCGAAAGACTGGAAACCGCCACGCGATGCTCCACATTATCGCTCACCACATCGCTCTTGCCGGACACCGCAAAAAGAACCGCCGTTCCCTGCGTCGAGTTTTCCGCCTGCCGGACCGTCATATCCCGCCGCACACCGGCGACCACGGAATCGAGTACCAATCCAGCCGACCGCACCACCGGCGCTGTTCGCTGGCCCGTCTCAACATCGAATGAATTGGGAAACCGATTGATGCTCTGGCCGCCCAATCTCGCATCATTCGCGACACCGATCCGCCATACCGCCAGTTCCGGATGTTCGCCGCCCAGCCCCGGTCGCGCCGTGGAGAGCCGGAGATCGACGCCGGACCAATCTTCGCCGCTGTTCTGCCGGACCAGCGCAAAATAATTTACCTCCATGGATCGGCTCCCGCTGTCCACCCGCACGTCGTATACCGGTTGCCAACCGGGACCGAGAACGAGGTAGGAAAGATCAATCCGTGCAGATCCGGCTGCCGGCGCCTCCAGATCCACCTCGACAATGCGACGCTGACGCCGTTCGCCGGCGCCGGCATCCCGAATGTCGGCCTCGACCTTACGAAGCGAATCCTTCACCGATTTAAGCTCGCGATTCGCTGTACGAATACCCTCATCATACTCTGCACCGCGATCCGCCTGGAGCTCCAGCAT
>JAFGVP010000056.1 GCA_016937945.1 Pontiellaceae bacterium | reverse complement strand
TCCGGAGGACATGACGAGAACACGATGCCGGCCGGCACCGTCTTTCGAGGCCCGGAACCAGGTGGCGGCGTTGTCTGCAACGGTGACGGTTCCGGCGGGCGACAGATCAAAACAGCCACGATCCGGCATGACCCCGTGCAGCAACGCCGAAGGGTCCAGAGCCTTCTGGAAGTGCCCGGAGCTCGTCAAACTCCCTCTCGCAATCCTTAAGCATTTCATCCCCCCGGACAATCGCCTCAACAAAATCGCGGGTTTTCAGGCTTTTTGTGATAAAATCACCTTTTCCAGGGAGGCGATCCTTCAGGTCTTCTGGTTTGCGGAGGTTGAGATAATAGGTCTTCCCCCGTTTGATCATGTACTTCATTTCGATTCTTTCCACCATGTTACCGCCCCCATGTATGACAGATGTTGTACATGTGCAGAAGTCACAACTAGCTGATAAATAGCAACTAGGCCAAACATCAACGAGTTATTAAAGAGGTGGTGCCGGGGGCGGGACTCGAACCCGCATGACCGAAGTCGCGGGATTTTGAATCCCGTGCGTCTACCAATTTCGCCACCCCGGCTTGAGGTGAAAGAGGGAGAAGATACCAAAATGCCGAGCGTTGGCAACAGCTTTTCGACACTACCGCAATTTTGAGGAAGAATCGGCTATTTCACAAAAAAAGCGGGCACCGAAATACCCGCCTACAAAGTTAGAGCAACTCGTCGTAACGCCCTTTATCACGAAGCGCAACCACCATTTTCTTGATGTCCTGCGCACGATCCTTAGGACAGACCAGCGTGACACCGTCTGCCTGAACCACCATCAGATCCTTAACTCCGATCACAGCCGTCAACCGATTCTCCGAAAGAACAATGTTCCCCGATGAGTCGATGGCTTCAACATCACCGATACGTGTATTGCCGGTTTCATCCTGATCAAAATGGCTCTCCAGTGCGGGCCAGGATCCAACATCGTCCCACGCAAATGTACCGCAGGCCATGATGATATTCCGGGCCTTTTCCATCAGCGCATAATCCACGGATATCTTTTTCAGATCGGGATAGGTGGAATCCATTCCCTCTATGATTTTTCCTTTTTCCGCATAATCAGTGAGCGTATTCATGAGTTGCGCCATCTCCGGACAATGCATGGAGAATGCCTTTTCCAATGCCGGTACAGACCAAATAAACATGCCTGAATTCCAGTAGAAGCGTCCCGTTTCCAGATAGGAAGCCGCCGTCGCTTCATCAGGTTTTTCAACAAAGCGGTCTGCCTGGCGGAACTCAATACCTTCCGCCGTCTTGAATCGCGCACCGGATTCAATATATCCGAATCCCGTAGCCGGAAACGTCGGCTTAATTCCGATGGTAACCAGAATATCATTCTGCTCCGCGAGATCCATTCCCCCTTTGATCGTTGAGGAAAAGATATTCAGATCCCCCATGACCTGGTCCGCAGTAAGAACTGCAAAAACACCGTCTGGATCACGGGCCTTAACCAAAGCCCCTCCGCAGGCCACTGCAGCTGCCGTATCGCGACCGATCGGCTCACCCACCACATTAGCCAGAGGCAATTGCGGCGCAGCGATCTGCGTGGCTTCAACAAGATCAGCATTCGTAACAACAAACACATTTTCAGCCGGCACGAGACCTTCAAGGCGATCGACAGCCTGTGCAATCAACGGTTTATCGCCAACAAGCGCCAAAAGCTGTTTGGGATGTTTTGATGTACTCAGCGGCCAGAAACGCTCTCCTTTGCCTCCGGCCATAATCACTGCATATCGTCCAGCCATATTGCCTTGTCCTCTCGCTTGCCACTTACATTTCAAGTCTTAAAATACTTAAACGCTCTTGACGGCTTTGACCATCTCGCCAACAAAGCGGGCGGCATCAGCACGTCCATCTGGAGTGTGCGGATTGTTATGAAAATGATTTACAATTGCACTTCCGACCACGACAGCATCTGCCAGACGGGCCGCATCGTGCGCCTGCTCCGGAGTGCCGATCCCAAATCCAAGGGCCACCGGATGATTGGTCCGGCGCTTGATTCGGTCTACCAGCGCATCAGCACCTTCCGCAATTTTTTCCTGAACACCGGTTACGCCTTCTCTGGAAACACAGTAGATAAATCCGCTGGCTCGCTTCACAATTTTATCGATCCGCTCGTCCGGTGTCGTCGGAGTAACCAGCTGAATCGCATTCAGGTGGTTGCTGTTGAGTGCCTGTCGATAGGGCGCAGCCTCCTCGAATGGAAGGTCCAGCAGCAGAAATCCGTCAATTCCCGCCTCTGCCGCAGCCAGCATCGATGCATCAAAACCTCGGGAGAGCAGCGGATTCATATAGGCATAAAAAATCATCGGGAGCTCACTGCGCTCACGGATTTTGGAGACGCACGCCATGACGCCGTCAAAGGTCGCCCCGGCATCCAGCGCCCGCGTGGCGGCCTCCTGATTGACCCGGCCATCTGCCAGCGGATCTGAAAACGGGAGTCCAAGCTCCACCAGATCAACGCCGGCATCCTCGAGACGAAGCACGATATCCACCGTATCCTCTAAACATGGATCTCCTGCTGAAAGATAAGCAATAAAACCCTTTTCACCCCGCTTTGCCAATCCGGCAAACATTTGATCAACCCTGGTCTTTTTCATTCGTATTCCTGTGGTGCAGTTGAACGCCGAATCTTACGGAAAAATGATTCATTGAAAAGCATAACCACGAAAAAGGCCGCCCTTATCTCGGAAGCGGCGGCCTTGAAGCGGATCAAAAATGATCTATGAATTGCGCTGGGCAAACATCAGGTGTTTCACGTTTGCATCACGGCATGCATTCATCACTTCGATCACTCGTCCATGCCTTGCTTTGGCGTCAGGAGCGAGAGTCACAAAAAACGGCGACTGCTGCGATTGTGCCATGAGCTGCAGCGATGTCATATGCTCAACCAGCTGATCCAGACGATGATCAGTCCCGTCAAACGTAAGCCCCTCGATGGATACCGCTCCGGAATCAGAAATCTGAATATACGCCTCTACCGGCCAATCCATCATCACCGGTTCTCCGGCCACCGGAAGCTGGAACGGAATATCGCCTTCTTTTTTTACAATTTGTGCCGTCACCATAAAATAGATCAGCAACAGAAAAACAATATCAATAAGCGGGGCAATCTGGTTCTTGAGTTTCAGTTCCTCTGTTCTGGCCATGATCATCTCGGGCACTCCTTTCGCGTTAATTGACTGACTCCAATATTATGCAACATATTCTTGCATGACGCATGCATTGTATAATGGCGTTATGGAAAATAAAATAGAAAACCATGCAAAGATCAGATACGCAGACTGTAAATTAATACTACTTACCTTTTGGTTTTATTATATTCGCCGTTTAGAAAGCGTTTGCTGAACACAGCAGGTAGTTGTCAACACTCAGCAATTTCAGAACCTTCCGTGCACTTTCCCGGAAAGGACGCAGTGCTCCGGAGATGTCCTCCTTGATTTCATCGAGCGTTTCATAAACCTTATCGGTTTGGCCAAGAACAAAAGACTCAAGGACATCGGTGCCGCGCTTATAGAAGAAGCCGAAACCCTCTTTGTTGAAACCGGTGAAAAGCAACGGCTTTCCGAGGACTTCCACTACGCCGCTGGAACATGGGACCGCGAACGGCGTTTCATTATAAAGGCCGAACACAGTATTCGCGGCAGCAACCCGCGTTTTATCGTCACCTCGCTCGACGGCAATCCTCAGGATCTCTACGACCACGGCTACTGTGCCCGCGGCGACATGGAGAACCGGATCAAGGAACAGCAGCTCGACCTCTATGCCGACCGGACCAGCTGCCATAAATGAAGGGCAAACCAGTTCCGGCTTTTGCTCAGCTCTCTCGCCTACATCCGTTCGATCACATTCGGCGTACCGCCCTCAAAAACACCTGGATCGCTAGGGCGACCAGAACCACCATCCGCAACAAGCTCATCCGGATCGGGACGATCTGTCTGCGGAACACCCGCTGCGTCCGCTTCCACCTGAGTTCATCCTGTCCGCACCAGGACCTCTTCGCCATCGCGGC
>JAFGVP010000055.1 GCA_016937945.1 Pontiellaceae bacterium | reverse complement strand
TGTCGCCGATCTTGGCTGTGGGGGTATAAGACCACTTGGTGTCGCGGGGCAGGGCTTTAAGATAGGTTCCGCGTTGCAGGAAGAATCCGCATTCTTTGGCAAGGGCGGGCAGGGGATTCTGAAGTCCGTCAAAAACCTGTGTCAGCAGTCCGGGGCCGAGTTCCACGGAAAGCAACTCTCCGGTAAATTCAACGGGGTCGCCGACCTTGAGCCCGACGGTATCTTCAAAAACCTGAAGTTCCGCATTGTTGCCGCGGATACGGATCACTTCCGCTTTCAGTTTAAGGTCTCCGGCGCCGACGCAGGCGTAGGCCACTTCGTTCTGGATTACGGGTTTTTCGAACGCAACCTTCAGCAGGTTGCCGTTAACCCCGACTATTCTTCCGATGTTTTCGCTCATAATCTCGTCCTTCTATCCCAGTAAAAATACAATAACCGCGATCTTATTCAGGGGTCGCGGTCTCTTCCTTCTCTGTATTGGCTGTAATGACAGCCTCGAGTTTTTCCTTGCCGGTGTGCACATCCATGCGGTTCCAGCGCTCAACGATCTTCAGCTGGATACCGTATGCGAGCACCTTCTCAAAGCAGAACGGCTCTTTGCCGTCGGCAAGGTCTTCCGCCATCTGCCAGCGTGCACGGTCGAGTGCTTCCTCGATTTCTACCGGATCCGGGCGGTTGAACGCGTCGGCAGCGAGCTGTTCGATCTCGCCGATGAATCCGTCATGAGGCTGCAGGAATTCCTTGAAATCGACTCCGAGTTTGTGGCCGCGCAGACGGGCCAGCGCATTGCGCAGCTGCGTTTCAATATCGAACCACTTCTTGCAGACCGGGCATTCGTGACCCTCATGCATGTTCAGCAGAATGTGCTCAAGGATTCGTTTTTCGTGTTCGCTAACCCACTGGCCGCATTGATCGACATAAGCCTCGGTGGAAAACGGGGGCTCATCTCCGATCTTAAGGTAAGGCAGGCTGGCTACGAGTGAATAGTAGGCCATTATACAATCCGGTTAGGCGTTGTTCTGCTGTGAGCGGGCGATGTCGCTGACGGTTTTCGCCAGTTCCGGGCGAAGGAATGCTCCGAGGGCTTCGGCAATGGCGTCGCCCGTGTAATCGAGGTAGACATTCTTTTCCGTGAAGGCAAGCTTGAATCCGCTCAGCACTTCAGAGTCGGACACCAGTTCAATTTCAGCGCCGGATTTTTTTGCCTGCTCGGCACAGAATGCCGTCAAAGCAGCTTTGTCTTTTTCATTCACGCTGAGGCGCAGGCCGGAACCTTTGCCCTGATCAACGACACTCAGGATCAGTTTCTGGAGAAAATCGCCGGACAGAGTTTCCTGAACTTCTGCTCCAAGAGTGGCTATTGCCACCTTCTCGCATCCCTGGCCAACGGTGATCAGCAGGTCGCGGGCGGCCTGTTCAAGGGTTTTCATGGAGCGTTCAGCGAATGCCTTGGATTCTTCGTCGGCTTTCTTGAGGATGCTGTGCGCCTGTTCTTCGGCCTCGGCGACCAGTTTAGCTGCTTTTTCCTTTGCCTGAGAGACGATGGTGTCGGCCTGTTCATTGGCTTTTTCAACACCCTCTTTTTGGATCTGTTCGATCAAATGCTTCAGTTCTTCGGCCATGATTTTCTCCGGTTTTTTTATAAAAAGAGGTATCGATATAAATGGATTGAACGTGTGAGGCAAGCCCCTTTGCGTATTAATAGTGAATACATAATCAGTTTTATGGTGTATTGGTCAAAAGATCATCGTTTTAATCATCTCGCGTACGACGCTTCCTGTCAGCCCAAGGCTTTCTGCACTAATGTGTTGGAGGTTGTCCTGAGAGGTGTGCCAGTAGTCATTTTTCCCCGGCGCTGAACCATACTTGAAGTCAATAATGTCGAGGGCCGGTATTCCGGCCTGCATGAAGGGGACGTGGTCGTCGGTAATGATGGAGCTGCTTGAAATAGAGAACCGCTCGCGGTAGCCGGTGGTATGTGCGGCCTTCAGCAGCTGCTTGGCCAGAGGTTGGGAACTGTTCGCCGGCAGAACAAACTGCAGATCGCGATCGCCGACCATATCGAGGAGGATCATTCCATCCATCTGTTTGTGTTCACCTTGCTCCACCAGCTGTTTTGCAAAATGACGGCTGCCGTGCAATCCGTCGCCCGGTATGTAGTGTGCAATGCCTTCTTCGCCGTCAAAGAACGCAAAGATCAGGCCGGTCCGAGGCTTTGATCCCGAAAAAATGCGGGCAAGTTCCAGCACCACGCCGGTACTTGATCCGCTGTCGTTTGCTCCCTGGAAACCCGGAATTCCGGGCATCGTATCGAAGTGGGATCCGACGATCAGCCAGCGGTCGGTCTTTCCGGGAATCCGGCCGATAACGTTGTGCATGGTTTTCGGGCCATCGGGTGTGTCATCTGTGAAAGTGACGATTTCCGAATGGATTCCCAGTTTCTTCAGCCGGCTGAAAATAAGGTCAGCTGCTTTTTTCCCGTTGGCCGTTCCGGCATCACGCGGACTAATCTGTACAAGCGCCTCCACCGCTTTAAATGCGCGCTGCCCATCAAAGGTCTCGAGCTCGGCAACTTGGTCTTTCGGCTTGCAGCCCGAGAGCGGAAGCAATGCCAGCAGCGCCGCAGCTGCGAGGCCCATCTGTTTTCTGTTTACCATGTTTCGCATCGTGCCGGTATGGACTATTTCGCGGCAGCTTCTTCGCGGGCTTTGTAGATGCGCTCAATCACAGAGTCGCACAGCGCTTTGTCTTCCTTAAGGGCGCGAACCGCCGCATCACGGCCCTGTCCGAGCTGGGTTCCGTCCATGGAGAGCCAGGAGCCCTTCTTGTCAATGATTCCGGCGTCGATGGCCGCATCAATCACGGAGCCGGTCCATGAGATGCCTTCGGCATAAAGAATATCAAACTCAGCCTGAGTGAACGGCGCGGCCACCTTGTTCTTAACCACCTTGATTTTAGTGCGGTTGCCGTACACATTGCCGGCGGAATCCTTGAGCTGGCCGATCCGGCGGATATCCATGCGGACGGAGGAGTAGGACTTAAGAGCGCGGCCACCGGGCGTCGTTTCCGGGCTGCCGAACATGACGCCGACCTTTTCACGAATCTGGTTGGTGAAAATACAGATACACTGGGAATGGTTGATGGCCGAGACCAGCTTTCGCAGTGCCTGCGACATCAGACGGGCCTGAAGGCCGACATGGGATGCGCCCATTTCACCATCGAGTTCTGCGCGCGGGGCAAGTGCGGCCACGGAGTCTACGACTACCACATCGAGTGAGTTACTCTTTACGAGTGCTTCGCAGATATTCAGGGCCTCTTCGCCTGAATCAGGTTGAGAAACCAGCAGGTTGTCGATGTCCACCCCGATCTTTTTGGCATAGCCCGGATCCAGTGCATGTTCGGTATCAATAAAGGCCGCCTGGCCACCGGCTCTTTGCGCGTTGGCGATTACATGGGAAACCAGTGTGGTTTTTCCAGACGATTCGGGTCCGTAGATTTCGGCGATTCGGCCGCGCGGAAGACCACCGATTCCGAGAGCGAGGTCCACGGTCAGGGCGCCGGTGGATACGGATTCAATCTTGGTGTTGGCGCTGGCTTCGCCCAGTTTAACAATTGCTCCTTCGCCATACTGTTTCTGGATTTGTGAAATAACGGCGCTGAGAGCGCTGGAGGGGTCTTTGGGGGTGTCTTTCTTTGCGGCCATAGGGTGGATCTCCTTCGTCAACTGATCGTGTGTGAAAAATAATGTGGTATTCTTATGAATCGCTGTTCCGATGTCAACGGCACCGAAGGTCAATCCCTCTTTTTTATCTGTGATTTCCGATCGGAAGCGGTCGGATTAATCGGGGTTTCTTCTTTTCATTCATTCTGAGTCTGGGATAGTCCGGCGCTTTTCCCGTCCTCCGCAGTGTTCGCCGGGATTTTTTTTTAACGGAGACGATTTTGATATGAGCAGAAAGAACCGCTTTTTCAAGCTGGCCATTGAGCGTCCGCGTAATATTAAAAACGATCTGCTGTCCGGCCTGACGGTTGCACTCGCGCTGGTTCCGGAAGCCGTTGCATTTTCATTTGTTGCAAAGGTGGATCCGGTGATCGGACTCTATGCCGCCTTCATGATGGGGCTGATCACGGCCGTCTTCGGCGGGCGTCCGGGCATGATTTCCGGGGCAACAGGGGCCGTGGCTGTGATTTTTGCACCGCTGATGCTCCGTTTGTATGATCAGGGAATGGATCCGGATGCTGCCGCCGGCTATCTGTTTGCATCCGTCATTCTGATGGGAATGATTCAGATGATTTTCGGATTCCTGCGGCTGGGAAAATTTATCCGCCTTGTCCCTCACCCGGTCATGCTGGGTTTTGTCAATGGCCTCGCGATTATCATCTGTAAATCGCAGTTTGAAATGTTTTTCGAGGGACACGGCGCGGAGGCCCATCTGCTGGATAAAATCCCGCTGTTTATCATGATCGGAATGATTGCGATCACGATGCTGATCAGTGCATTACTACCGCGTCTGACCAAAGCGGTTCCTGCAACGCTGGTGGCCATCGTATCGGTATCACTGGTGTCGTGGCTGCTGGACCGTGCCGGAATTCATCATTCCCTCACCGTGTTGGATTTTGTCCAGAGCATGGACCCGAGTAAGGAAACGATCGCCGCCGGATTGCCCCGGTTTGCCATTCCGCATGTTCCTTTTGATTGGCAAACCATTCGGATGATTCTTCCTTACTCCATTCTCGCTGCTGCTGTCGGACTCATTGAATCGCTGATGACGCTTACGCTCGTGGATGAAATTACGGAAACCCGCGGACGTGGAAACCGTGAGTGTGTAGGGCAGGGGCTGGCCAATCTGATTAACGGCTTTTTCGGCGGCATGGGCGGTTGCGCGATGATCGGGCAGAGCATGATCAATATTCGCGGCGGCGGGCGCGGGCGGCTTTCCGGCATTGCTGCCGCACTTTTTCTTCTTTCAATTCTGCTGATTGCCGCTCCGCTGGTGGAAGCCATTCCGTTGGCCGCACTTGTCGGGGTGATGTTCATGGTGGTGATCGGTACGTTTGAGTGGTCGAGTTTTCGGATTATTCCGAGCATTCCGAGGATGGATGCTTTCATCATCGTGCTTGTTTCAACCGTTACCGTATTTCAGAATCTGGCGATTGCCGTTCTGGTGGGCATCGTTGTTTCTGCGCTGGCCTTTGCATGGGAGCACGGGAAAAAGATTCATGCCTGCGTGATGATCGATGAACACGGAACCAAGGTATACAAGCTGGAAAGCGCGCTGTTCTTCGGTTCCGCCCAATCATTCAAGGAGCTGTTTGATCCGGCAAATGATCCGCAGGACGTGGTCATCGATTTTGCAAAGGCGCGTGTCTACGACCATTCCGGAATCGAGGCCATCAACAATATTACTCAGCGGTATGCCGATCAGGGAAAATATCTTCACCTGCTGAACCTCAGTAGGGAGTGTCAGGAGCTAATGGATAAGGCCGATAATATTGTCGAGATCAGCGTGATTGATAATCTCGAGTGGCACATCGCCGACGACCGGCTGGATTAAGGGCGGGGATGGTCTGCAGGACGTTCCCCTCGACGTCCCGGTTCGCTCGGCGGTCTCGGCCTTACTTAATAAATATGCGGAACAAAATTTTGCTCGGCATGGGGCGGGCGCTTGTAGCCCGTGCTCTCCTGCCTCGGTGGAAGTTCAATTGGTTCCGGCGTGAGATCTTTGTAGGGCACCTTGCTGAGAAGATGTGAAATGCAGTTGAGGCGCGCCTTTTTCTTGTCGTCAGCCTCGACCACCCACCACGGTGTTTTTTCAAGATCTGTATACTTAAACATTTCGTCCTTGGCCTGTGAATATTCCATCCATTTTTCCCTCGACTTCAGATCCATCGGACTCAGTTTCCATCGTTTAGTCGGATCGTCAATGCGTGCCTGGAAGCGGCGCTCCTGCTCGTCGTCACTGACGGAAAACCAGTACTTGATCAGGATGATTCCTGAGCGGATCAGCATGCGTTCGAATTGAGGACCGCTCTTGAAAAATTCCTGAACCTGCGCTTCGGTTACGAACCCCATGACCCGGTCCACGCCGACGCAATTATACCAGGACCGATCGAAGAGTACCATTTCTCCTGCGGCCGGGAGTTCGGGAACATAACGCTGGAAATACCACTGCGACTCTTCGCGCTCTGTCGGTTTTCCCAACGCAACAACGCGACAGACGCGCGGATTCATGCATTCGGAAATCCGCTTGATCACGCCTCCTTTGCCGGCGGCGTCGCGGCCCTCGAAAAGAATCACCACCTTGAGTCCCTGGTGTTTTACCCACTCCTGAAGCTTTACGAGTTCGATCTGAAGCCGTGCGAGCTCGACTTCGTAGAATTCCTTCTTCAGCTTTCCATTTTCCTTGTATGCCTGCGTCGGTGCTTTCTTGTTTGCCACGTCCTGCCTCCGTTCGATGAATCACTTGAACACTGAACAGTTTAAGCGCGTGAAATGCGTTGGTCAAACCGCGATAACAAGAAGACGGGTGTGGCATGTGCAAAAAAAAGCCCGGCGGGTGCCGGGCTTTAAGTTTTGAATCTGGGTTGATCAAATGCCGAAGTCGTCGGCCATGATCATTTCGGGCTCAACGCCTAGGTCGTGTGCCATATCTTTCACGCACTTGAGCATGATCGGCGGTCCGCAGAGATAGAACTCGATTTCCGTCGGATCCGGATGCTTGTCAAGATATTCATTCAGCACCACCTGATGAATGAAACCGGTCGGTCCGGTCCAGTTATCTTCCGGCAGCGGATCACTCAGCGCGATATGGAACGTAAAATTCGGGAACTCCTTGGCCAGTGCTTCGAATTCTTCCACGTAGAAGAGTTCGCGAACGGAACGACCGCCATACCAGAAGGTCAGCTTCCGGTCGGTTCCGATGCGCTTGAGCTGGTCATAGATGTGCGAGCGCATGGGAGCCATGCCTGCGCCGCCGCCGATAAAGCACATTTCGCGATTGGTTTCCTTCGCAAAGAATTCACCGTAGGGACCGGAGATCGTAATCTTGTCTCCCGGCTTGAGATTAAACACGTAGCTGGAGCAGACGCCCGGCGGATAGGTGGTTCCCGGAGGGGGGGACGCGATACGGATGTTCAGCATGATGATATCATCTTCAAGCGGATAGTTGGCCATGGAGTAGGCCCGGAAGCAGGGCTCTGCATTATTAGCCACGAGATCCCACTGGTTGAATTTATCCCAGTCGCCACGATATTCCTCTTCAACATCAAAGGATTTGTAGGAAAGATCCTTATATGCCGGAACGTCGATCTGAATATAACCACCGGCCCGGAAGTCGAGCTTTTCACCTTTCGGCAGCTCAACAACGAGTTCTTTAATGAAGGTGGCTACGTTGTGATTAGATCGAACTGTACATTCATACTTTTTGATCTCGAGGATTTCCTGCGGGATTTCAAGCTTGAGGTCTTCCTTTACCTTAAGCTGGCAGGCAAGGCGAACACCTTCCTTGGCTTCGGCCTTCGTAACCTGTCCGGCTTCGGTCGGCAGCAGTTCGCCGCCGCCTTCAAGCACCTTGCACTTACACATGGCGCAGGTTCCGCCACCGCCGCAGGCGGAAGGAAGAAAAATTTTCTGTCCGGACAGAGCCGTCAAAAGAGATGAGCCGGGTTTGACTTCAACTTCCCGGTCGCCTTCGTTAATGCTCAGCTTAGCCAGTCCCTGCGGAACCAGCTTTTTGGCCGCCACCATCAGCAGGACCACCAGCAGCATGATAACGAACGTAAAGACAACGACGCTCGATGCAATGTAGATGATAGGATTATCCATGGTAGATCTCAGTTAGCGGTTTCGGTGATTGCGGTTTCGGTCTGAACATCATCGGCCGGTGCTTTCGCCTTTGGATCCATCGGAATTCCGGAGAAACACATAAAGGCCATGGCCATCAATCCGGTCATGATCATGGTGATTCCAAGACCCTTCAGGCCGTTCGGAAGGTGCGAATAGCGAAGCTTCTTCCGGATGGCTGCCATGGATGCAATGGCCAGTAGCCAGCCGAGTCCGGAGCTGAATCCGAAGACGGTCGCCGGAGCAAGGCCGTAGTTGCGTTCAACCATGAACAGGGAGGCCCCGAGAATCGCGCAGTTCACGGTGATCAGCGGAAGGAAGATGCCCAGTGCGTGGTAGAGTTTCGGGAAAAACTTGTCCAGAATCATTTCCACCAGCTGAACCATCGAGGCAATCGTGGCGATAAAGCAGATGAAGGTCAGGAAGCTGAGATCAACTCCGCTCAGGTCCATGCCCGGAACCCATGCCAGTGCGCCAGGGGCCAGCAGGAAATGGCGGATCAGCCAGTTAACCGGCACCGTAATCGTCAGGACGAAAACAACGGCGAATCCAAGTCCGATGGCGGTGTCCACCTTCTTTGAACACGCCAGGAATGAGCACATCCCGAGGAAATATGCCAGCAGGATGTTTTCAACAAAGATAGCCTTTACGGCAATGCTTAACAGTTCCATGGTTTATGACTCCTCCACGTACTTGTTGATGGTGCGCTGCAACCAGATCAGCAGCCCCAGAATAATGAATGCACCCGGCGCCAGCAGGGCCAGACCGTTACCCATATAGTTTTCGGGAAGCAGCTGAATGCCAAACCATGATCCGAATCCAAGAAATTCGCGTATCGATGCCACGGCTATCAGAATAATTCCGTACCCGACACCATTCCCGAGACCATCCAGCATGGACGGGCCCGGAGGATTCTGCAGGGCGAAGGCTTCGGCGCGACCCATGACGATACAGTTCGTAATGATCAGGCCGACAAACACGCTGAGCTGCTTACTGATATCAAACAGAAACGCCTTGAGCAGCTGGTCGGCAATAATTACAAGCGATGCAATAACCGCCATTTCCACGATCATTCGGATTCCGCTCGGAATTACATTCCTGAGCAGGGAAATTACCACGTTGGAAAGCGTTACCACAGAGGTGAGCGCCAGGGTCATTACGATGGCGGTATCCACTTTGACCGTTACCGCCAGCGCGGAGCAGATCCCGAGGACCTGGACGGTGATCGGGTTGTTGTCCGAAAATGGATCCATCAGAAGTTTTTTCGCAGCAGCCATGATCAGTTTCCTTTAATCTGGTTGAAGTAATCAGCGTAAGCCGCGGAATCCTTGTTCAGGAGGGCTTGGACGCCTTTGCCTGTGAGCGTTGCACCGGAGATGCCGTCTACTGCGTGATCGTTGCCGGCAGGGGCTTTGCCCTTGGCAATTTCAAACGCCGTCGGTACTCCGTCAGCATAGAGCTTCTTGCCGACAAAGTTATTCTGGAACCACGGTTTCTCAATTTCTGCGCCGAGGCCCGGTGTTTCGCCATGCTTGTAGAACGTGATCCCTGCAATGGTTTCCAGGTCGGATTCCAAAGCAATGTATCCATAGAGCATGCTCCAAAGTCCCTTGCCGGAAATCGGGAAGGCGTATTTTGATGGCTTGTCCGCACCATCTTCAGTCCATGTGTAGAGCGGTAGTCCGTTTGCGTCCGTTTCGGAAACATTCTTTTCGTAGGTGGCTTCGATCTTTTCACGCGACCATTCCGCCTTGTTGGAGATATCAACGCCGAACGCCTTTACGATATTCCGCTTAACGTCGAATTCTTCGTTGGCCTCAATCCGACCCTTGAGTCCGGAGGCCGTTCCTGACAGGAGCAGACTGCAGACGGGGCAGATTCCGGCCGCGAAAACCAGTGTTTTAGTATCTTCACGCATTGTTCAAAGCCCTCGCATAAGCGGTTCTCTTCTTGATGTGCGACTGGACCACAAAATGGTCAACCAGCGGCGCCATGACATTCATGAACAGGATGGCCAGCATGGCGCCTTCGGGGTAGGCCGGATTGGCAACGCGGATCAGCACGGTCAGGGATCCGATCAGGAAGCCGTATATCAGCTTTCCGGTATTGGTCGCAGCGCAGGATACCGGGTCCGTTGCCATGAAAACGATCCCGAAGAGGAAGCCGCCCATGACGATGTGATAGTAGAAGGGCAGTCCGGCAAACGCATTTTCAACCGGCAATACATTGAAAAGCAGTCCCATGGCCGCACAGCCGATGATGCCGCTGATCATGACTCGCCAGGAGGCGATGCCGGTAATGATCAGGAAGATCATGCCGAGAACGATGGCGATAACCGATGTTGATCCGATACAGCCGGGAATATTGCCCAGCGTCATGTTCAGTAGATCAAAGTCGGCTGCTTTAAGGGCGTCAATCGCAGAAGCCCCCTTTTCCGTGGCCGCTGCAACGGCCAGCGGCGTGGCCTGAGAAATAACATCTGCGCCTTCAGTTACCGTTCCGAGCAGTTTGTCCACCAGAGGATTGGCATTGAGTGATCCCACCCATACCTTGTCGCCCGAAATCTGCGCCGGATAGGCAAAGAACAGGAACGCGCGGGCGGTGAGCGCCGGATTCAGGATGTTGTAACCAACACCGCCGAAGATTTCCTTGCCGATCACGATCCCGAAGGAGATACCGACTGCCACCTGCCAGAGAGGAATCGTCGGCGGCAGAACCAGCGGGAAAAGCATTCCCGTTACCAGAAAGCCTTCATTAATCTCGTGCCGGCGTACAATGGCAAACAGGACTTCCCAAAGTCCGCCCACCAGATAGGAGACGAAGATGATGGGAAGCACCATGGCCGCTCCGCGCACTAGATTGGCGGTCAGTGTAGCTTCGATCCCGTTCGCCATATTAAACTGATCTCCCGCATTCCAGATCCCGAACAGGATGCAGGGAATCAGGGCATAGATGACAAAGATCATCAGGCGTTTCTGATCAATTGAGTCGCGCACGTGCGGTGCACTCGGAGTCACGTCCCCCGGTGTCCGATGGAAGGTGTCTCCCGCTTCGAACAGCGGATACAGCCGCTCGAATTTGCCGCCCTTTTCGAAGAGGGGGGCAATTTTCTTATCCATAAAGTCGAATAAAAATTTCATTAGATTCCTTCCTCCTCGATTTCTTCCAGACCCTTCTTGATGATGCCGCATACATCGGTTTTGTGCGGATCAACGAAAGAGGCCAGAGCAAAGTCTTCGGGATCTGTTTCCAGGATTCCGAGCTGGATCATTTCATCCGTGTCGTGTGCGAGTGCTGCACGAATCAGGTAGTCGGTCATAATGTTGAGCGGCTGATACTTGTCCATCCAGCCGGTAACCACCATCGCTCGATGACTTCCGTGCATACTGGTTCCCAGTTTCCAGTCATGGTTCATTCCCAGCATCGTGGAGAGGTTTACCCGATGCGAGCTGTATTGGAACAGACCGGGCGTGGTCCATCCCATGAAGTGACGCGAACGGTCTTCTTCGAGAACAAAGTATTCCGAGCTGTAATAATGAGCGCACGAATCGGATGCAACGATATCACCCCAAAGGATATTCCCTTGAACAATGCGTTGTTCGCCGGCTTCTAGCGCCTGTTCAAACAGAGGTTTCAGCGTTGCGCCGATTTCAACCCGATAATATTTCCGGCCCACCTCTTTCACGCCGGGGCCGGCCAGTGCAATCACCTTTTTGCGGGGCAGTTCGCCGGTTGCCAGCAGCTCGCCGATCAGGATAACATCCTATGCACGAACCGTATACACAGTGTCGCCCGGAAGAATCGGGTTGATGCGGTTGATATGAACACTGGTGTTGCCGGAGGGGTGCCTGCCTGCAAAAACGTGGCTTTCCGCTCCTTCAAATTCGCCGATATCGTTTCCTTCTGATTTACAGAGGTGTACCTTTCCATCCGTCAGTCGGTTCAACGCATCGATACCCAGCTGGAATGCCGATTCATTGCCCTTGAGGACGATGCTGAAGTCGGCAGTGAAAGGAGCAGAGTGGGCCGCATTGATAAATATGGCTTTCGGCGCTGTATCCGGATCGGCAATCTTGGAGAAGGGGCGCTGTTTGATAAGCGGCCACAGTCCGCAATTCAGCAGGTGAGCAGTTACCTGTTCGCGCCCGGCCTGCCTAATTGACTCTCGGGTGAACGTATCAAACGAGAGGCTCTCCTCCTGCGCGGATCGCTCGATCAGGATTTCGACCGGGAACCTGCGGGGTCCGAGATTTACCGCCTTGACCGTACCGCCGCAGGGCGCACGGAAAATCATGCGTTCATCCTTCTTGTTTTCAAACAATGCCTCGCCACGCTTCACGGAGTCGCCTGCCTGAACTTTCAGGCGGGGTTTAATCCCTTCGAATTCGGTGGGATAAACCGCGAAAAACTGCTGGTTCGCGTACTCTTCGATCTCCGGTGTAGGTTTTCCTAACACCTTGATATCGAAGCCTTTTTTTATCTTGAAGTTAGCCAAGACGGGCTCCTCGTTAGGTTTGTTTATTCATTAATAGGTATCTATATACCGATTCATATCTATCGTTAAAAGCATATTTGATTATAAAATGAGTCATCTATGCGTGAATTCCGTAATAACGGGGATATGTTATCCTGCAGATAGGTGTTTTTTCAATACCGGTATTAATGTTTTGTCCGCAAAAGATCCCCAGGCCTCATGTAGGTTGGGCCACGGAGCGAGGAGTTCGCAGGCATCCGCCAGCAGTTTGAAAATGTACTCTCGGGGGGCATTCGGCGCATTTTTTGTTGCGGTAATCGCGGTGGTTTTTCCGCGTTTATTATCGGTTCCAAGCGTTTTGCCTGATACCGCTTCATTGCCGGAAGCATCCAGCACGTCATCCGCAAGCTGGTACGCCGTGCCCAGAATAAATCCGGCTTCGCGGAGGGCATCGGCCTGCTCTTTAGAGCCATTTCCGCCGGCGACCGCAGCAAAGGCGAACAGTGCTCCGGTTTTTGCCCGGGCAATCTGTTCGCACTCCTTCCATGTTCCTGGGGTTCCGCGCAGGATGAGTTCCTGTTCCACTTCCGATCGGCAGACCTCTGTGGACATATTGATCAGTTCTTCAAGCAGATCCGGGCGGCTGACATCCAGCAGGAGGTGGAGTCCCTTGAAAACTAGCAGGTCTCCGAAAAGGATCGCGCCGTTGGTTCCATATTTTTTCCAGAAAGTGGGAGCTCCGCGACGCAGAACGCCTCCGTCGATGACGTCATCATGGAGCAGGCTGGCACCGTGAATAATGTCTACGGCTGCTGCTGCATTGATGAGCACATCATCACAAATGCCGTTCGCGTTTCCCAAGCAGAGTGTAAGCCGCGACCGCAACATTTTGCCGCTGCCGAGCAGGTTTTTATTACCGGGAAGCAGTTTGGATAGGTTGGTTTCGCTAAGGCAGTCGAGCATTTTTGACTGCACACACTTGAGTTGTTTTTCGATGAGCTTTTGATCCATAGACATCCGCGTATAATGCCGAGCAATTTTGTCATGTCAACCGTCTGCGACATCGGAGTTAATCTGTCCGCAATCTTACGGCATTCGCATGATCGTCAGATTTCAGCCGCATAAGAGGCGCGATGATGATTGCTCCTTCATGAAGGACTGTCTATCTGGCCGGTTTTAGACAATACCCGTGCGGGTTTGGCGTCGATCGTTTCTGGAGGCTCTCCATCAAAGAAGGGGGCGAGGCAGAAAAGAAACAGGGATCTGCTTTCGCAAATCCCTGAATACAATGACATTAAAATGGAGCGGGTGAAGGGAATCGAACCCTCACGACCAGCTTGGAAGGCTGGGGTTCTACCATTGAACTACACCCGCTATTTGGTAGAAACGAGCGCATAAAGTAGCTGTCCGTGCATGCGCCGTCAAGGTTTGTCATTCAACTTTTTTCAAGGGGTGGGAAATAGCTGAATTCGGCCTGAAACGGGAGTAAATCGCTCCGCAAAATCAGAGGCCTTCACGGATTTTTTCCTGATAGCTGCTGGCTTTGATCTCAAAGGTTCCCTTGCTGATCGAGAAGCTGGCGTCGAGAATACCGTCTTTTGATTTCCAGAGGATCGGGTCAACCAGCTGGACACGGGGATGCTGGGCATTTTCGTCGCGAACTTCGTTCAGTACGATTTCAGTTTTTGTGAGCTGGTCCCACTCCTTGGTGCGTCCATTCTTCTGCAGGAGGTATTTTGCCAGATCGAGATCGACTTCCGATACCTGACCGGGACTGTAGCGGACGAGGTTGGCTTTGCCGTTCAGGAAATGAACGGTGATAGTAAGGTCGTTTTTCTTGTAAATTGAGATGCCGGTCAGCTCGTCGTTCAGTTCCGAACGTTTCGGTTCCCCGTAACGGATGAGGCACTCCTCAATGGATTCGCCCAGACGGGCCTCGGCCGCGGCGGTACATAGAATAATTCCGGATAAAAGAATAAGCATTTTTTTCATTTTAAACTCCTTACCTTCAGGTGATTGCTAACTGGACGGAGACAGTATGCGCAGACTATTATGATCTTTGGCACTTCTGTCAAGCGGAGGGCCGGTCTCAATCGTTATGTGTAATCCGCCAAATCAAGAACCGGAAACGTTCCCACAGGCCGGGCTTGTTTGAGGCGGAGCGGATCTGGTTCCGCGGCGATGCGGGACGCATCGGCTCCGGCTTTTTTCGCATATAGTCCCTGTCTGAGATTCCCATCTGGATTTTCTTGCCCTTCGCTGATTTATACGGGAACACTATGCGCCCCATGGGTAGAAAAAAAAAGACAACATTGCGGATTATGCCGGACAGCTGGCTGGATCCATTTGATTTCAAGGCATCATTTCCTCATCCGGAGTATCCTCTGGAAGTGGACATCGGTTCAGGGAAAGGCCGTTTCCTGACGGCGCGATCGGGGAAGTTTCCTCAGGTCAATTTTCTGGGCATTGAGCGTCAGCTGCTGCGGGTCAACAGCAGCGGCCGGCGGTGTGAACGCGCCGGACGCGATAATGTGCGGCTGTTTCGCATGGAGGGCTACTATGCCATCAGCCAGATGATGCCGGCGAACTATGTGGCCAATTACTATTTTTTCTTTCCGGATCCCTGGCCGAAGGCACGGCATGAAAACAATCGGCTGTTTAATCCGAAATTTATGGATGCCCTCTATCGCACGTTGGAAAACGACGGCTGCCTGCATGTGGCGACCGACCATCTTCCGTATTATGAGGACATTGTCGCCCTGCTGAATGACGATGATCGGTTTCAGGCGATTACTGCTTTTGAGCCGGATGACGAGGAGCGGACCGATTTTGAGCTGATTTTTGCTCACAAGGAGATCGGGCGCTGTTCGTTCCGGAAAGTATAGCCATGGCGCGTAAAAAGGCAGACGTCGAGGTGCATAGCTGCGGGCTGTATGATGGCTGGGATCGTGAGAGCAAGGAGCTTCCCCGTCTGGTGAAAATGACCTCGGAGATCGAGGCCCGGCTGGATGTTGAATTCGGCTATATCCTCCGTATTCGTAATGCCCGCAACTGCAAGCTGCGGTTTTGTATTGAGCACCCTCCGTTCAAAGACCGTTCGGGGAATCCGGCTCCGCCTTTTACGGGTGAGCTGTATGTGAAAAACAATGACTACCGTTTTTTTCTCGGGGACACGGTCTGGGCTCCGGTAGAAGACAAACGCGGCCGCTGGCGACTGAAGACCTGGGTGGATAACGAGCTTGTTGCGGATCGAACCATTGATCTGGTCTAATATCTTGGCTTTACGGGTTGCCGTTCCTGTTGGGCAATTTCTTTGTGAGACTTTTGTTCGCGTGAGGGTTATCTGCACTTTCATCAATTATTATATTCGAACGCTTGAGAATAAGAAATAGATGACTATACTGTAGAGGTTGGAAACGACCAATGAACGAATGCTAACACGTAAGGAGGAATTCATGGGAGCTGTATCTAACCTGCTCGACTCCAAGGGGGGCGAAGTACTTACCGTAAAACCTGACCAGACGGTCGAGGCGGCAATTCAGGAGATGGAAAAGATTTCCGCCGGCACATCGGTCGTTGCGGATAATGGCGAAATTCTGGGAATTGTTTCCGAGCGTGACGTGATCCGCAAAGTCGTTCTTCAGGGCAAAAACGTAGCCGATGTACTTGTTCAGGATATTATGTCCAGCAAGCTGACCACGATTTCTCCCGATACGTCGCTCGATGAATGCATGCAACTCATGACGGAAAAACGCATTCGTCACCTGCCGGTGCTCCATGATGGTTCGCTGTGCGGCATTATTTCAATCGGTGACGTGGTCAAATACCTGATCGTTGAAAAGGATTTTAAGATCAGGAACCTTGAGACCTATATCAGCGGTGCCATGTAGTCCGCCTGATAACGGTTTATGAAAAGCTCCCTGCGCGGGAGCTTTTTTTACATCACGATATCTTCCAGTGACGGGCGGCTGACATCTTCCAGAGAATCGACCACCGCATCTGCATCCATCAGGAAATCGCGATCATAACTGTTGGTTACCGCCAGCACCTTGAGTCCGGCACCTTTGGCTGAAATAATGCCCGCCGGTGTATCTTCAATGGCGACCGCCGATGCCGGATTGTCGATGCCCAGTTTTTCAAGGGCGAGGCGATAGGGGGCGGGATCCGGCTTGCTCTTATCCGTGTCTTCCGCCGTCACAATGACTGAAAAGGCGTTGGAAATTCCAAGCATTTCCAGAATGGGTTCAATGTCGCTGCGCAAGGCCCCGCTGCAAAGTGCAACCGGCAGTCGGACCGGAATGCTTTTGATCAGTTCGACCGCGCCGGCCAGCGGGATGGCTTCTCCATTTTCAATAAAGCGTTGCAGGATTCCGGCTTTCTGTTCAATCAGGGATGTCAGTTCCTGTGCGCTCAATGAGTCTTCGCCGGAGTTTTTGTAGATTTCCTGAAAGGCATCCCGATCGTCGAAGCCGATGTAGGACGTGCAGTAATCGTCCCATGTGATCGACTTATTCAGCGGTTTCAGCACCTCGTTGAACGCCCTGAAATGAAGCGGTTCACTGTCGACAATGATTCCATCAAAATCAAAAACTACTGCAGAAAGCATGTTGGGTCCTTCGTTTAATCCTTGGTCAGTTTCACGGGAGGAATGAGACATGTCAATGGCAATGAAGCTCGTTCCATACTTCTTCGAGCCGCTGCGCTGAAACCTTTTTAGGGGTTTTTATTTCCGGCGCAAAACGGTTGACCCTGAACTCTTCGAGCAGCATGGCATATTCAAGCAGGGCGTATGCTTCGGCAATGTTTTCACTCTCCAGAAGCCGCTCGCTGAGCTGGAGCTGGAAGGGAATGATCTCTTCCATCTTGCGCAGGTCGGCGGGCGGATTATTGCGCATGCGCTGAATCCGGACTTTCATGGCCTTGAGGTATCGCGGATAGCGGCTGAATACATCCTGAACTCCGAGGAATCCCGGCCGGAAAAGGAAGGCGAGCTGCATCTCGAGATCGTGAATCACATCCATGTCCACCTGGAGCTCATCAATCGATTTGACAAGTTCCTCCCGGAGTTCCAGCAGTTCTGTCAGGACGCCGGCATTTTCCGCTACGGTCTCGTGCAGCACAGTTCGGGCGTAAGCAGCGCGTTCCGAAAATGTTTTTGCATCACGTACGGCAATGCGCTCATTGTCCGTCAGCGCTTCAATAATCGAAGCATCCAGGAGATTCGTCAGGAAGTCACCATCGATGGCCGACAGGGTGAGTTGCTGGACCGGGCTGAGCGGCGGCCGTTTTTCCACATAGCGTACCTGATCCGCCTGCTTGATGCGGAAGAGTCTGGCAAGTCCGGCGCGATGAGAGTAGGCGGCATCCAGCGGGTTCATGAACACACGCCGCCCCGTGCCGCCGGCCTCGTCGGTCAGCGCCGGATACCCGCGCGTCTGGGCGGCATCATTTGCGCAGATAAATTCCGGCAGGGCATCGCCCGGCCACTCTTTTGCCGGCGGCAGGGTCCATTTGGCGAAGGCCAGCGCCGCGCTGTTCATCTGAACGTTCTGTCGATGTTCGTCCGAAACGGCCATGTGGATTTTAACGATTTCATCATTTCTGGTTTCGATTACCTTCATGCGCAGAAAGTTCGGCAGATCGGATTCGTCGAAATCGGATGCATCTACCGGTAGCTTGAATTCGGATTGCAACCAACGGGACAGTGCATCCAGCAACGGACCGGGCAGGTTATCCGCCTGCGGTACGCTTGTATCGCAGGCGGCTCGCCTGCTCTCGCAGAAGCTTCGTGCGGTCTGGTCAATCGGTGAAATGGTGGTGCGCAGGTTTTTCGGCAGGGTGCGCAGCAGTCGGTTTACCTTTTCCTCCAGCCAGCCCGGAACCAGCCAGTCCGGCGCCCAGTCCGGAAGGAACGAGAGCTTTGATGACGGACAGACAATGGCAATGCCGTCCAGTTTTTCACCGGGATCAAAGGTATAGATCAGGTGAAACGATTCCTCGTGGAAAATGAGTTCATCCGGATAATCCTCCGAGCGGATCGGCGCCGTCTGATGATAGATTGCGTCCTTCATCCGCATGGCAATCCGGGCCTTCGATTTTTTCAGCCAGTTTTCCAACGTCTTGACCGAATAGACATCCGGCGGGAGGTGGCGGTCAAAATGGTCGAAAATAGTGTCGGCATCCAGCAAGGCTCCGGGGCGCCGGACTTTTTCCTCCAGACTTTGGATGTCGTCGAGCATCTGGCGGTGAAGCCGGAGCCAGCCTCCGTGCGTCTCCATGTTGCCGGGAACCATGCCGTCGCGGATAAATATCTTTCGCGCCTCCTCCGGGTTAATCGGCCCAAAGTGGACATTGCGGCCCTGGGACAGCGTGAGGCCGCCGGACAAAATGGATTCCTTGGCATAAACAAAACCTTTGTCCGCATTCCATTCCGGCTTGGTATACACTTCCTTGCAGAGATGCGGTGCAACGGCATGGACCCATTGAGGTTCGATCTCTGCCACCATGCGGGCATAGACCTTCGTGGTTTCCACCAGGGAAAAGGTCATGACCCAATCCGGCGGTTTTTTGAAGAGGGCCGATCCCGGGAAGATGAAAAACTTGCGACCGCGCGCCCCCTGAAACTCCCGCTCTTCGCCCTTCAATCCGATATTGGCGGGTAGTCCCGCCAGCAGACTGCGGTGAATCAGGTCAAATGTAGACGAAGCTTCCAGCTTCGTTGTGTTATCGAGGGAAGTGGACTTGGGGTGCATAACGGAGCTGGAAGCTCCGTCTACAATTTTCCATCCCAGATCGCGGACGGAGTTGCGTAGATCCTGATGCAGGTTTCGCCACTCCGTGATGCGGCGATAGTTGACGAAGTTCTTTTTGCAGAACTTTCGCAGCTTCCCGTGCGATCCGCCCTGACCCCGTTCCGCCTCCACGGCATTCCACAGATTAAGGATGGAAATAAAATCGGAACGGGGATCCATCCATTGTTTGTGCGCCAGATCGGCGGCCTCGGCCTTTTCGGTCGGCCGTTCGCGCACATCCTGAATCGAGAGGAAAGCAACCATAATCAGTATTTCCACCAGTACGCCTTCGTTCCTTGCCTGAACGAGCATGCGCGCCAGATGTGGATCGACCGGGAAGCTTGCAATTTCACGGCCCATGTTTGTGAGTTCCCGGTCATTATCAATTGCACCAATGTCCTGCAGTGTCCTGTAGCCTTCATTAACCAGCGATGCCTGCGGTGGATCGATGAGCGGAAAGCGATCAATCGGAGGAAGACCGAGCAGATCCATCTGAAGAATTACGCCGGCGAGTGATGTGCGGCGGATTTCCGGATCCGTGAAGGCCGCGCTGTTTTCCAGCGTCTCTTCGTCGTAGAGATAGATGCAGATGCCATTGGTTACGCGACCACAACGCCCGCGCCGTTGGCGGGCACTTGCCTGCGAGACCTGTTCAATCTGCAGTCCCTGTACCTGGGTGCGCGGATTGTAGCGACTCAGCCGCACCAGACCGGAGTCGATCACATAGTGGATGCCCGGAATGGTGATCGATGTTTCCGCCACGTTGGTGGCCAGGATAATCCGGCGCCGGCCGCCGACCTTGAACACGCGTTGCTGTTCGCTCATGCTCAATCGGCCGAAGAGCGGGAGCACTTCGGTATTTTTCCAGTGCTGGCCTTCCAGTTTTTTGGTGGCGTCGCGAATTTCGCGTTCGCCTGGAAGGAAAATAAGTACATCACCCTGATCGTCAACATCCGAAATCCAGCGCATGGCACGCAGGATATGGTTGGCCAGCTCCTCGTCCTTGCCCGGCGGCAGGAAGAAATCTTCAACCGGGTAGGTCCGGCCCTCTACAGCGATAATGGGGGCATTGTCAAAAAAGGCGGAGA
The DNA here is from genome assembly GCA_016937945.1 of Pontiellaceae bacterium. Lineage (GTDB taxonomy): Bacteria > Verrucomicrobiota > Kiritimatiellia > Kiritimatiellales > Pontiellaceae > Pontiella. The sequence goes on along the minus strand of JAFGVP010000055.1, from coordinate 5,196 downwards.
AGGCGTCGGCATCGAGCGTGGCGGAGCTGATCACGATTTTAAGGTCGGGGCGCATCGTCATCAGGTTTTTGAGATAGCCGAGCAGAAAGTCGATATTCAGGCTTCGCTCGTGGGCTTCGTCAATGATCAGGCAGTCATATTGGAGCAGATGGCGGTCATGCTGGGTTTCCGCCAACAGGATGCCGTCGGTCATGAACTTAATAATGGTTTCATCACCGGTCTGGTCATCGAAGCGGACCTGACAACCGACGCCCCGGCCATACTCGGTATCCATCTCTTCGGCCACGCGTCGTGCCATTCCGGTGGCCGCCAGCCGGCGTGGCTGGGTTACGCCGATGCGCCCGGTTTTGCCGCTTCCGGCTTCCAGTACGATTTTCGGCAACTGGGTCGTTTTCCCGGAACCCGTTGTGCCGCAGACAATGGTCACCTGGTTTGTTTCAATCAGTTTGCGGATGTCATCGCGCTTACTGGAGATCGGCAGGATTTCGGGATACTCGATTTTAAGCGACACCGCCGAGTATTTCTGTGCTCTCAGTAGGGCGGAAACATGAACGTCTTTGAGTTTGGTCAGCAGGTTGTCGACCGGTTTCCGGTCGTGCAGACGCTGGCGTACGCGCCGCATCAGGCTGTTGAGGTGCGCGCGGTCGCGCAGCAGTACGCCATCCAGCGACTGCTTGACTGTGTGTAATATTTCCTTGGTTTCCTGCGTGTTCATGGGAGCGGGAAATAAGGACACAGCAGAAACGGGAGTTCAAGGAAGAAGCTTTGGGTTGTGAAAGTCAGCGTTCGGGCTTATCATCCTTCTGTTGAGAGGAGGCGTGAAATGAATCGATCAAAAAAGATGTGGCATAAGGTTCTGCAGGAGTTTCCTGAAGATGCGCCGGCGGAGAAGATTGAGTCTACTGCACATGATCTTGAGGGCATGAATTATGAGCCGGTCCTGTTGCTGAAGACGTCCGGATTCCTTCGAATGGGGAGAGAGGCGCTGGAGGCGGAGATTGACCGTGTGCTGACGATGCCCGATGCGGAGATGATGGCGGAAGGTTTTTCCGCCACAGCAAACTTCGGTGAGTTCAAGGCGAAGCATCTTCAGCTGCTGGTCTATCACTACGGCCTGCTGTGCCGGCTGCGCGCCGATGAGCCGGACGCGTGGGATACGATCAATGAGCTGATGGAAGACGATTAGGCATTGTGTCGGCAGATTGAGCACGAAGGCACAAAGAACACAAAGGCGGGGAGGTTTATTCTTTGTGATCTTTGTGCCTTCGTGTTTATCATATCCTTCATGTTTTGAATGAAAGGATTGATTGATGATTAAGCATATTGTGATGTGGAAATTTAAGGATGACGTGGCCAAGGCGGATAAGCTGGAAATGAAGCGTCTGCTGGAATCCTTGATGGGCGTGGTGCCGTCGCTGCTCAAGATTGAGATCGGGATGGATGTCGTCGGCAGCGATGCCTCCAAGGATATGGTGCTCTATTCCGAGTTTAACTCGCTGGAAGATCTGAAGGCCTATGTCGGGCATCCGGAACATTTGAAGGTGGTCGACTTTGTTAAGCCGCTCGTCTGTGAACGCGCTGTTGTGGACTACGAGATGTAGATTTTAAACACGAAGACTCGAAGGTCACGAATGGTGACACGGTCGACTTCGTGTTTTTCGTGCCTTGAGCGAAGCGGGTGTTTAATGACGGATGCAAAAAGCAATATTGTTTTGATCGGCATGCCGGCGTGCGGGAAGAGTACGATCGGTGTTCAGCTGGCCAAGTGGCTCTCGATGGGATTTATCGATACCGATTTGCTGGTGCAGGCGCGCGCCGGACAGAGCATGCAGGCCTATCAGGATGAGCACGGAATGGATGCCTATCGGGTGCTTGAATCGGAAACCGCCCGGTTGGTCGTCTGCGAAAACTGTGTTATTGCCACCGGTGGCAGCGTAGTTTATTACGCTAAAGCCATGGAGCACCTCAAATCTATCGCACGGATTATTTTTCTCGACGTTCCGTTTCCTGAAATTGTCTCGCGTATCGGGGATACCTCGGAGCGCGGTGTGGTCATGCGCCCCGGCATGACGCTGGCCGATCTGTTTGCCGAACGCCGGCCGCTTTATCTGGATTATGCGGACCAGGTGATTGAATGCAGTGGAAAGACGCAGGATGACGTTCTCTGTGAGATTCGCTCATTATTGTAGATGAAGCATCCTGCTTCATTATGCACATCAGGAGAGCGCGGCCCGCTATGTCAAAACGAAGCAGGATGCTTCGGCTGCGCTATTGCTGCTGCTGCTGCTGCTGCTGCTGTTGAGCCAGAAATTCGTGTTCGGGAATCATATCCACTTCGGCTTTCACCTTGTGGTCGCCGCCTCCCATAAGAATGCCTTTGACCGGGCTGATATCGCTGTAGTCGCGCCCCCAGCCAATGGTGATAAACTCCTCATTGGCCATCTTGTCGTTGGTCGGGTCGAGATCCAGCCATCCGTTTTGCGGGCAGAATACACCAACCCATGCGTGAGAGGCGTCGGCTCCCTGAAGGCGCGGCTTTCCCGGCGGTGGCGTGGTCTGGATATATCCGCTGTTATAGCGGGCGGCAATTCCAACGCAGCGAAGGCAGCTGATCATCAGATGGGCAAAATCCTGGCAAACCCCTCGTCGCTTTTTTAGAACCTCAAGAACCGGAGTCGATACATTGGTCGATGTCGGGTCGAACGTGAAATCCTTGTTAATACGATGCATGAGATCGATGGCGACTTCATGGATACTCCGTCCTTCGATGCAGGACGGCATGACGTAGTCCATGGCTTCCTGAAGGTGGTGCAACTGCAGGGACTCAAAGACAAACTGGGCCGCATCGCAAACCATCGGGCCTTTGAGTTGGCGCAAGGCATCGAGGCTATCCTGCCAAGGCGTCCCGCTCGGGGTTGCAGGCGGCCGGCGCATAACCTCAATCTCGCTCTCGATTACAATCCGCATGGCCTCATGTTTCTGCTGAATTGCACAGTAAGAGACAATGTTTCCGAAATAATCAGTGTATTCTCGCAATACAACGGGTTCCGGCAGAATGGTCAGGCGCGATGAGTGGCCTGCCTGCCAAGGCAGCGGACGCGGCTTGAGGTGCAGCAGGTTGTACACAAGGCTGACCGGCTGGGCATACTCGAACGTGGTGCTGTGACGTAGGCGGTATATCATCGATCGGTCTCCGGCTCCGATGCGTTGCTTCCGACCAGGGTAAAGAGCTGCTGCCGGCTTTCGACATGCGCCAGATAACGTTCAGTCAGAAAGGTTCCCAATTCATGGGTCCGGTTGATGATCTCGTTGAACAGGTTCATGAGATGGTGGCGACAGCCTTCTTTATTCATTGCGGCCGCTTTCATCAGGTCAAACTGTTCAACGCTTCGAAGAAGATCCGTTGCAAGTACCTGTTCGGCGATCTGCCCATCACGCGGCAGGTTTGAGAGGGCGCGGATATGCTCGTGAATCAATTCCAGCTGAAACGCGATGCCCCGAGGATTCGATTTTTCCTGCAGCAGGAGGTCCAGCAGCGGAAGCAGGGCCGCTCGGGTCTGGTAGCGGGTTCGGTAGGTAATGGCGCTTCCGGTGGTTTCGAGAATCGCATCCAGCACCGGTTCCTCGTATGCGGCCGGAATGCAGAGGAGTTCGCGCAGGATAATTGCGTTCATGCCGGCGCGCTCCATGCGGAATCCCATGTCCATGAAATGCCATCCATAGCCGTGTGTCATGCTTTCGTATCCGAGGCCTGAAAACGCGGAGAGAATCATCAGCAGCTCATCCAGCGTGGAGGGAATATCCAGAGAGGAATGGTGCAGCTGATGATCCAGTCGGTCGAGGATGCGCCATGTTTCGATGCTGATGCGATCGCGCACCATGGTCCCGATCCGGCAGGCCTGATTCAGGGCCTGATAAAGGTTGCTCGGATATTCCTTCGTGTAGATGACGTCGCACACATATTGGATCGTTGCTTCCATGTTTCTGATGGGCGCTTCGAGAACTTCATCCGATGGTCTCTGCTCGGTCATGACGGCCAGGGTCCGAATCAGCTCGGCCAGCTCCGGCGTCCCGTCCGGCATGGTTTCTTCTGTCAGGCGGCGCATGATGGTCCGGAGCATGCGGCACTGCAGTTCCGCCCGCTGAATATAGCGGCCCAGCCAGAAAAGATTGTCGGCAACGCGGCTCGGCAGCGTTTCATCGACCCGCTCCGGCTTCAGCTCGCTGCCCTCCTTGGGCAGCAGGGTGATTCTTGAAATCTCGTTTCGTGCAAGTACCCATGCGTCTTTGGAGCCGCCGCCTTTCTCCATGGCCATGACGGTGGAGTCGCTGGTGGCGGAGGTTCGCACCAGGCCGCCCGGCATCACCTTCCATCCGGATCGGGTCGCCGTGACGAACGTCCGAAGGATAATATGGCGCGGCTGCAGAATGCCCTTCCGCCAGCAGGGCGCCACGGACAGCGCCGTATTTTCCTGGGCAATAAAGCGACCTGGATTTTCCTTTATCCGCTGAATCAGTTTCCCCCGGTCGCTCTCCGAAAGCATCCCCGGAAATACCACCCGTTCGCGGCGACCGGGAAATGCATATTTGATGACCCAGCGGTCCAGTTCATTCAGCACCTGATTCATCTCAGCAGATTGCCCGAGCCAGAGCGTGGGAATCGACTGCAGCAACGGTTCTTCACCCAGCAGATGGCGGGAGAGCATCGGAAGGAACGGAAGCAGTGCCGGTGTTTCCGCAAGGGCACTTCCCAGTGCGTTTGCAACAACCACCTCGCCGGCGGCAGCCGCTTCCACCAATCCCGGGATGCCCTGATCGGACCCGAATGCGAGGGGGTCGCACGCAAGGTCATCCTGACGCCGGACAATGACATCGACCTGTTTCAACCCGCCTAATGTCTTAAGGTATATTCTGTTTTCGCGCGCTGTAAGGTCGTTGGCCTGGACCAGCTGAAATCCAAGATAGCGTGCAAGATAGGCGTGTTCAAAATAGGATTCGTTTTCCGGGCCCGGGGTGAGAATGACAATTCGCGGTTTGCGATTCAGGCGCGGTGCCAGCGCTTCCAGCCGATCGCGCAGGTCCGCAAAAAAACCGGCCAGCCGTTCCACGCGGGAATCTCGGTACATAGACGGGAATGTTCGCGAAATAATGAGCCGGTTTTCTAGGGCGTATCCGGCGCCGGACGGAGTCTGGGTG
>JAFGVP010000054.1 GCA_016937945.1 Pontiellaceae bacterium | reverse complement strand
TTTTGAAAAACAGCGATCAAAGACTCTTTCCCCGAGAGAAATCAGCAGGTCAAACCTAACCTATTTGCTGTTTTGGACAGCAGTGAGATCCAATCGCCTTTGATCGACCGGATCAGGTCATGATGCAGGGCTGAAAGCAGGGTTTTTCAGGATCGACTAGTTATAAACAGGAGCTACAGATTGCATTCCATCTAAAAACACAACAGGCCACTGCTCTCAGTAAAAAAACAAGCCTAATGCGTATAGAGATAGTAATAAAGCACCAGAAACGCTACAGCCAAAAGCCCTTCGGCCAAGGCAAGGCGACGAATACTAAGTCGGGCCAGTCGCTTCTGCCACACCTCTTCAAAGATCAACCCAAGGGATGCATCGAACAGAAGGAGCACTCCGACCCAGAAAAGAAGCAGCAGAAAACGATGCATCACATACTCCCGATAATTGCGCCGGACCCACCAGCAAAGCCTATTCTCCGATTACCGTCACAATGATCCGTCGGGATCGGGGCTTGATATCCGCTTCAAGATGAAAGATCTGCTGCCACGTTCCAAGCACCAGCCGCCCCTGCTCCAAAGGCACTGTAATTTCCGGCCCCATCATCGTGGCCTGAAGATGTGAATGGCCGTTACCATCGCTCCACGCACGTTCATGACCATAATCTAGGCTTGGAGGAATCAGACGATCGAGCATTTCAGGCAGATCCTGCTCAAGGCCGGGCTCATACTCAATAGTGCCCACAACCCCCGTGCTGCCCAGATTAAAGATATGCACCAAGCCGGCAGCGATCCCCGAGCGCATCGCTATTGCCTCGACCCGCTTCGTAATCTCATGCATGTTCCTGTGCCCGGATGTCTCGATCAGGATCTCATCGCGATAAACCATGCCACTCCTCCGCCTTTGAAACAGGTATAAAGCATTTAAACGGCAAAGTCCCGAGGATCCTCAGGATTTTTATGCGATCGGATATTCAATACCCAACAGTTCCGAAACCGCCTGCCTGAAAGATGCCCGCTCCTCCTGCACCGACTCAGCAACAGCCTCTGCACGGGCCGCAAAATATTCCCAATCGAGTCCCAGCGGAGCTCCGAGGTGCGTTTTCAGCTGAATGGCTTCGCGCGGATCGATTTTTTCGAGCTCATGCAGATTTTCCTTCACATAATGATATGCATCACGGAACGGCATCCCCTCTCCAACCAATTCAAGGGCCCGATCGGTCGCAAACACATCCGGCGAAAAACCATCAACAAGCTTCTGCTCGTTCACGCCCGTTGCAGAAACCATGGGAGCAAGAATACGCAGGCAGGCGCGCGTGGTGGCGATGCCTTCCATAAACAGCTCCTTGGCTTCCTGGAGGTCGCGGTTATATCCTGTTGGAGATCCCTTGATCAGGTCGTACACACCCAGTTCGGCCGCCTTGACCCGTGAAGCCTTCGCACGGACCAGTTCGCAGACGTCCGGATTCTGCTTCTGCGGCATAATGGAACTGCCAGTGCAGAATTCGGAGGGCAGTTTAAAATAATCAAACTCCGGCATGGTAAAAAGCATGAAATCCTGTGCCAGCCGCGACAAGGTGAGCATGACCTGACTCATGGCCGCCAAAACAACGGACTCCATTTTTCCACGGCCGTTGTTTGCGTACAGCACATTATGAGTAGGACGGCTGAAACCGAGCAGATCAGAAGTCAGCTGGCGATCAATCGGAAGCGGCACGCCATAGCTCGCCGCAGAACCGAGTGGGCATTGATCATTCACATCATAGGCTCCGAGCAGCAGGTAGCAATCATCGAGCAGGCTTTCCGCGTGCGCCGTCGCCCACAGGCCGACACTCGAAGGCATACCCGGCTGCATATGCGTCCGCCCCACCATCGGAACCGACTCATGCCTTTTCCCGAATTCCACCAACGCAGCAACCAGCCCGACGGCTTCCTCCAGCGCTCCCAGCAACTGTTCCTTGGCATATAGACGCAGATCAACGGCGACCTGATCATTACGGCTCCGGCAGGTATGGATTTTCTTTCCGAGATCCCCGAGCTTCGTCGTCAGCGTCCGCTCAACCGCCAAATGCACATCCTGATCCGCCAGCTCAATGGGAAATGAACCTTTCCTCGCCAGACCGATAATTTCAACCAATCCTTCGATCACCTGAGCGCGCTCCGCATCCGTGATCAACGCCGGATCGACCGGCATGCGTGAGAGCATCGTAACGTGCGCCGCCGTCCCGATACAATCCACTTCGATCAGCGCATGATCGAGCTCCACATCGCGACCGGCCGTGAATGCCAGAACCTCATTATCAATTGTTCCAACGGTGGTTTTCTGTTTTGCCATAATTTTCCTCGCTCGATTTCTCCCGCGAATAAACACGAATCCATATGCCTGCAGAAGAAATATTCACCGAAATCAAACGTGATCACCAACAACTAGGCCACCGTTCGCCCCGTGCTTTCCAGCAGCAGAGTCACCGGTCCGTCGTTCAGCAGATCAACCTTCATATCCGCACCGAACCGTCCTGTTTCCGGAGTAAATCCAAGCGATTCAATAGTCCGGACAAACTCATCAAACAGCTCTTCACCCAGCTCAGGGCGTGCGGCTTCAATAAAACTGGGCCGATTGCCCTTCCGGCAATCACCGTACAGCGTAAACTGGCTGACCGAAAGAACCGAACCATCGACATCCTGAACCGACCGGTTCATCTTGCCGGCCTCATCCTCAAAAATCCTGAGTTGAGCAACCTTTTTGGCCAGAAAGCGGGCATCAAAAGGGGTGTCGCCATGCGACACCCCTGCAAGAACCAGCAGGCCGTGACCGATCGAGGAAACACACTCCCCATCCACGGTCACCGAGGCCCTTTTTACGCGCTGGACAACCAGCCTCACTGCTTACTCCGTAACGTGGGAGACACGGAAGGCCGGCAGACGATTGAGCGCCGCAGCCACTTCATAACGACGCGGACGGGCCAGATCGCCGCGAAGGTCACGCGACAGCGCATTCAGGCCTTCGTTTGAGAGATCGCGATCTACCAGATCCAGAATTTCACGCAGCGGATACCCCTCATCCATATAGCGAAGCTTTGCATAATAGAGCACGAAGCCGATCGCCAACGCCTGATCCGCATCCGCAATCTGACGCACCGCACCGAGATCAACAATCGAGCGGCCGAACTGCAGAAAATCCTCTTCATCCGCATGAATCACAATGTCTTCACGGCCGATGCTCGGATCAATGGAACTCGGCATGATCCAGCGCGAACGGCTGAGCATGGAGGAAAGATTTACTGCGCTGTCGACAACCGATGATCCCTGAATATCCAGCGCCTTGGCTTCCGCGGTAATGTCCGATACCTTGAAGTTTTCAACCTTCAGGATCTTATCGGCAATCGGAATAAATTCCGCCACAAGGCTGCTGCCGGCCACAACCATGGAAACCCCCAGTTCGTCAACCATCTGGCGCGCACGCGACACCAGTGTGTTGCGGGCGGATTTACCGAGAAGCGAACCGACGCGGGTGTCAGCCGAAAGGAAAGTTGAGGAAGAGCTGTGTTCATCATACAGCAGAACACGTGCACCGGCCTCCAGTGCTTCAACCGTGGAAACCGCCTGGGAAGTGAAGGACCCGGCCGACTTACAGGAGTATGATGCCGGATTTCCGCCATCCGTCAACTCGGAGGCAAACGCGGATATATCAACCTGCTGAACCGAACGACCGACTTCCGCACGAATGCTGACGGCGTCGGCAACAGTAACCACCTTTTCACGTCCATCACCGGGAACATGATTATAGATACCCTGCGCGATTGCATCCATCAGATCCACACGACCGCTGTTGGATTCACCAAGAATCAGGGTCAGACCGTTCGGAATCCCGAAACCACGGACTGTTCCGCCATGGGGAACCTCCACCTCTTCAATCAGGGATTCTTCGATCTCAAGCGGATCAAAACGCTCATAATCCGGCAGGTCAACAGTCGGAATACGGGAGACCAACGCACCCTCGGCAGCAAAGGCCACCTGACCGCTGGCTCCGAGATGCTGACGAAGACGGTCTGCATCTTCCATGCTGTTTACAAACTCATCGGCGTCGGCTGTTTCAATGTTACAGTACAGCAGGCTGTTGCTGACCACTTCGGGAAGATCTTCAAAGAAAACCTGCTGGCAACCGAGACCGTCAATCGCGGATGCGACCTCGCCATCCACAATCACATGCTGAATCGGAAGGACAATGCGCAGGCGCACTTCGATGTATTCCTTTGTAAGGAGCAGCGCATTACGCGGAAGAATGACCTGACCAGGTACGGCAACGAGAATATTGCGACGGGCAACGCCGTTATGGTCAAAATGGGCAATCTGGGCAATATTGTCAGAGAGACGACGCAGCAGCAGATCTTCCATGGCGGTCCGGCGGACCGGCGTATCAAAAAGGTAGTCCGGGATTTCAGCGATGGTCTGCGGCACGCGAATCGTAAAGACCGGGCTCAGTACATCATCCGCCTCAAGATCGATCTTGTTGCATTTGATGACATAACGGGCAAAATCGAAATCACCAACAAGCTGTCCGTATTCTGAAACAGGGTGTCCATCCAGCTCGGCCAGCAACGTATAGAATTCCTTCTTATCCTTCATAGTACAGTCGTCCTCGTTTTACATTTACTCAAACCATTCCAACCCAAAGTCGCAATTGGACGCATACTCTGCCTGTTTCGGAATCCTATTGAAAGCGGTCTTTTCTCCTTTTTACACACCGCCATCTTCCTGCAAATCACGACTTCGGCCTCGACAAGCGTCCACCCACCGCTAAGGTTTGCCGACACATTGGAGAACGTCATGAACTTTGAATTTGCCACGGCCCGGCGCATCATTTTCGGCGCGGGAAAACTGAATACCCTCCCTGAACTGGCCTCATCCCTCGGCCAACGCGCCGCATTCATCACCGGCTCCAATGCCGAACGTATTGCGCCGGTCTTCATAGCCCTCAAACGCGCCGGCGCCAATCCGGCAGCGTTCAGCATCTCGGAAGAACCGACGACGACACGCATCGCCACCATCGCCGAACAGGCCCGAAGTCACGGGTGCGACTATGTCGTCGCCTTTGGCGGCGGCAGCGTTATTGATGCCGGAAAAGCCGTAGCCGCCCTGCTGACTAACACGAAGGATCTCATTGAATATCTGGAGGTGATCGGAAACGGAGCTCCCTTCGAAAATGATCCGGCGCCATGCGTCGCAATCCCGACCACCGCCGGCACCGGTGCCGAAGTCACCAGAAACGCGGTGCTTCTTTCTCCGGAGCATCAGGTAAAGGTCAGCATGCGCCATCCCGGAATGCTTCCGGCCGTGGCACTCGTCGACCCCGAGCTGACTCTATCCATGCCGCCGGAGGTAACCGCAAGCACCGGACTCGACGCCTTCACCCAGCTGCTGGAAGCCTTTGTCTCCATCAAGTCCACACCGATCACGGATGGGATCTGCCGCGAAGGCCTTAAATATGCCTCCCGCTCCCTTCACAGAGCCTACTCCCAGCCCGAGAACCTCGAAGCGCGCACCGATATGGCATTGGCCAGCCTGTTCGGCGGACTGGCCCTCGCAAACGCCGGACTCGGTGCCGTTCATGGATTTGCCGGACCGCTCGGCGGTATGTACAAGGCACCGCATGGCATGATCTGCGCGGCCCTGCTTCCGGCCGCCTGCCAGGTCAACATTCGCAGTCTCAGGGAACGATCCCCCGAGGATCCGGCACTCACCAAATATCTCGAGGCCACCCGTATCGTTACCGGAAACAACAACGCCTCATTCAACGACGGCATGGACTGGATTGAGAACCTCTGCATCCAGCTTCAGGTCCCCGGCCTCGCCAGCCTCGGCATCAAGGAGGAGCACTTCCCCGAAATCATTACCAAAAGCAGCAAGGCCAGCAGCATGAAGGGCAATCCGATTGCTCTTACCGACCGGGAACTGGAAGATATCCTTTTTGCCGCCCTCTCAGACATTGCCAGCGACAACCGCCCACCCCTTTACCCGTAAGCATGGAAGCCTTCGGCACACTGAACACCGCCGTTCTGGCAATCTACCTGGCCGGCATGCTCGGCATCGGCCTCTACTTTTCCCGTCGGCAGGAAAATGCCGAAATGTTTTTCCTCGGCGGTCGCCGGCTTCCATGGCTGGCCGTCGCCATGAGCATGTATGCCTCCCTCACCAGCGCCGTAACCTATCTGGGACTTCCGGGCACCGCTTACGGAGAAAACATTGCACTGATCATCGTCTGCCTCATGAGCCCGCTGGTGGCACCGCTCATCCTGCTGCTCTTCTACCCGCTCTATCACCGACTTCAGATCACAACATCCTATGAATATATCCGCCGCCGCTTCGGGCGCGCGGCACACTATTCCGTCGCCGGACTGTTTATTCTGGCGCGACTCGGCTGGCTAGGAACCGTCATCTATGCCCCTGCCATGGCCATGTCGATCGCGACCGGACTGCCGCTCTGGAGCTGCATCTGCACCATGGGACTCCTTGCCACGGCCTACACCACCCTCGGCGGACTGGCCGCGGTCGTCTGGACCGATGTCATTCAGTTTATTATCCTGGTCGGCGGAGCCATATGGGTCGCCATCTCCATCACACAAGGCGTGGACGGCGGCGCCGGACAGATTCTATCCATTGCAAAGGAATCCGGACGACTGCACATTGCCGATTGGAAGCTCGATCTGTTTGCCATGTCCGGTCCGATCGTTGCCGTCTCATTCTTCTTTCAGCTGATGCAGGATTACGGCACCGATCAGGTCACGGTTCAAAGACTCATGGCCACCGGTTCTCTCCGAAGCACCGTTAAATCCGTCATCTTCAACGCCGGAACCGATATCGTCATCATCAGCCTGCTGCTCTTCATCGGCCTGGGCCTCTACGCATTTTCCCTCAAGCATCCGATGCCGGAAGATCTCAGCGCCGACCAGATCATGCCCTACTACATCATCCATTACCTGCCGCAGGGTATTTCAGGACTGCTCATCACCGCCGTCTTTGCCGCCGCCATGTCCAGCATGGACTCGGGCATCAACTCCATCGCCACCGTTCTCATCAAGGACTTCAATTTAAGCAGTCCGGCGTCGCGCCTCAACGAAGTCGCCATGGCACGATTGCTTACGATTGCCCTGGGAACCACCGCAACGCTGCTGGCCTTTTACATCTCAACCATCGGCGGCATCATAAAATCGTTTGCCTCGTTCATGAGCCTCTTCAGCGCGCCGGTGCTCGCACTCTTTCTACTGGGCACGTTGACGCGAAAAGGAAACTTTGCAGGCTGGCTCTGCGGACTGATCGTTTCGCTGGCCGGCACAATCTGGTTGCAGAAAGTGATCCAGGCCCACTGGGTTTATTACTTCCCCTTCTCATTCGCACTCAGTTTCGGCATATCCCTGATCGCAAGCCGGTTGATCAAAACCAAACCCGCTCCGAACGAACTTACCGTCTGGAACATGAAGAATCGCGCTGGCGACTAAATCACCTTCGCACTCAAAAACACATCCTCGGCAGATTACAGATTCCTGCAATAATTTTCCTGCGCACTGCGGCGCAGATCCTTAATCGCAGCCGCCATGTCTTCCTGCTTAAACAGATAAGAACCGGCAACAAAAAGATTAACCCCGTGCGCCGCCGCCGGAATCACTGTTTCGGCATCAATCCCGCCGTCGATGGAAATATCCACCCAGTCCGCACGGCGCCGGATTGCCGCCACCTTCTGCTCCACATAGGACAGATACTTCTGGCCGCCGAAACCCGGATGAACCGACATAACCAGCACCTCGTCCACCCATCGCTCATCCAGACACTGAAAAACGCTCTCTGCCGGCGTCTCCGGATTCAGCGTAATTCCCGCCCGCTTTCCCATCGACCGAATTGCCGACAGCGTTTCCGGAATATCGCACCGCGCCTCGACATGAATCAGAATCGTATCCGACCCCGCCGCAGCAAACGCCTTTATATGATTCTGCGGATTCATCACCATCAGATGAACATTCCGGGGAATAGACACGCTTACCGCCGCCATCTTCACCACATCCGGACCAAAACTGATGTTCGGCACAAAAACCCCATCCATCACATCCACATGCAGCTGATCCGCCCCCGCAGCCTCCGCACGAACGCACCCATCCGCCAAACGACCGAAATCCGCAGCAAGAATCGAAGGCATAATCTGAATATCCGGCATAACGCTCCTTAAAAAAGTGAGTGCAGAGACTAGCCAACCCCCGCAACAGGGTCAAGAAACAGCGGTTTTAAGCGCAAAAAATACGAAACAAAAAAAACCTTCAATTTCCCCTTGCAACAAACCGGCGATCCTATATCTTCACCCACCTCTTAACGAGAAAGATTGCGGGGTAGAGCAGCCCGGTAGCTCGTCAGGCTCATAACCTGAAGGTCCTCGGTTCAAATCCGAGCCCCGCTACCAACTTTGAAGGCCGGAACACACGTTCCGGCCTTTATTTTTAGGGGTTTCGTGAAATCCGGCAGTTTGCAGTCTTATCAAGTGACAGTTTGAAAAACTCCTGAAAAACACCAACAAAAACAAACACATCCACAAACACACCCAACACAGATTTAGGGCTCGAATGCACTGCAACTACGGGCTGAAATGGAAATCTTCGCCTAAAAAAGTTTTCTGAATGCCTACGTGTTGGCTCTTTATAGCCGATTGGTTGGTACCAACCACCCACAAACACGCCACAAACACACACGAAAAAAAAGGGAGCCCGAAAGCCCCCTTCCCTGCTGAACCCGAACCTATTATTGAAGCTGTGCTTCAAGATGCTTGGCAGAATCGCCGTTGCTCCAGGTCTGGAGAATTTCCAGCCGAGTCTGGTTGATCCCGTCGACCATGGTGCGGGCCTCGTCGCCGGTGACGGCCTGGTCGTCAAGCATGGGCTCGATGAGGGCGGTCAACTCGTTGAGGTGGATGACGGTCTTGCGCACCCGATCCACGAGCTGGGTAGCCCGGCGGGACTCCAGCAGTTTCTTGATGGCCGCGGTCAGCAGCTTAGCGACAATCTGCTCCAACGGCAGATACCGGAATAGGCTGATTCCGATCTTAGCTAGTATGACTTTAAGCATGGCAATACCTCCTTATATATAGAGCAAAAATCAAACGGGAGGTGAGTGATGGACGAAAATGGACAAGAACGAACGGGGAATTGCCTCGTCTACTCGCAAATGTCCGCGTGTTCTGTCGCCGCAGTTGACGCCCGGAGAGTCATCCGGCATAAGAATATTAATGAGCCCAGCATTGAACATCAGGATCAACAGCTTTTCGTTCCGCCGAGGATTGCCTGAAGATACCTCCGGAAACGGCGGTGGTCATGTTTTCGACTGCCGATGCCTGCCCAACCCCGGCCTGCTTGACGAATATAAACAGCAAACCGGACAGGATGAGCCGGTCATTGACTTTTTCAAACAACATGACGATGTCGCCGGATTTATTGATGATGCACTCGCGGTAATTACCAGAAGTATCGAGGCATACAAGCGAGTTGGTTATACAAATCTGATGATCAGTTTCGGTTGCACCGGGGGACAGCATCGCTCGGTATACTGTGCGGAATCCATATCGGAAGCCGTCCAACAATTGACGGGCCTGTCAGTTACAATCGAGCACCGAGAACGCCTGCAGTGGCCTTGACCTATCATAATAATGCGGCCACCCCACGATTCGGTGGTTGATCGCTTTCCTACTTCAGCCAGTGAATGGCTTTGAGCAGTTGAAGAACTCCGTCTCCGTTCGTGGCAAGAGTAACAACGAGGGCGGTTATAAAGACCAAGCTCCATCGTTCGAGTTTTGTTACGCGGCCGTTAGTTTTTACGGCGTGGGCGTGGATGTCTTCCAGCTTTTCGTCGATGCGGTCAAACCGTTGCTGGCAACCATCCGGCAGGGAGGAACATATTTCCGATTTCTGATTTCCGAGTACCGATTTCATCAATGCGCTCCGGTTATTCGTTATTGGTTGTTCGTTGTTGGGAAACAGAGGACGCGACAGAGCGCGTCCCTCCAGTTACAGGCGGGACGCCTGCGGTACGTTACGGATTGATCGCGGTGATGACGCCGTTCTGGATCTGGAGGACATCGCCGGCCTGAACAGTGTAGTTGGTGGTGATACCAGCGGATTGCAGGACATAACGATTATCGGCAAAGCCCCGGGAGATGATGCACTCGTCGTAAGGCCCCACCGAATCTACCCCCCACAGATTTCCCTTGAGCGAATATTCTGCAAAGTCGATACGACCTCCACCATTATTATCTCCGACCGTGCTGCCAAAGATATAAAGGTCCTGGGTTGGAAAGAATCCAGCCTGACCATTGGACAAATGAATGGCTTCCTCGTCCTCGTCGAACAAGAAAAAGTCGTAAACGCCATCCCAGGGGGCATACGCCTTAAAGAGTCCGCTGTCGGGCTGAGACAGCGCGTTGTCGAATACCAGTTGCGAGGTGACGGCATCGGGGCGGACATAGCGATTGTCGGCATACGATCGGTTCATGATCGCCATAGGATCATCAACGACCGATGCAGTGATCCAGCCATCTCCGCCGAGGCTCCGTTCCTCAAAGCTGATGTAGGTGTTTTCACCAATATACCGGATGGTACCATACCCATAGATGGCCAGATGCCCGGCTTCAAACCCCAGGGACGCAACCGTTGGAGAAAGCTTTATTGCTTCGTAGGTCGGGTCAAAGGCAAAAAGATCATACTGGGCATCCCAGGGCACCGTGGCCTTGAACAGGCCCGTCGATTCGGAAGAAAGATCTGCCGAGAACACCAAAGGTGCCTGCATCGGACGCGAACCATCGACATAGAGCGCGTTGGGATCGGCATTGGAGGTTTGCACATCCAATATTTCCACAGCCTGCCCATTAACGCCCGGTCGAGGTGGGCACCTCGATGGTCGGGGCGATGAAGTCGGCCACGGGCATGATAGCGCTTTGCGCAGCGCCCTAGCATCGGATTGGTAAGCTGGGATTTCCTGTTCGGCACGGCGGAAGGCATCGGGATAACCCACGCCCTCGGACTTCATGATTTCGCTGGCGCGGTTGCGGATCTTCATGGCGCGGACCTCGGCCCCGCCCTGGGCGTCGCGGTTGTGCGTCGCCTTGATTTTGGAATCGCGATTATGCAGCGGGCGACGGGAATCTGGAGCCGGGTGCCGAGTCGATTGGAGTGCCTTGAGGTTTTTGAATACTGCCTCGGTTAACCTTGTGGATCAGTTCGATGAGGGCATCTTTTATGTATTCCGGGTTTCGCCTGTAATGCGCGGCTATTTTCGGCAGAAGGCGGTTCCCTTCATGCTTGGGCAATACTCTGATTGCTTCCGCCAATGGCGACTGACGTACAAAAAAGGCAGGCTCCAACGCCTGCCCGACAATCCACCTTGCAGGAATAAGTACCTTATTCCGTCTCGAGCTGCTGAACCGCTTCTTTCTTGCCCATGGACCGCAGTTCCTGAAGGCGATTCTGAACGGTTTCGCCGCGCAGCGGAATTTTACCCTCAGTCTTTTCCCAACGAACAATCGTCTGTTGTGTCACGCCGGCCAGCTCTGCAAATTCAATCTGCGTAACGCCAAGACGCTTGCGCAATGAAAGCACCCCTTTTCCGGTAATCCAGAAGCGCTGATCCGCATCCTCTTCGGCCGGCTGTTCAGGTGCCGGAATATCCAATAGCTTCTGAAGGCGCTTAACTTCCTTATCAAGGTCACTCAGTTCGCGACGAAGATCCGCGATATACTTGCGTTGGCTTGCATTTACCCGCTTGATCGGCTCGAGTTCTTTTCGGATCTCTTTGCGAGCAATGCGGCTTATTTCTGCTTTTAGCTCTTTTATAATAGACATATTTTCTCTCCTTTGGGTTCCGAAGGCTTATCGCATAGCCGCACATGAATCAAGGGATAATTCAGTTTACCCAATTTAGAAATTATCTAATAAAAGAGTAAATTCGGACTCTGATGAACCCCTCTCGCGGCTTTTTTACTACTATAAAACAAAAAACGGGAAACGGAGTTAAGTCACATTATTCCAAAAGAATCATATGGATCGCAATATCGGCAAAAGACGATCAACTGCAGCCGAGTCAGACATAAAACGCAGGAAATTAGCACTGCATAAAAACGGATAAAATTTCGTTAAGATGATATCGATGCGCCGGACTCACCAGAAATACCGCACTCGCCGGATAAAGCCGGCATTCCGCCAAAACGGCGCTCAACGCCTTTCAGGCTGGTTGCATGATATCCATGATAGGAGGAGGATGAGCGAAAGCCAAAGCGTATTGACGCCCAGTTTTTTCAGATAAGGCAGAGCCTCCACAACACCCTGCAGGTTTCCCCCGCAGAATTCGGGGTTCCGCGGATCTCCCGGAAGTCGATCCGATCCGGCCCGCCGAAAACGATCGGCCAAAACGTGGCAGAACACCGCATTCTCTCACCACGGAAGAGTCAGGGACATGTGTTTCTTTTTCACGAGACGTCCTTTATCAGCGGCTGCAAACCGGAACAGACCGGAAGCGAGGAAGAAACCTCTCCGGCGCCGGCATTACCCGATGTCTCAGCCATTCAGATTCGGAGAAATCCACTGCGCCATCACAAGGAACAACTGATCCGGATCGATCGGTTTCGGCACATAATCATCCATGCCGGCCTCAATCGCTTTTTCCCGATCGCCCATCATGGCATTGGCCGTTAAAGCAATAATCGGCAGGTCATCATAGAGGTCCTGTTCGCGGATGCGGGTTACCGTCTCATACCCGTCCATAACCGGCATCTGACAATCGAGCAGCATGCCATCGTAGATGTTCGGCTTAATCAGATCGAGCGCCTCCTGCCCGTTTTTGGCCAACGACGCCGTCATCCCGTACATATTCAGGAGGTCCACGATTACCTGCTGATTAATTTCATCATCCTCAACCAAGAGAATATTGGACCCCTTCAGCGCGGCAATAGCGGCGGCCACTTCGGCACTGCGGTCATCCCCTTCAGATGCCTCACTGCCGGATGGATGTTTCTGACGCCGAAGCCGAACGAAAAAGAGGAAGGTGCTTCCTTTTCCCAATTCACTGTCCACATCAATATCGCCGTCCATCATGCGAACCAGCTGTTGCGAAATAATGAGGCCGAGGCCGGTCCCGCCAAACTTACGGGTTGTGGAGGTATCCACCTGATGAAATGCCTGGAACAGCGAATCCTTCTGCTCGGGAGACATCCCGATCCCGGTATCCGTGACCTTAAAGGAAAGACAAATACCGTCCTCGGTCTCCTCCCGGAGCGAAACAGCCAGTGACACTTCCGCTCCGGAATCGCTGAACTTAATCGCATTGCCGATCAGGTTAATCAAAACCTGCCCCAGACGCAGCGGATCCCCTATGCAGGCGTTGGGAATGCCTTTTTCAATGAATACCGACACCGATATGTTCTTTTCTTTGGCAGACGTCTGGAACAGGCTGAGCGTCTCCCGAATCAGGGTGCTCAGATAAAAGTCAACCTCTTCAATCTCGAGCTTGCCGGCCTCAATCTTCGAGAAGTCCAGAATATCATTGAGAATACCCCGCAAGCGCTCGGCAGATTGCTGGGCCTTGGAGAGGTAATCGGACTGCTTTTCATCCAGCCCGGATTTCTGCGCCAAGTGAATCATTCCCAGAATACCGCCCATGGGCGTTCTAAGTTCGTGACTCATGTTGGCGAGAAATTCGGATTTAGCACGGTTCGCTTTTTCGGCCTCCAGCTTGGCTTCAACAAGCGCACCGGTACGGACCTCGAGTTCCATCACCATTTCATTAAAGTTATTACCCAGATTATCGATCTCGGTGATGCCGACCGGATCAAGCTTGCCGGAACTCAATTTCTTACCGAGGTTGCGGGTCAGCTCCGCAAGCTTTTCAATCGGACGGGAAATATTCAGGGACAGCCCTCGGGACTGCACCAGAAGCAGAATAAAGAACACGATGTAAAACACAACCATCGCGAGAATCGCCAGCACGCCGGCCTTATTACTCAGCGCACGCAGACGCGTGACAGGAGCAAATACGGTGGCCTTTTCAACCAGCGTAATCATGCGCCAGCCCGTTTCAGGTACAATCTCCTGGCTGACGAGATAATCGACTCCGTCAATCGAAAGCGAACCGATCCGGGATTTACTTACAAACAGCTCTTCCAGCTGCCCCTTTAGATTTTCGTCCGGATTGTTCAGCAGGTTAAACTCCTCCGGCTTCTCGACGGTTGTTTTAATATTTTCTGAATAGGTGTGATCCTTGAGTTCCTTGAGCTTCAGAATCGCCTCTGCACGCGGCTGCATGGCGAGGATTCCTCCAACGTTATCGACCATAAAGCAACCCGCATCCCAGGGAAAATCCAGGCTGAGAATGTTCTGCACAAACGAGTCGATGGTTACATCCAACCCGCTGACTCCTTCGAGAAAATCATCCCGATAGACCGGTACGATCACAGACACCATCCAGCCCTGCCCCGCCGGATCAAGATAGGCCCCGGTCCATACGGGACCTCGGGATGGATTGTGTTCAGCATCGGCATCATAATAGAAATTGAAATCTTCCATGTTGATTGCCGCACCGTATTGGCTCGGGGCATCCGGCATAAACGGATAAAGCCGGTTCATGTCGTCCCAGGTGTTCAGATAGGCCTGTGTAATAATCGGATTCTTTTCGACGATCAGGGATAACAGGGGATCAAGGACCTCGCTGTTACGCGCCTTCCTCAGCTCCTCGTCTCCGATGGAGGTGGTGTTTGCATAGTACAACGAACTCCCGCCATTATTCTTCCGTTTAAAGAACGCACCGTTTTTATGCACCCCGAACTCCGGTTCGCCGTTGGGAAGATAATAGTTGTCCGGATTTGCAAAAAAACCTTCATGCTCACCCTGCATGATCGATGCGAGATGCGATACTTCCTGCAGCTGCCGATTGATTCCCGTGGCTTCCCGCCAGGCCATTTCCTGCATGTTCTGGGTGGCTTCATCAAGCAGCGTCGTCTGATTATGTTCCGAGATATACTGGTTGATGCCGAAGTAGAGCAGCAGAGCCACCTCAATGATGAAAATAGGCAGCAGGGCACTCTTCAGGTAATGCCGATATATCAGCGTGTTGATCTGTAACGTCTTCATTCAGCGTCCTCAGGGTTCGTCTCTCGAAACGGACCGCACGTGATTTAATAGCAGAATTACGATAAGACGAAGAAAGGTATCATTTCAAATGCGCAAGATACCAACAAAAATGCGCCGATTACCCCGGCTTCAGGTTCTACGTAGATTTTTATGGTAAGGCGGTTCGGCGGGGTTGATGAATGCATTCCTCCATGCCCATTATCCGGCATGGATGCTACAGAAGAACATTATGCAAGATTACTGGGAATTGAGTCGCCGTGGAAGGTGACACGGGTGACGCTGAGTGTAGAAAAAATCCGGGTGGACATCTTCATTGAATATGGCGAGTTGACCGCACACTGCCCGGAATGTGCAGAAGTCTGCCGCGTGTACGACCGCTCCCCGCCCCGTCGGCCTTTTATCCAGATTGTTATTCCGCTTCGCTTCATTGCCCCGCATTCGCGGAGCCTCGCCGTCGGCGTCTGTCCGGTCCGTCCAAGGTTCGTTTTAAGGTTGCCATTCGCCTACGGCTCATTGCTGTTTTTCAAACAGCCCTTCTCCGCTTCGCTTCGAATCCTTCAGACCCTGCGTCACCGCAACGCCCTTGCTCTCAACTATCCGGTTCCGCTCCATCGAGGCCCGCCGGGAACTTTCATCCCGGTTACATTCCATGTCTGACATACAATAAAAACAGCACTGAAAGAATCAGTGCTGTTTCAGCCAGAGAAAGGGAAATCTGACTTAAATCAACTGAAGGCTCTCTTCTTCCTTGTACTGATTGAGTTTATTCCGGAGCGTTCTGACGCTGATGCCCAACAGCTCTGCCATGGCGCCTCGGCAGCCTCCGGTTTCGCGCATGACTCGAATAATGGTTTCTCGCTCGATGTCGCGAAGGTTGGTCATTCCGACCGGAACAACGGCGGAACGCACCAGTGACTGACGCAGCGGCCCGCGCGATTCGTGAACCGTTTCAACCTGCTCCTCCAACGAATCAATGTGCATGCGCAACTCGCGGGTCTCCAAAACCCGGGCAGCCATGAGCGACGCCTGATCGGGGGAAAACGGTTTCAGCAGATAATCGTATGCCCCGCGCTTCACATATTCGATGGCACGATCAACGGTCCCGAAAGAAGCGGTAATTACCCAGTCGGGACGTTCGCCGATTCGTCCCTGCGAGATTTTTTTCCGATCCATCGTGGAGATAATGTTCAGATCGGCAAAAACAATATCCACATTCAGTTCGGCCAGCAACTGGGACGCCTCTTCTCTCGTGTCTGCTTCCAGCACGGAAATGCCTTCGCGCTGCAGTCCTTCCATGGCATGGCTTCGCATCAGGAAATCGCCATCGAGAACAAGTGCTGTATGATTCTTTTTCATAGTCAGGATCCTTCTTTTAATTAATAGGCCGCATAAACTTTCAGGCGCGCCGGAGCCGCCTTGGGCAGGGTTGTTACCTGACGTTCCTGTTCAGGCTCTTCGACATGGGCAACAAGCATGAGCGTGACCTGAACTTCCTTCAGCAGGTCGCTGGCTCGCTGTTTCAGTTCCGGTGATTCAATGAGCCGGAGCGGATGCTCCGGAAGCTCCGCCAGACGGCGCTTCAGCTCAATCGACAATGCATCCAGATGGCGGGTTTCGCTGAGAGAAACCATTCGGCCCTCGCGATTTGAGTGGTTCATCACATCGCTGATCATTCCGCTCAATGCGCGGATTTCTTCTATTTTGCGGACTATTTCCTGACCATTCATTTCAGTAACACCCCTTTCTAAAGCCCCTTGACGAGTTCCGATATATTTCCAAGCCGATCCACATCCTTGACCAAATCCCCGACAGAAGCATCGGCCACGCCCTCGAGTTTGCGGAGACCGGCCCCGAGGGAATCAATCTCCTGAGCATCAATCCGACCGGAAAACATACGTAGGACATAACTGGAAATCGGGAGCGAATCAGCAAACGTCGACTGGCAGGCCAGGTCAATCATCCGCATCATGGCATCCTCATCACCAAGCATTTGGAGCGATTCAAATGTTTCATTGAAGAAAGTAACCGTGGCGTCGCACTGTTCGTCTTCAGGAAGGTTGGCGAGCAACTCGAGATTTGCCTCCATGACCTCGCTGTCAACAAGGCGGCTGTTATCATCGAATCGCATTCTTCCGAGCATGTAGCGGACCTGATCCGTTTCGGAAAGCATCTGCACATGAACCAGATTGTATCGGCGGAGCGCTTCTCGCTGCTGATTTTCCTTCAGGGCAATCTCTGCCCAGCCGACGGCGGCCTCGGACTTCACGAGAGGCGAACGGGTCCGGCGGCAGATATTCCGATATAGTTGGTTGGCGGCCACCCAGTCGCCCAGTTTTTTCAGGCAGCGGGCCTTGCCGAGCACAGCCTGTTCTCCGACATTCTGGGACGCAGAATCATCGCCGACCTCCCCCTGGAAGAAACTGAGAAGCCCGATCCGGTTATAGTAGGAGACCGCAAGACTGTAGAGGGCTTCATTTTCAATGGAGTGCGCCATGCGAAGCTCAACCGACTGAGCCATATAGTGATCAGGATTGGATTCCAGTGCCGTCGCCCCCACAAAGAGCTGCTCAGCCAACGGCCGATCCTGCCAGTATTTGGCTTCATAAAGAGCATACAGCGCATGAGCCCGGGCATCCGACGCAACCGTCAACCGACCAACATATGCTTCCACCCACTCCTCTACGGACGTATAATCGCCCTTGGCAAGATTCAAATCGACAATATCGCACAGCCCGCGTCCCAGCCAGCGGTTGCATTCCAGCCCCTGAAGAAACCCCATGGTCTCCAGCGCCGCATGACGATCACCAAGACGTTCATTCAGCGCCGCACTGCGGGCCACAAGCGGCCCCTGGTTTCGGCCGACATGCTCGATCAGGCTCAGCCGGCTGTCCAGCACGCCCAATGCTTCGGGATACAGTTCCATCTGCTCCAGCTGATCGACCACATGAATAATCCCATCCTGCGACATGGCATTGATATCAAGCAGATGCAACAGGTTACGGGCAATCGGAACTGCGGTGATGAGATCAACTTCATTCGAAGAAATCGTACACAACAGGTCGAGCGCCTCGGCAATGCCCACTTCGGGGCGCATATTGACAAACTGTTCAAGCAACTGATACGCCTCGCTGGAACGGCCGTCAGCATGCATGAGGCGGGCCATGCGCAAGTAGGAAGCTTCCTTCTGATGTTCATCGGCGCTGACGCTTAAGCCCTTCAGCCGGGAACGCGTCGAAGCAAACAGATCCGCCCTTGAATCCGCCGGTTTGTCGGGTGTCTGGGCCGCGACATACGCCTCATACCATTCGGCATTTTCGAGAATGCGTTCATCCATTCGAAGATGAACATCCGCCAGAAGATCTTTCCACTCGGCCCAGTCAATATTGATACCTTTCGCCTCTTCCAACGCGGCATTCACCTCTTCCCATCCGGCGCCATGCCCCAGCAGATAATCAAAGCGCCGTTCCCACAGTGCGATTTCCTCGTCAAAAGCCACCGCCGTGGAGAGCAGTTCATCCAGACAGGCGGAATATTTTTCCAGTTCACCCATGGCCTCAAGCGTATCAAGCAGCTGCAGGCCGATCTTCGCACGCTGAGTTGGACTTCCGGTCAGATTACGAGCGGCCTTCAGATAAGCCACCGCCGCATCCATCGGGGCATCACCGCCGGCGCGCCACTCTTCATACATCAGGGCCCCCATCAGATAACCGGCCGCAGCACGCATCTGTTTCGAGGTGGCATTTTCGATCGCCGTGCGGGCACGTTCCTGACCGATGCTGAAACGGCGCTGCGTCCGCAGCTCCTGAATCTCCGCCAGCATCCTGTTATAGGTTACCAGCGATTCCTGAACGGCCTCGGCTTCCGCCTGTGTGGCCACATGACTTCCCACCATGTAGGCCACGCCACCGAGGATCGGTGCGCACAGTATAAAACCCAGCATGACGGCAAATTTACTCATTATTCCCCAATCGCATGATCAGACAATCGCATTCAAAATGGCAGAGCGCTCCGACGGAAGTGTCGGATGACGCGACAGTGCGCTCAGCTCTTCGACATCGTTAACAAAACTGAATTCGGCATCCATGGCCTTGAGACGAGCAAGAACGTCGCCCTTCGCGCCGATCACTGCCACACCGCTGCGGTCGCGTGAAAGCATTTCGAAAACGGAGGCATGTGGAGACGCGGCACCCAGACCGGAAAAATCGAGGGCCAGCCATTCGTCCACGGCGCATTCCGCCGGGATCTCGACAGAGGACTCAACGCGCCAGTAGGCATAGCGCCCTACGCGTACGGCTTCCCGCTCAACCGTACCGCCGACAGCAGCGGCCACGGCATCCAGAACCTCTCTGGGGTTCGGGGGTTTCGGCAGAATACAACGGATATTCGTGAGGCTTTCGGCATCTTTTTTAAGATCCGGCGCATCACCGCTCAACAGAATGACCGGAAAACAAATCCCGGCTCCGACAAGCTCGCGGACAAAATCGATTCCGCTTCCGTCCGGCAGGCGATAGTCCAACACGCCGACGTCAAAATCGGTGTTTCGAGCCAGCTGCAGGGCATCCGCACAATTACGCGCTTCCAGCACCAGTGCACCGGCCCGCTCGAGCTTGGCCCGCAAAATCATCTGCACCAACGGCTCATCATCAAGAAGCAATACTTTGATATCCATACCCATCGTTTTGATCCTAGAATTCGTAAGCTCCATCCCTCGGGAAACGAGGAATCACAAGGACTTCGCCAGGGCGCAGACTGTCGAGATGGCTGACCAGTCCTTCATTGACCTGCCGCAGCCACGCCGCCCGGGACACATCACCGTAAACCATGGGATTGGCTGCAATGCTCTGCAGCGTATCACCGTCTTTGACCTCATAATACTCGTATTCTCCCAGCAGCAGCCGCTCAATGGTCTCGCGCAGGCCGGCCGTTACGGAATCCCATTTATCGGCCTTTGCCTTGAAGGCATCCAGCTGCTCAAGCACTTTGTCACGCTCGGCACGGGTTTCGGCAAGTTCCTCCTCCAGATGTCGAATCTGAAGTCGAACGGCATCGAATTCCTTCCAGAGCTCCTTGACCTCGCGTTCAAGTGCGTCCGACTTCGATGCTTTATTCAGCAGCTCGGACAGCTGTCCGACCTTGCCGCGCACATCCTTTCCTTCCTGCATTTCAGAGGGAAGGAGTGCGAGCATGTCGTCGAGAAGCTTGCGAAGAGAGAGGTATTGCGAACGATAGAACTGGCTTTCGCCGGCGAGCTTTTTGAGCTCCTCCAGGCTGGTCTCCGGCGCCTGCACCGGGACAACCACTTCTTCAGCCCGCAGGGGATGAACACACAACAGTCCGGCGCAAATCAGAATTCCTATCGTATATATGGATCGTATCGTGTTCATGAGTCTATTCTAGATGAGTTGATTTTCATCCCCTTGCCGGCGCAGGTTCCATTAAACCTGCCGCCACTAAAACGTTATTGATTAACCAAAGAGCTGCATGACCTGGCTCGGGAGCTGGTTGGCCTGTGCCAACATGGCGGTACCGACCTGCTGCAGGATCTGGTATTTGGTCATTTCCGTTGTTTCCTTGGCAACATCCACATCGCGAATTCGGCTTTCAGCGGAAGCAATGTTTTCCTTGTAGTTCTGCAACCCCTGGAGGGTCTGTTCCATCCGCTGCATTTCAGCACCCAAGTTTGCGCGCTGGCTGGAAATATAGTCAACACCCAGCTGAACTTCGCCAACCGCAATTGCCGCATTGGCCTGCAGCGAAATATCAATCGCACCGGAACCCAGATTGGTATCAATCAGATCACCCCAGGTAACGCCGTTTCCAAGATCATCGGCATTGGCCGTTGTAAGGTCGATTCCAGCAGAGGTAAAGATCTGACCGCCGTCTGCACCCACCTGCTGCGTAATGGAAGTCCCCTGAAACAGCGCGATTCCATTGAATTTTCCGGCAGCATCAGCGCCGGTGGTAATACGGGCGATTTCGTCCTGCATCTGAGCAAATTCCTGCTGGAGCGATGCGCGGTCGGTATCCGACTTGGTGCCGTCGTTGGCCATAACAGACAGTTCGCCCATACGGCCGAGCATATCCTGAATCTTCTGCATCCAAGCATCTGCCGTCTGCAGGTAGTTCAGCTTGTTTTCCACGTTACTGGCCGCTGCGGCCGTATTGCGGATCTGGGCACGCATACGTTCGCTCATTGCGAGCCCGGATGCGTCGTCACCTGCATTATTGATCCGGCTGCCGGAAGACAGCTTTCCCATTGATTCGCGCAGACCGTTCACGTTCTGGTTGTAGTTTTTCCATACATTGAACGCTGCAATATTATTGGTAATGTTCATGGTTTCCTCTTCTCTCTTTCGAAGCCACCGAGTGGCCGGTTATTCTTTTTTACCGCCCTTAATGAGTCCGCACAGGGCATCCAGGGAGTCTTTCTTATCTCCGACCGCTTCCCGGTTGGCGGCCATTATTGCTTCGTAAACTTCTTTCCGGTGGATTCGCATGTCAGCCGGCGCCGTGAACCCGAGGCTCACCTGTTCGCCGCGGACGGCGAGCACCTTTACTTCGATGTTATCTCCCAGAATTACACTTTCATCAGACTTCCTTGTCAGCACCAGCATGACGGCCCTCCATGGCTTGCTCGAGTTCAGCGACTAACTGCCGCACATCATTACCGAGGAATCAGCACTGGCAACTTCCTCAATCTTCATCAGGGCATCCCAAACGCGGAAACGGACCTCGTTCTGAGCGCCTTCATTAATGATCTGACGGCCAAGGCCGCGTTTCAGGTTAAGCACAATCGGCCCCTGAAGGTTGGTTGTGATGTCGCACGGATTGTCGCGCAATGTGACAAAGGTGAAGGCAAAGGCATCTTCGCTTCGCTTGAGTCCCAGCGCATCCAGATCAGCACGACCGACGCGAATCTTGTAATCCGGATTGATCAGGAACGGGTCGATACACACGAACGAGATCTCCGGACTGATGTCTAGCGACTTCATAAAAAAGAAGGGCTGCATCTCCGTATTGCAATAGAGGACAAACTGCTTGTATTCCTCGAAGGCAGGAACGCCATCCGGGAATGAGAATATGTTGCCATCACTGACGGGTATTTCCACCGTCCTGGTGATCGGCTCGAGAACCATCGGTTCCGCCTGTTCAATTTGATGTTCCATAGTCATCCCTTTCATTGGTTGATACCCTCCATTAGCAGACCAGATGCCACGGGATCTATCCCACCAGCCCCATACATTCGTCGCCTATGTTTTCGTTCCAGGTTTCCGGGTCCGGCGCTTGCGCCGACTGATGGCATCCCTGTTCCCAGAGTGCCAGATTGACCAACGGCCAAAGCACCATGCCGCACGCCGGGTTATCTGCTCCGGCCACCATTTCCCGCAGCGCCTCTTCCCTGATCACCTGCCCGACCAGCTCGGAGCCGCGCAACGTCTCAACGGCAAAGCCGTGCAGCGAACCGCCCAGCCATTCGCGGAATGGAACCGGGAAACTCACCTTGCGGCGATGAAGAATTTCAGCCGGAATATCGGCCTCGAACGCAGCCCGAAGCAGGCGCTTGCTTTCAATCAGATTACGCTGGTCCATTTCGACCGCATTCATCACCGAGGCCTGCGCCTGCGATGCCGCATCCCGCAAACTCATCCGATAGGCATCCGGCAGCGTATAAAGAAATTCAGCAATGCGATGATCCGTGAACGGCACCCGTGCCTCCACCGAGGCCGCCATCGTGCTGGAATCCACCCGGTTCAGCAGCCCCTCCAGATTGATCCGCGCATGCAGGTGCATGTGCTTATCAAGCGTAGAGCATCCTGTGAACTGGTCAAAAAGACGGTGATAATAGTCGAAAACGCCATCCAGTCCGGCAGCAACAAACGGCACCAGCAGTGCATTGATGGTCGGCGGAGAAACCCACGAATTCAGCAGGAAATGCTGCTCCACATGACTTCTCAGATGCGTCTGTCCATAAAGCCGCAGCATGGCGCGGTCAATCGCAGTATAATCCCCCTGCCCGGCCGGCGGCCGGCGGCGGGCGCGGTCAAAATCAAATGCCGAAAAATAGGGCGAAACATAGCCCCCGAACACCTCGTCGGCCCCTTCGCCGCTCAGGGCGACGGTATAATCCTGTCGCAGCGCATGCGCCAGATGATAGATCGGAACCTCATTGGGCGTGCTCAGGGGCAGCCCTTTCTGCTGCATGATAAATTTCCAGGTGTCGACAAATCCGTCCGCCTCAAGACGAATCTCCCGACACGAAATCCCGAAAGCATCCGCTGCCATGCGCACATACGGCCATTCATTGCAGTCATGCTCACCATAGCCGACATTGTACGCTCCGAATTTTCCCAGACCGGATGCCACCGACGCAATAATGGTCGAATCCACCCCTCCGCTCAGAAATCCGCCCAGCGGCACATCGCTGACCATCTGCTCATCCACGGAACGGCAGACCATTTCACGCACATATTCCGTCGCCTCGTCAAAATCGACGGTCTGTTTTTCCGACTCCGGAACTACAGGAAACTCCCAATAGCGGAAAATATCCGACCGGCAGCCATCACGACGGGCCATCAGCCCGGTGCCGGGCTCCAGGGTTTTCACACTTTCCAACAGGGTATGCCGACCGATCGTTGTTCGAATCGAAGAAAAATAGTGCACCAGCGCCGACGGATCAACATCCAGACCGACGCCGTCAAAATGCAGCAGCGCCGCCACGGATGATGCAAACACAATACCGCGTTCGGTTTGCGCATAATAGAGTGGCTTGGCTCCCATTCGATCGCGAACCAGCAGCAACCGCTCATCCCGCGGATCATAAATCCCGAATGCAAAGATTCCGACCAACCGGTCCACGCAGGCGGCGCCCCATTGAAGATATGCGCGCAGCAGCACCTCGGTATCGGATTTTGAACCGAATGCATGCCCGAGATTGCTCAACTCACGTCGAATGGACTTAAAATTATAGATTTCGCCGTTATAAACCAGCGCCACGCGGGTCCGCCGGTCCACCATGGGCTGCCATCCCCCCTCCAGATCGATGACCGTGAGGCGCCGATGGGCAAACGCGACACCCGGCATTTTATGAAAGCCTTCGGCATCCGGCCCGCGCAGGGACATTTGATCGGCAGCCCTCCGCAATTCCCCGAATGGAATCGGCGCCGCCACATCCCAATTAAATATTCCTGCAATTCCGCACATCGGCATCTCCTTTGCCCAAGGCAAAGCAACGCAGATGCCACGGCCCCGAACGGGCGCGAAGGATCAGGGATCGCAGATAGAAGGCACAAAAAAAACCGGCCACTCTGTATCGAGGCCGGTTCAAACCGTGGCCGGCGCATGGCCGGTACGTATATGGAATGCAGGCTGCGGCCAGCCGATTAACTGCCGCTGGAGAACATGCCTTTGATGTATTCGGTCTGCTGTTTCATCTCTGCCAGCGCATCTTCCATCGCGGTAAACTCCTCCCATAGCTGCTGTTCGTAGTCCGCAAGATCATCCTCCATCTCGGTAATCCTGTCGGAGAGATCATCATAATCTTCGGTCATGCTGGCGATCTGCGTGGCAATATCACCGGTCAGCGGCGTGCTGAGCTTACTGGCATATTTATAGAAGTCAGCGGCAATCCCGCCTTCATAGGAAACCGTCGACTCATTGTATACCCCTCTGAAAAGCTGACTTACGTTATCAAAATCATACTCGAGCAGATAATCAAGCCGGTCTTCATCAATGAGCTCCAGCTGATTGGATTCGCCGGACGTCCAGATCCCGATATCCGAAAGGTTGTCCATGATTCCGGTCTGGCCGGCATAGGTATAACTCGCGTTATCAGCCGTCAGAACCGAGCTTTTCACATCGGTGGCCTGCTGCCGAAGCGACGACTTGATGGAGTTGATGAGGCTGTCGCCGTACAGCTCGCCCTTCTGCGCCAGCTCGGAACTTGATCCCAGCGAAATTGAGGCGCATTCATCGGCCAATTCCGCCAGCGTGTTGTATGTCTCGATAAAATTCAGGATCGATTCCTTGATGGCATCGCGGTCCGGATGAATATCGACGGTCGAAGTCCCGGCGCCCTTCAGATTAATGGTCAGCCCGTCCACGACATCGTCGAGCTGATCATTTGAGGAGCGGGTTATGGTAATACCATTAACGGAAAAGTTGGCATCCAACCCTTCGACGTCTTCATTTTTGATGAGTCCGCCGGTCAATACGCCCATGCTTTCCAGTGAAAGTCCGGATACATCACTTAAACTGATGTCCGAAGCACCGGTCTTCTCGCGCGTGATCACCAGATGATTGTCGACAATACTGGCCTTCACCCGGACATCTTCATCCATATTGGCTGCGGCATCATTGATTTTTGTCCGCAGGGTGGAAAGGGTTTCCCCGGACTCAAAGGTAATCTGCTGGCCCTCGATCTCAAAAATATCGCCTTCACTGGCATATCCGGCCGTAATCAGATCCGTGCTCGTATCCAGATAATCGGAAGAGATACTCTGTGCCGTGGCTATATTGGTGACCTTGATCGTGTAATTCTGCTCAGCGGAAGCAACATCGGCCGTGGCAGTTACAACACTTTCATAGCTTGATTCCGCATACATATTGCGCCAAAGGTCAAAACTCCGCAGATCATCGAGGGCATCGGTCAGACTGGAAGCATCGGTATTAATCTGCGTCCACGCCCCGAGGTCATAATCCAGCTCGTCGAGATCGTCCGACTTGCTGTCAATCGACACCTGACGAGCCGCCATGAGCTGCTCGATCATGCTCTCGTAGTCATATCCGGATGATAATCCGCCTATGTGGAGTGTTGGCATAGTAGTTTTTCCTTTGGTCCAAAATCAACAGGGTGAAGCAGGCCCGATGCCGCAGCCTACCTCACCCTCTGGATGGTACCGACGGAACCCGGCGAGCCGGGTTCCGCTCATTATCCGTGCGCCAGCACTACTAGCCCAGCAGCTGGAGCACTCCCTGAGGGAGCTGGTTGGCCTGGGCCAACATGGCCGTACCAACCTGCTGCAGGATCGAATACTTGGACATTTCCGCGGTTTCCTTAGCAACATCCACATCGCGGATTCGGCTTTCAGTTGCCGTGATGTTTTCCTGGTAGCTGCGCAGACCGTCGAGGGTCTGATTCATCCGCTTCAGCTCGGCACCGACATCAGCACGGAGAGAACTGACATGGTCAATACCGGCATTCACCGCTGTAACTGCAGAACCAGCATCACTCTGGTTAGCAATGGATACCGCACCGGAACCGGCACCTGCACCATTCACCAAATCCTGCCATGTAGCCGAACCCGTACCCGCGGATCCATCCAGATCAGTGGTATCAGTCGACTGCAGGCTGATGGCAACGCCGGTGAACTCCTGTCCGCCGTCCGCGCCTACCTGCTGAGTGACTGTGGTTCCGTCAAACAGGTTAATGCTGTTAAACTTACCGGCATCATCCGTAATACGGACGATTTCTTCCTGCATCTGAGAAAATTCAGCCTGCAGTACTTCACGGTCAGTTGATGACTTGGTTCCGTCATTCGCCATAACGGCCAGCTCGCCCATACGACCGAGCATGTCCTGAATCTTCTGCATCCACGAATCCGCGGTCTGCAGGTAGTTCAGTTTGTTTTCCACGTTACTGGCGGCCGCGGCCGTGTTGCGGGTCTGCGCACGCAGACGTTCGCTCATGGCCAGACCTGACGGATCATCACCCGCATTGTTAATGCGGCTGCCGGATGACAACTTGCTCATGGATTCACGCAAGCTGCTGACATTACCGGTATAGTTACGCCATACGTTAAATGACGCCACATTATTAGTAATCTGCATTTTGTCCTCCTTGGTTTTATGCAGTTATACCTATCGAACAGCACATCCTTGTGCCGCCCACCGTCGCTCCGGACCATCCGGAACTTCAACGGTTGATCAGTTATTCGGCCGGAACTTCAATTGCCTTAAGTGAAAAAAACAAAAAATCGGCAAAAATTGCCGATCCGGTCATTTCACAAAAAAGGCAGGCCCCGAAAATCGGGACCCGCCTCGGGGGGTTAGGTTGGGAGATCACCTTATCCAAGCAGCTGCAGCACACCCTGCGGGAGCTGATTGGCCTGAGCAAGCATGGCGGTGCCGACCTGCTGCAGGATGTTATATTT
>JAFGVP010000053.1 GCA_016937945.1 Pontiellaceae bacterium | reverse complement strand
CTGCGCCTTGACGACTATAAAACATCACGGGCCTTTCGCGCGGAACGGAACATTTTCGGGCCGCATCCCGAAGCCAATAAACTGGAGCTGCTGCGGGATCATCTGGCGTCACTGAAAGCCGGACGCACCTTCCGGCGCCCGCTCTATAACAAGGAGACCGGCGAGGCCACGGATTCGACCCCCTACGAGCCCGCCCGCTTTAATGTTCTGGATGGCGAAATCGCCACCTATCGGGAACTCCGTGAGCTGGTCGATTTTTCCATCTTTATCGACTCCGACTGGAAAACCCAGCTGGCCACGCGCGTGGAACGCGATGTCGAGGATCGCGGGTATGACCGCGAGAAGGCGATCGCGACCTTCCTTCAAAGTAATCTTCGCGAGTTTTCCGAATACGGTGCCGAGAGCAAGAAGTGGTCGGACATGCACATCTACTGCGACGACGAGTACCATCTGGAAATCGAGTCGGTGGCGGACGAGCTGTTTCATGCGCATCGTTCCTTGTTTGATTCGGACTATGCCGAAGTGGGGCTGAAGGGACTGATTGTTCCGGTACTGACCCCGTTTAATGAGTCCGGCGCCATTGACCAGCGGGCCTTTATCCGGCATCTGGAATTTCTGGCTCAGCATGGAATTCATCGAATCATGGTCAACGGCACAACGGCCGAGTTCTATGCCATGCTTCCGGAGGAGCGCAAGACGCTGCTCAAGCTGGCGCGCCGCTACTTTCCCGGGCTGATTGTGCTGCATGCCGGCGGTGCAGGGCTGATGCAGAATCGGCAGGAGATTCAGTGGGCGAATGAGCTGGGTGCCGACGCTGTGGCCGTTCTGCCGCCCATCTATCCGGCGGGTTTGTCAGAAGCCGGTATCATCGATTATTTCTGCACGCTCGAAGCGGAGGCCGACGTGCCGTTTGTCCTTTATAATTTCCCGAAGCATTCGGGAAATCCCATCACGCCGGAAATCCTGAAGGCGGTGCCGCATTATGCCGTCAAGGATTCCGCGCAGAACTTGGCGCTGATTCCTCACACGCCGCGCTACTTTGTGGGTAGCAGCACCAATATCTACGAACCGGTGCAGGACGGTGCCGCCGGATTTGTTTCCGCCACGGCCAACGTGCGTCCTGAAATCTATGCCGCTATGGAGACGCTTGTGGTGGCGATGAAGGTCGGTGAGGCCGCGGTCCTTCAGGAGGAGATCCGGGCTTACAGCCAGCCGTTCAGCGCCGGCGGCATACCGATGCTTAAGCAGGCGCTTGCGCGTAAGCTGGCGGGTTATCCGGTGAATGTCCGGTCGCCTTTGCAGGCTTAAATGTTCGGATATGTAAAGAAACGAGCCGCTGTAGTCGGTTGATAACACATTCATTCCGTTGCATATACAAGGGTATGAATATGCAAAAGAGATTTTTTGTTCCGCTCTGTTTCCTGATCAGCCTGTCGCTTCAGTCTGCATTTGCACAGGATGTTGCTGTGCCTGCGGCCGTAGAGAGCCAGCCGTTGCGCAAAATGGAATATATGGATCGCGGACTGTTTGCCATGAATCTCGGCGGGCGCGTTTATGTCGGCTGGCGCCTCTTGGCGACCGATCCGGACGATATTGTGTTTGATGTCTATCGCAAGCCCCCTGGAACCAAACCGACCAAGCTGAATGATGAACCGGTCATGCAGACGACCGACCTGATGGATGAGCATCCCGGTTTGCTGGTCAAGGGAACCCGCTATTTTGTCGTGCCCATCATTAACGGCGAGCAGGGTGATCCCGTGGTCACCGAGGTGAACTATAAAAAGGCGCCGCCCTATTTTTCGATCGAGCTGCAGCCGCCGGGCAGCGGCTATTCGGCCAACGACTGTTCCGCGGCGGACCTGGACGGTGACGGCCGGTATGAAATTATCCTGAAATGGGATCCCGATAATTCGAAGGATAACTCCCAGTGGGGTATTACGGGAAATGTCTTTATTGATGCGTATACGCAGGATGGTAAACGGCTCTGGCGGATTGATCTGGGGCCGAATATCCGCGCCGGCGCCCACTATACGCAGTTCATGGTGTACGATTTTGACTGCAACGGAAAAGCCGAGATGATCTGCAAGACTGCGGACGGAACCAAAGACGGACGCGGCAAGGTGATTGGGGACGAAAAGAAAGTGTGGCGCACGGATGGCGGGCATATTCTGGCCGGCCCCGAGTACCTGACCTGTTTTGACGGCGAAACGGGTGCGGCTGTTTGTACCACCGATTATCTCCCTTATCGGGTTCCGGGTTCCACGGATATTGAGCCGGACGAGTCGGCGTTAAAAGCGACGTGGGGCGATCGGCATGGATATGATGGAAACCGGGGCGAGCGCTATCTGGCCTGTGTGGCTTATCTTGACGGCGTGCACCCTTCTGTCGTGATGTGCCGCGGGTACTACACCCGGAGTTTCCTCGTTGCATGGGATCTTGTGGATGGCCAGCTGGTGAATCGATGGATCTTTGATTCCGATGAGCAGAAGCAGGGCGAGTATGGCGGGCAGGGAAACCATAACCTGGTGGCCGCGGATGTGGATGGCGACGGTAAGGATGAGATCACTTATGGCGCCATGTGCGTTGATGACAACGGCAAGGGGCTTTATACGACCGCCATGGGGCATGGGGATGCGATGCATCTGACCGATCTCGATCCGTCGCGCCCGGGAATGGAGCTCTGGACCTGTCAGGAGCATGCGCCGTATGGGAATGCTCTCCGCGATGCCGCAACCGGCGAAATTATCTTCCGGCGTGAGGCCGGCAAGGATACGGGGCGCGCTTGCGCCGGAGATATTGATCCGACGCATCCCGGTGCCGAGCTGTGGGGTTCGACCGGTTGTCCGCTTTATGATGTCCAGGGAAACACGATTACCAACAAATACGACCTCCCGATGAATTTTGTCATTAACTGGGATGACGATGATCTGGTGGAACTGTTGAGCGGAACACAGATTTCAAAGTATAACTGGAAGACCAATACCCGGGATGTCCTGCTCGACGTTTCGGAATACGATTGTAAGTCGAATAACGGCAGCAAGGGAACGCCGTGTCTCTCCGCCGACCTGTTCGGCGATTATCGTGAAGAGGTAATCTGGCGCACCTCCGACAGTAAGGAACTGCGCATCTTTACCACCACGATTCCGGCACGCCGCCGGCTCATTACTCTGATGCAGGATCCTCAGTATCGTCTGTCGATCGTCTGGCAGAATGTCAGTTATAACCAGCCGCCGCATACCTCGTTCTTCATGGGCGACGGAATGAAGGTTCCGCCCAAACCGGCCATCGAAATTATCTATCCGAATCGTAATGTCCGTTAGCGGGAATGCTTGGCTTTACGACTCGCTGGACTTTCTGAATTCCGACCAGTCGATGCCGAGTTTACGCATGCGTGCGCGCAGGGTGTGAGGGTTGATCTGCAGTAGATCGGCCGTTCCTCCGGCTCCTTCGATCCGGCCCTTTGTCGCCTTAAGCGCGGTTATGATGTGACTGCGCATGACTTCTGACAGGGGCGGAATCGTTGTGGCTGCGGTCTTTACAGATCGTCGGGGTTCTGAGGGCTCCGGCCCGCCAAGTGCCTTCGAAATGTCTAATTTCTGGCCATCGCCGAGAATGGCGGCGCGGTCAATGACGGATGCAAATTCCCGGATGTTTCCCGGCCATGGGTATTCGGATAGCATTTTTAGGTCGGCCTTGGTCGGCATTTGCGGCATCAGTCCAAAGTGATGCGCCGCACGGCGGGCAAAGTGCTGGGCGAGGGCGGGGATATCCTCGATGCGTTCCCGAAGCGGTGGCAGGACGATAGGAAATCCGCTGATGCGATACCACAGATCTTCACGGAAAGTTCCCTGCTGCACCATGGCGGGCAGGTCCCGGTGGGTTGCGGCGATGACGCGTACGTTGACCTGTACGCTTTGTTCTCCGCCGACCCGTTCGAATGTTCCTTCCTGCAGTACGCGAAGCAGGCGGACCTGTGCCGCCGGAGGAAGTTCCCCGATTTCATCGAGCAGAAGTGTTCCTCCGTTAGCCCGCTCAAACCAGCCGCGTCGGGAGGATACTGCTCCGGTGAAAGAGCCTTTTTCGTGGCCGAACAGTTCGGTATCCAGCAGTTCCGTTGGAATCGCGCCGCTGTTGACCCGCATAAAAGGACCACCTGAGCGGGTAGAGTGTTCGTGCACCAGCCGGGCAATGGCTTCCTTGCCTGTGCCGGTTTCTCCGAGAATGAGTATCGGGATGCTGGTGTGCGCCACCATATCGATGCGGGCAATGACGGATCTGAGGCCGCCGTCAATTCCGACAATATCGCTGTTCAGCTGCTCTCGTCCGAGCCGCCGGAGCGCGGCAATTTTTTCTGCGTCCGCAACATCCCGGAGAATTTTCAGTTCCTGGAGTCGGCGGTCGTTTTCCAGTGCCGCGGAGAGAGGATCCAGTAATGCCTCGACAAGCTGTCGATGAAGATCTGAAAACGGTTCTCCTGCAGGAGATTGAATAACCAGTAGGCCGATCCATTGGTCATCGCGGACCAGCGGGCCGGCCAGAACGTCCGTGTCCGACGGAAGTTGCAGTCGGGAGAGCGGTGCGGCCAGCGGTTTCGGGGGGATGCCGTGGGCGGAAAAGTGAACACTGCCTCGTGTGCGGGACCAGTCTTCGAGTTCCTGTCGCTCAATGCTGTTCAGAGGAATGTGAGGAGCGGAAGAGCTTACCGATTCCAGCATGTTTTCGTCCGGGCGCAGTCGAAATATAGCCAGGTTCCCTAAGGGAATGTGCGGGGCCATTGCTTTGGCGATATGCTCGGAAGACGCCTTGATATCGATATGTCGCGATACCTCTCGCCATACATCAAACAGCATTTCATGAAATCGTTGCATACCGTTATATATGACGGATTAATGCGAATAATCCATTAAATATCACCGTGAAATATAATGGATCTAATTCGGGTCTGGTTGTTTGTATGTGTTAAAGTGTTGTTCAACAAGTGTTTATGTTCTGTTTGTCTGGGTGGCCCGCTATTTGCATTAGAGGTGTAAATTGCCGGCTTTCTATGCGCCGGTGGTACTTTGTCCTGAAGAAAATAGGAGGAGCTTATGATCAGAAAACTGTTGAAGGATTTGCTGATGGCGTCGGTATTGCTCGGCATGGCGGATGTTGTGATCGGTGGGGAAGTCTGCCTGATGAATGTGTCGTACGACCCGACGCGCGAGTTTTACAAGGCGTTCAATGACGAATTTCAACGATACTGGCTGGAAAAGACGGGCGACAAAGTGACGGTGACGCAGTCGCACGGCGGAGCCGGAAAACAGGCGAGGGCCGTGATTGACGGGCTGGAGGCCGATGTGGTGACGCTGGCGCTGGCGTACGATATTGACGCCATTGCGGAAAAGACCGGAAAGATTCCT
>JAFGVP010000052.1 GCA_016937945.1 Pontiellaceae bacterium | reverse complement strand
GCAAGGTTTTTGTCGCCAAGGCCGGCGCGTTTGTGCCCGCCTCCGACTGGATCTATCTCGGAGAATAAAGGTTTGGTCGCGGGGTGGGGCTCTCTGCTTGAACTGCCCCGCATAAATCAGGAAAATCGGGGACATCGGAAAATCGGGGACATGATCTGATTTCCGCAGGAAATCGGAATCGTGTCCCCAGGTTTTCCCAGGAATCGTGTTCCCAGCGTTTTCTCGTATTTCACCAGAACTCCCATACCGCCGAGCATTCGGCCCGAGGAATCATAGCACTACATGAGTGACAGGGCTTCCGCAACTACCCCGTATTTCGCCGTCAATAATCTGGAGGTGATCTACAACCACGTCGTGCTTGCCCTCAAGGGACTTTCACTGCAGGTTCCCGAAGGTGAGATTGTGGCTCTGCTCGGCTCCAACGGCGCCGGCAAGTCAACCACGCTGAAAGCCATCAGCGGGCTGCTGCCGCTTGAGGATGGGGCAATCACCGATGGCAGCATCGAGTTTCGCGGCGTGAACCTGGCGGGCGAGCTGCCGCATAAAATCGTTCGGCAGGGAATCTTCCAGGTCATGGAGGGGCGGCGGGTTTTTGAGGATCTGACGGTGGAGGAGAATCTTGCCTGTGGGGCCTATACGCGCCGCGACCGACAGGAAATCAATGCCGACATTGAAAAATGCTTTGCCTATTTTCCGATTCTCAAGGAGCGGCGGAAAAAGCCGGCCGGTTACCTTTCCGGAGGGGAACAGCAGATGCTGGCCATCAGTCGCGGGCTGCTGGCCCGGCCTCTAATGATGATGCTCGATGAGCCCTCCCTGGGTCTGGCGCCGCTGCTGGTCGATGAAATCTTCGCCATTATCGAAAGTATTAATCGCAACGAAGGCGTGACCATTCTGCTGGTCGAGCAGAACGCCCAGCTCGCCCTGTCCATCAGTTCGTACGGCTATATCATGGAAAATGGCCGCATCGTCATGGACGGCCCCGTCGACCGGCTGCTTGACGACCAGGACGTGCAGGAAT
Source organism: Pontiellaceae bacterium (assembly GCA_016937945.1). GTDB lineage: Bacteria > Verrucomicrobiota > Kiritimatiellia > Kiritimatiellales > Pontiellaceae > Pontiella. The sequence goes on along the minus strand of JAFGVP010000052.1, from coordinate 3,752 downwards.
TCTATCTCGGTTTTGGTCAGGAAGGGAAACGGAAAAGCTACCACGATGTCAAGCACTACAAGAGGAGAAAAAGGTGGTTGAGCTGACCGGTCGAACCCTTTGTCAGATATTTCGTGAACAGGTCAGGCAGCGGGCCGAACAAGTCGCTTTGCGGGAAAAGGACTTCGGCATCTGGCAGCGCGTGACCTGGCGTCAATATCGTGAGCAGGTGGCGCATTTCGCGCTGGGACTGAAATATCTGGGTTTTGGGCGCGGCGAGCGCCTGGCGATTCTGAGTGAGAACCGGCGGGAGTGGTTGTACGCCGAACTCGGGGTGATCGCTCTCGGCGGGATTTCCGTCGGGGTGTATCCCACCAGTCCGTATCCCGAGGTTCAGTATGTCGTTCACCATGCCGAGGCCAGGTTCGTGGTCTGCGAGGACCAGGAACAGACCGATAAGATTCTTGCCGTCTGGGACGATTTGCCGTCTTTGGAGAAAATCATCGTCGTCGATATGAAAGGCATGCGCGGCTATCCCCGTGAGAAAATCATTCCGTTTTCTGAGGTCGAGAAGTATGGCCGGGAAATGGCCGCCGCGGAACCCGGACTTTTCGATGCCGAGGTGGATCAGGGCCGCGATACCGATGTCTGCATCATGATCTATACCTCCGGGACGACGGGAAAGCCGAAAGGCGCGATGATCAACCATCGCAACATCGAGTCCATGTCCCTGGGGTCCGTCGAGGCCATCGGCGCCACCGCGGCGGACGCCGTGGTCTCCTACCTGCCGTTGTGTCATGTCGCCGAAAAGATATTTTCCCTGTTTCTGCCGCTGACGGTGGGCTATGTCGTCAACTTTGCCGAAAACATCGCCACCCTGCAATCCGACTTACGCGAAATCGCCCCCACTATCTTTCTCGGAGTGCCGCGCATCTGGGAGAAGCTGCAATCGTCGATCGTTATCAACCTCAAGGAAACCACAGCCTTTAAACGCTGGTTGTATGAACGCTGCCAGGTGATCGGCCGGCGGCGGGCGGATGTCCGGCTCAGCGGCCGCAAGCCCGGGGTCGGTTTGTGGCTGGCGAGCGCCGTGGCCTATGGGCTGATGTTTCGGGCCCTGCAGAACTTCATCGGCCTGCGCAACGCCCGTTTCTGTTTCTCCGCCGCTTCGAAGGTAAGTCCGGAGGTGCTCTATTTTTTTCACGCTCTCGGCATTCGGGTTAAAGAAGGCTATGGCATGACGGAGTCCAGCGGCCTGTCATTTATTCATCAGGGCGAAGATATCCGGCTGGGAACGGTCGGCAGACCGCTTTCCGTGATCGAGTACCGCATCGCCGCTGACGGGGAACTGCTGAAAAAGGGAGAGCCGATTTTCGTCGGCTATTACAAGAATCCGGCCGCCACCGCCGAGGTCGTGATCGACGGCTGGCTGCACACCGGCGATATCGCCGTCGAGGATGATGACGGACAGGTTCGGATCGTCGATCGCAAAAAGGATATCATCATTACTTCGGGAGGAAAAAACATCGCCCCTTCGGAGATCGAAAATGCCCTCAAGGTGAGTCCGTACATCAAGGAGGCGATTGTCGTCGGCGAGGGGAAAAATTATCTGGGCGCGTTGATTCAGATAGACTTTGAAAATATGGGAAAATGGGCTATAGATCGGGGGATAACCTTCACCAATTTTAAAAATCTCACCGCTCATGACGCGGTTTACCAGCTCATTGAACAGGAAGTCGAAGCGGTCAATCGGCAGTTTGCCCGAGTGGAAAACATTCGCCGGTTTATCCTGCTCGCCAAAGAGCTTGACCATGACGATGATGAAGTGACGGCGACCATGAAGGTGAGACGGGCGAACATCTATAAAAAGTTCGCGGATGAGATTTGCCGCTTATACAGCTAGAATCCTGCCCGCGGCCCCGCCTTTTTTCTCAGGGGGGCGGCCGGAGGGCGGTGGCCGGGTTTGCGGAGGGCGGTATCCGTCGCGGCAAAAGCGGCGGTCAGGGTTTATCAAGGTTGAAGAGGTCGAAAAATCACAGGAAAACGAGGACGGCATGGACTACAATCTGAGTGAAGAGCTGAAAATCGTCAGGGACACCGCGCGTCGGTTCGCCAACCACGAGCTGGCCCCCATCTCGCAGGAATGCGATCGGCAGGAGCGTTATACGCCGGAAATCAGAATCAAGGCGGCCGGCTTGGGGCTTGTCGGGGCCTGGATTCCCGAAGCCTACGGCGGTTCCGGGTTCGGTTTTCTGGGCAATGCGATCATCACCGAGGAATTGTCCCGGGTGGACATGGGTATCGGGCTTAATATCGTGGTGGCTCCATTCGGCAGCGAGGCGATTCATTTTTTCGGCACCCAAGAGCAGAAACAACGCTATCTTCCGCCCTTGTGCCGGGGGGAACAGGTCAGCGCCGGGGCGTTTACCGAACCCAATGCCGGCACGGATGTCTCCGGAATCGGCACCAGAGCCGTCAAGGACGGTGCGGATTATGTCATCAACGGCAGCAAGATGTTTATCACCAATGGGACGGTCTGTGATTTTTATGTGGTGCTGGCGATTACTCATCCGGAGGCCGCCAAGAAGCATGAACGCTACAGCATGATCATCGTGCCGCGCGAAACGGCAGGGGTGTCATCCTATAAGATTACCGGCAAGATGGGGATCAGGGCCAGTGATACGGCGGAGGTTGTCTTTGACAATGTGCGGGTTTCGCGGGAGAACCTGCTGGGTACGGAAGGTCGCGGCTTCTACCAGGTCATGCATTTCTTCGATGTGACCCGGGTGATGGTGTCGGCGCAGGGCATAGGTCTGGCGCAGGGCTGCCTGGAGGCCGCGATTCGTTACGCCGGAGAGCGGAAGGTCTTCGGCCAAGCTCTGGGAACGTATCAGCTGACCCAGGCCAAAATCACGGAGATGGCGGTTCGCATCGAAGCTTTGCGAAACATGGTCTACAAGGCCGCCTGGCTTATTGACCAGGAGACGCCGGATTATACGCTGGCGGCCATGGCCAAGTATCTGGGCGGCCAGACGGCGGTCTACTGCGCCAATGCCGCCATGGAAATTCACGGCGGTTACGGATATATCGATGAGTATATTGTTCAGAAATGGTATCGCGACGCCAAGGTCCTGGAGATTTACGAAGGCACCAAGGAAGCTGAAATCATGACGATCGGCAAAACCCTGATGATGAGATAACCCGCGGCCGCCGGGTATACGGCCGCCGGAAGAAAATCTCACTCGCTGCCTGCTCCATCTCAACAGTGTTTATGCGTAACGGTGCAACCGGAAACACGAAATTGAAGCTGCATGGTTAAGGGGCCGAATCCGGCCTTGTTTCCTTGTCGAGGAAGATAACCATCCGCCTGAACTGTTGCGCTATATTCAGCATAACCCGGAAAAAGCCAACCTTACACCCCCTCCGGAAAAATACCTGTGGAACAACAGGCCATAGAGGCTACCTGACTGAGAGCCGGGGCTGCTTGACACCAGCGCCCCGGCTCTCCCTGTTTTCTCCGCAGCGGAAACCGGCTCATGCCGCATAGCTGGATTTTGTCCGGCAGCAAGACTCCGAAGAGACCGCGTCTTCCCGTCGCGGACAGGGCGACTCGTCAGGGATCTTGTCATCTGCAACCTGCGCCGGCACTCACGGCAAACCCTGTGATAAATCGGTGACCACCTCGATATCCGGAGCTCCCATCCAGACTTCGGCTCTGAAGAACTACTTCATGGGAAATACTTTGACATGATTTCAACGATGTTTTATAGGCT
>JAFGVP010000001.1 GCA_016937945.1 Pontiellaceae bacterium | reverse complement strand
GGACCGATGATGGATTTTGGATGTCATCGGATTGAGGTGCTTATGGATCTGTTCGGTGCGGTAAGTGAGGTGCAGTCGCAGCTGCTGAACCTGCATTTTGAGCGGGAGGTGGAGGACACGGCCTGTGCTTCCATCCTCTTTGAAAACCGGGTTCATGCCGTTCTTCGCGTGTCACACGCGGTCCAGGAAGCGCGGGATACGTTGGAAACCTGCGGTACCAAGGGCACCATCCGTGTGCCGGTACTCAATGAAGGATCCCTGTATGTAAAGACGGAAGCAGGGGAACGGACGGAGCGACATCCACCGCATCCGAATTTTCACCTCCCCCTGATTGAAAACTTTACGGCAGCGGTGATCGAAGGGAACGAGCCGATCGTCAATGGTGCGACCGGCAAAGGGGTAACCGAGATCCTCGACAGGATCTATGAACGGGCATGGAAAGGGCAAATATGATGGATGAGGAAACAAAATCGATTCACGAATTTGACCTGCATTTAATCTGCGAATATTTCGCTTATCTGGAGCGGCAGGGGCCCGGCAGCCCGGCGATTACCGCCAAGGCGCTCAGCTTTATTGACGCGCTGGGTGACGCATCGCGGATTGCGGATCTGGGTTGCGGAACCGGCGGCCAGACCATGACCCTGGCGCAGCACACGCCGGGACAGGTGACCGGCATGGATCTCTTTCCGGTTTTTATCGATCTGTTCAATCGCAATGCGGAACGGCTGGACCTGCAGGACCGCGTCAAGGGCGAGGTCGGTTCGATGGATAACCTGCCGTTTGATGAGGGCGAGCTGGACCTGATCTGGTCCGAGGGCGCGATCTATAATATCGGCTTTGAACGGGGCCTGAATGAGTGGCGGAAATACCTGAAGCCCGGGGGGTATGTGGCGGTTTCGGAGGCGACTTGGTTTACCAACGAGCGGCCGGCGGAGATCGAAGACTTATGGATGGATGCCTATCCGCAGATTGATACCGTGGCCAACAAGACGGCACAGCTGCAGGCGGCGGGCTATTTCCCGATAGCGACCTTCATGCTGCCGGAAAGCTGCTGGCTGGAGGATTTCTATGCACCGCAGGCCGAAGCCCAGCGGATATTCCTGAAGAAGAATTCAGGGAACAACGCTGCCCGGGAATTCATCGAAAACCAGCGGCACGAATACCGCCTGTATCAAAAATATAAATCGTATTACGGGTATGCTTTCTACATCGGGAAGAAAATCGCGTAGTCCATAACGTTACGGGTGCTCTATGACGAAACGGTAGATTCCCGCCGCCATCGTCGGCAGGATCCGTCCATCGGGCAGTTTGATTGTGGCCGTGGTGTTTGGGGGAATCACCGCTTCGATGCCGATCTTGCCGTTTTCGCGCTTCCAGCCGCTGGCCGCGAGGCCGTAGGGCGTTTCGAGTTCGGCGTGCGCCCAGTCGAGCTGTTCCGCGATCAGCGGTTGCACAAAGAAGTGCCGGTAGCCGGGATGGGCCGGATCGGGAGCGAGGCCGGCGATGCGCTCATACATCCATTGGCCGACGGCGCCGTAGGCATAGTGGTTGAACGAGTTCATCTGTGCGTCCCCGAACCCCTCCTCGTGACAGTAGCTGTTCCAACGCTCCCACATGGTGGTGGCTCCCTGATTAATGGAATAAAACCATGAAGGATAGGTTTCCGTAAACAGGACCTTGCAGGCGAGTTCGGAATAGCCGGCGTCATCCAGCACACGCGTCAGATAGGGCGTTCCAAGGAATCCGGTGCGCAGGTGATCGTCCGCTTCATGGACGAGCCGGACCAGGTGCCGCGCCGCGCCGGCGCGCAATGATTCCGGCAACAGGTCGAAGGCGAGGGCCAGTACATAGGCCGTCTGGGTCTCGGGGGCGTTTTTCAGTTTGGCATCGGTATCGAAATAGTGAGCCGAAAAGGCCGTCTGGACGTAGTCGGCTTCCGCACGGTAGCGCTGTTCTTTTTCTGTTTTCCCCAACACGCCGGCGGCGTTGGCAAGCAGGCGGGTGCTGTAGGCATAATAGGCGGTTCCGAGAAAAGGAGCGGGCGTATCGCCGTGTTTGGATCGGGCATGGGGCTGGAGCCAGTCGCCATAGGCATTGATGTTGCGGATCAGCCCGTCTTCGGCCATAGAGCGGTAAAAGCCCGCCAGTTTTTCCATCATTTCCAGATTGTCCGCCAGCACATCGGTATCGCCGGTGCGGACGTAGATTTCCCAGGGAATGATGGTGGCTGCATCCATCCAGCCGGGACTGGTTTTATGCTGCAGTCGGTCGGGAACGACATCCGGGATCCGCCCCGTTTCGGTCTGCGCCTCGCGCATGGTATGCAGCCAGCTTTTCCAGAAGGCGAGGCAGTCATAGTTAAACAGCGAGGTTGGACAAAAAACCTGGGCATCGCCGGTCCAGCCCATGCGTTCATCGCGCTGCGGGCAGTCGGTTGGAATATCGACAAAGTTGCCGCGTTGGCCCCACTCGATATTGCGCTGCAGGCGATTCAGCATTTCGAGCGACGAGCTGAACGATCCGGTGCGTTGCATGTCGGTGTGCAGTACGATGCCTTCCACCCAGTCGTTCTGCGGTGCGGCATCGGCCGGCAGGCCGGAGAGTTCCACATAGCGGAAGCCGTGAAAGGTAAAGTGCGGTTGCCAGTCGATCACGCCGTTATCGGCGGCAGTATAGGCGTCGGTCGAGCGGGCGCTGCGATAGTTTTCCGTGTAGATCGTACCGTCCTGCTTCAGCATTTCCGCAAACCGCACCGTGACGGTCCGATCCTTGACGATGGGAATATGCAGTCGGGCCCAGCCGACCATGTTTTGTCCTAGGTCAAAGACATAGCGGCCAGTTTCCGGCTCTGTGATGTTCCGGACTTGAAGCGCATCCGTTTGGCGGACCGGCGGAAACGGCTTGGGTGTCAGCGAAACCGCCGGGTGGTCGATCACAGTGACCGGGCCCCATTCGGTCTGCGTTTGGCGGGCATCGTAGATTTCGCCATCATAAAACGATGATGAGCGGATCGGGCCGTCCCAGGTGGCTTCCCATTGGCGATCCGTGGTGATCTCGGTCGTGGTTCCCTCGGTATCGATGATCTCCAGCTGGAGCAACAGCGCCGTCGGCTCCGGTTCCCAGGGCCGGAAGCAGAGGCGCCCGGCATACCAGCCTGTTCCCAGAGTTACTTCCAGCTCATTCCCTCCGGTTTTAAGATAAGGCGTCACGTCGTACGTCAGCGAATCGATGCGATTGGAATAGGTGGTCCAGCCGTTGGCAAAGAAATCATGGTTGACCTTCTGCCCGTTCAGTCGGAGCTCATACACGCCGAGCGCGGCAATATGCAGGCGGGCGCGTTTCGCTGGTGCGGGCAGGCTGAAACACCGCCGCAGCCGGCAGACCGGTTCCCGTGAAAGGTCGGTTTCCTTTTCTGGCCGGATCCATTCGGCGCTCCAGTCGTCTCGGGACAACAGGCCGAGTTCAAAATAGGCCGGTGGACTCCAACTGGATTCTGCTCCGTCCTGATCCCTGAATCTTACCTGCCAGTCAATCCGATCACATGCGTGGAGCGCCGGACCGTTGTATGGAACCCGTACCGATTGATCGGATAAAACCCATCCGCTGTCCCAAATACATTTTCCGGAGCGTGCGACCTGAATTTCATAAGCACTTTGGTTTGCGACTTCGGCAGGAAGCTTCCACGAAAAATCAGGCGTTGCATCGTGATAGCCGATCGGATTGGAAAAGTTTTCTCCTACCGTCAGTGAATGCGGGGCCTGTATTGCCTGGGCTCCGAGGCCGGAGGCGAACAGTGAGACCAATATGCAGGAAAGTGATTTCATCTCATGGTGTCCGTTTGATGTTGCGATTTCACGGAGAAGGCAGATGCCGGAAATATCAGCAAGGTGTTAACCCCGTTTTAGTTTTCAACGGTAACCCGGTAGTAGCCTGCCGGATTTGTGGGGTTTGCCGAGTATTCGATATTGCCGTGAACGAATGCAGGAGTGTTGGTCAGCACTCCGGTCCAGTTCGTCATCGTGGTTGACTGCTGCAGCACATAACGGTAGCCGGAATCGGTTGAATAATTGATCGTGAGGTTGCCATTGGTTGAGTTGGATGATTCCAGAATAGGCGCTACATCATCGGTGACCGGAGGAACGACCATCAGTTGCAGGGGGTTGCTGACGATGCGCGACTGGGTATTACTGACGATAACCGAGTAGCGCCCGGATTGACCGGATGTCAAGGCGTTGAGGGTCAGGGATCGGGAGGTCGCATCCGGAACGGCCTCTCCGTTGAAGAGCCATTGATAGGAGATCGATGAGCCGGTGGCATAGAAGGTCAGTCGCACGGAATCTGTTTCGGAAATGATTTGATCATCGCTCTGAAACTGAATAACCGGAATATCCTTCCAGAGATTGAGGGCATCAATCCCGGCTTCCGGTGCGCGGACATTCAGCGGAGAGGTTCCATAGAATGACATGGTCCGGGCGCCTCTGGAATAGAGTTCCTGCATTTCGGTATTGAACGCTGCCGCGTCGGTTGCATACACCGTGTCGCCCAGCTTGAGATAGGTCTCCACACAGCCAAACCGCAGATTACGACTTCCTTCGGCCTTGCGGATCAGATCCTTCAGTCGTGTCAGTTCAAACTTTGCGCCGCCCCGGTTGTCCATGGTAAAGCCGGGAGTAGAATAAGGATTGACCGCGGTCCAGATCGGCGGGCGGGCCGTGCTGACATCATATTGAGCCGACTCCAGAGCAACGATGTGCGTATAGACCTGGTCCGGCCCGATTCCCATGTCAGCACACTCCTTTGCAAGCGCGGTCATGTAATCATGAATGCATCGGTATAGCTCGTTCTGCAGCTTTTGGTCATAGCTGATACCTTCGGCTGCCGCCGTAGCCCGGAGCAACTCCTCGGTCCATCCGCGCCAGTGCAGCGAAGCGTATCCAAACTGCGTTTCAACACCGATCAGATTCTCATCTATCGGCATTCCTGCGAACTGCGATGGATAGGCCGCCGTAATGCCGGAGTTAAACTTGTTCGCGCTGTAATAGGGCAGCATCGTCTCCCAGCCGACATTGATCCCGGCAAACAGATATTCACGGTCTTCGGCTTTCCACTTGTCGCGCCAGATGGAGAGCGGCTGCAGAACCCCTTCGCGCAGCTGGTCACAGGCAAAGTCGACGAATTTCGGTGCCCCGATGGCTGGGAATGCCGGCGCCGGCGTGCACCATTCGCCCCAGTTAAACCAGAATCGCGGTATGTAGGTGGGGAGCTGACCATCGGTCGGAAACTCACGCCACTCCCGCATTTCCGGATCATTCCAGTATTTAACGCGAGGCGCATCGGTCGGATTCGTTTCGGTATCGGCGCCCCAGGCATAGATGGGATCCAGATGCAGCCACACCGGAATGCCGGTTGAGTCCGCCCTTGAACACACCGTATTGATCCGTTCCCTTATTACATCCGTCGACCGTGTTAAGATGCGCAACTGCTGCAGCCCGTAGGCTGGTTTGCGCAGAGCATTCTCACTCGGTGCGCCAAGCTCGGAGAGAATGGCATTGATATTATCGAGATCATTACGACCCGGTCCCTGATCCGGTCCTCCACCTTCAATGATGGCATATTGCTTATCGTCGCTGCGCTGGAACGGACTGCAAAGCTCCATCTGATCCAGGTTCGGGCCGGCGCCGACGGCGGTGATCCGAACCGTGTTCCTGCCGGTATTTAACGGAAGTTCCAGCCGCTCCTCTGCCCAGTTGGCCCAGTCGCCTGTAGACTGACACGAAAGCTGGCCCGCATTCCGCCCGTTTACATACACCGAGCAGGGCCGGTTATAAGGCGTCGCGTACGTGAAGAGTGCGAGGTAGCCTCCGGCTTCACCAACGATAATATTGTTCCACTCAATATATGATCCGGCGCTTCCATAGTCGATATATCCGGTGCCGGTATATCCACTGTGCGCGGATGCTGCCGAGCAACTGTTTATCGCGGTATAATTTTCGGCCTGGGCGATGATGCCGTGTGGCGCGAACGACGTTAGCGGCGGCGGGTTGTCTGTCGTGATGCTGCCGGCGATCCGGTCAATGTCCGGGCCTTCGCCCGTGGAGGCAATTCGGATCGTGTTCGATCCGCTGTTCAGCATGACGGTAACCTGTTCGGAATTCCAGCATGCGCCGATTCCTGTTGCCGGAAAGGCGAGCGGTGCGGCTGCGGAATCATTAATGATCATGTATCCGGGGCAATCCGCACTGCACGCATACCGGACTTCAACGGTGTATATACCGCCGTCTGCGATATAAATATTTTCCCATTCGGCATAGGCACCGGCGCTTTTCAGATCGAGGTATCCGCTTCCGGTGTATCCGGATCGTTCTGTTTGAACCGCGCTGTCATAACCGGCCGAGAATGATTCCGCCTGCAGCGCAAATTCGTCGGTCGATTTCTCTGCACGGACGCACGGAACGATGCAGATGAAAGCAAGGAATGTTTTCAGGACAGGATGGTTGTTCTTGAGTCGTGCATGTGTGCTTGCATTCAGTTTCATTTCTTATCCCTTTATCCTGCCGGAACCCTTCCGATCATACCTGATTCATTTATCCGGTTTCTGCGGGATGAAGACAATGCACGAAGCGGCTTGAAGCATGCACAAATCAGCTTCTCGAAAACTGTATCTTTCCAGCCGTTTTATCCATTCACGGTATGTGCTGCCATTGCCATATTAGCCATGTCATCCCTGAAAACTGTCGCAGGAGAAACCCGATATGGCCCCTAAAGCAATATTGATCAAGTATTCGAAATCAAGCGCCGCGCTCACAAGTGTAATCATTCACGTGGGGCTGGCAGCCGTTGCGTTTTCCGTTGTTGCGGTCAGGGTGTATGTGAAGCCCGAGCAGCGTTTTGAATACCAATCCGTCCCTCGACCAAGAATGAACCTGCGTCGTCTTCAGGTGCCGGTGAAACTGAACAGACAGCAGTCTGCACCACGTCTGCGGAAGACCCTCGTTACAAAGCCCCGTACGGTGAGTCATCAGATCAGAATGCCTGAAATCGTGGGAGTCAGCGGAGGGCTGGGAGGCAGCGCGGGCGGTCAGGGGCTTGCCCGGCTTGGTTTTTCGCTGGATCAGGATCTGTTCGGTCGTGCCGCGGCGGGAGGAAACGAGCTGGAAGGAACATTTTTTGATCTGAAACAAAAGCCGGATGGATCTCCCGCACGGATGGATGAAGAGATTTATCGGGAGGTCCTGAAGGATTTCTGTAACTCCTGGAATATCAAGCGGCTTGAACGGAACTACTTTCAGGCGCCCAGAAAAAAATATGCGGCCGCCTTCGTGCTTCCGAAAATGAATGCTGAAGAGGCTCCCCGAGCATTTTCGGTGCAGGGCCAGGTTCAGCCGATGCAGTGGGTTGCCTACTACAAAGGCGCCATTTCCGCACCGCAAAGCGGCCGGTTCCGGTTCTGGGGAATCGCCGATGACGTGCTCATGGTGCGGGTGAAGAAACAGCTGGTCATCGATGCCAACCGCCCGAGCATGGATATTACCGGCTGGACCAATAATGATGAGAATGATCGCAAGTATACGATTGAAGGTCAGCCGATCCGCGTGGGGGACTGGTTCTATTTGAAGCAGGGCAGCGTGACCGAGATGGAAGTGATGATCGGCGAGCGACCCGGCGGCGATTTTTCCTGCCATTTATTTATCGAGCAGGAGGGGGTTGACTATCCCGAAGGAAAGGATGGTCGTCCGATTCTTCCTCTGTTTAAGACGGAGGGCATTCCTTCCGGCCTGCTGGCGCAAATGAAAATTGATCCGCAGATATGTTCATCCGAAGGCCCTGAATTCGGAATCTATAAATAACGGAACGCGAAGCGTGGCAGGTTCAGAATGAAAAAAAAGAGTGCATTGATCCGACGTAAAAAAACCGGCGGGGGCGGCCCCGGCGGAATCATGATCAGTCTGCTGATTCACGCCGGCGCATTTTTTGTGGCCAGCCTTTTTGTGGTTTTCACAGTTGTGACAAAAGCGGACCCGGAGTTCGTCGCTCCCACGCCGATGGAACGCCCCCGGATGAATCTCAAGAAACCGAAGGTCAAGGTGAAGAAAAGCTCTCAGCCCAAACCTTCATCGCGGATTGTGGCCAAAGTAAAAACCCGGGACATGCCCGAAATCCAGCTGCCGGATCTCGTTGGAGCCGGTGACGGACTGATGGGAGGTATCGGGATCGGCGGCGATTTTCTGGATCTTCCCGAAGTGGGTGAACCGACGGTGTTCGGAGGAGAGACCAGTTCCGGGAATGATCTGGTGGGAACCTTTTATGATTTTAAACGCCGGAATTCCGGCGCTGTTCAACCGATCGATGCCAGTCCGGGTACGATTCCCAACGCGGTGGACTCGATTGTTCACCGTTTTATGGAGCAGGACTGGGACCGCAGTTCCCTTTCACGGTTTTATCGTTCGCCCAGAAAGCTGTATACCTCCTGCATATGCATTGGCACTGTGCAGTCAACCGTTGCGCCGGAGGCTTTCGGAGAGATGGATACGGAGGGTTTTGCCTGGGCGGTCCTGTATGAAGGCAAGCTGGTCTATCCCGAGGACATCCGGTTCCGATTTCGCGGTGTGGGCGATAAATTTCTCGCGGTTCGGGTGAATGGAAAGGTCGTTCTGTTATGCATATATGACGAGGATGTGCGGAACTATTTTTCTGATATCTGGACCGCTCATGCCTCCGGCAACCGGCTCTACCCGATGGCGGAAGGCAAGCAGACTGTGGGAGACTGGATTGAGCTGAAGGGCGGAGAACCGGTGGATATCCAGATCATGCTGGGCGATCGGCAAGGCGGTCTGGTTTATCAGCAGCTTGCGGTGGAGGTGGATGGCGCGGAATATTCCCGGAACCCCTACGGCGGCGGACCGCGCCTGCCGGTCTTCAAAACCGACAACCTGACCCGTGCCCAGATCGATGCAATGTATGTCGATGTTTATGAAGGAGACATCTGCCTGACGAACGGACCGGTTTTCTGCGACTATTTTCCTGCCGAATCTTCCCCGTCGGTCGTCAAGGAGTCCGGCGCCGCTCCGGTATTCCTGAAGGATGACGTGAGGGCCATGCGAACCTGGTGCAGCGTGGGCGGACAATCGCTGGATGCGCGACTGTTGTTGCAGGCGGAAGATTATGTCCTGCTGGAGACGATTTCCGGAGAACAGCGCAAGATTCCGTCCGACCAGCTTTCCGCAGAGGATCAATATTTCCTGGACCTGTCGAATCCTCCGGAACTGCGGGTGGAATTTTCGAAAACCAGCGATCAGGTGCAGCTCACGACCCTGGGCCCTTACGACAACAGCCGGCCGCTGGCCATTGTGGACTATACCTTCGGCGTGAAAATGAAGTCCGCATCTTCGGTTGACTATAACCATCCGTTGACAGTCGAATACTTTGCTATCGGAGAAGAGGTGCGCAACGGGGATAACTATATTCTGCTGGATCGTAAATCCGATACCGTGGTGCCCGGAAAAGAGCGGCATTTCAAGCACGAGTTTCATGGGCGCACGATTCGGCTGCGCAAGTATGCCAACCGTCCGGGCTGTCCGTTCCGCGGCCGGGAAACAAGCGGGTATCTGGTACTTGTCACCGATGCCGCCGGACGGATTGTTCAGTACGAAACTTCCAATGAATTTCTTTTCAGAAACATGGATCGGTTACGGAATCTTCCCGTGAATGCGTACTTTGACAATACATGCATGCGGACCTATCCCACGCGGCCCAACGACAGGGATCGTGCGACCTGGAACCTTATGGAATAACGCATTGCGGAACGGACATGACTCCAACGCTCAACGAAGCTGAACTTATTGAAACCCTGATGAATACTATTCGGGACAATATTTATTTTATGGACCGAAGCGGCCGCATCATCCTTATCAACCGGGGCGGCGCGCGCTGGCTCGGGTTTGATTCTCCGGAAGATGCGGTCGGTAAAACGGATCTGGATATTTTTACCAGCGAGCATGGCCGCGCGGCGTTTGAGGATGGCCAGCGGATCATGGAGACGGGCATTCCGATGCTCGGAAAAGAGGAAAAGGAAACATGGTCCGGCGGACGGGAGACCTGGGTTTCAACTTCAAAAATACCGATGCGGGATCGAACCGGAAAGATGGCCGGCCTTTTCGGTATATCCCGGGATATTACGGATCATAAAGTGTCAAAGATCCGGGCGGCCCGGCTTGCCGAGCAGAATCGGCGGTTTGCGCAGCAGCTGAATGATGAACTGGCCATGGCCGGAGAGCTGCAGAAAACCTTTTTTCCAAGCGCTTATCCCTCATTCACCGGCAACCCGAATGAGGAGGGCGGACCGATCGAATTCAGCCATCTCTTCAGGGCGGGGAGCATGGTCGGTGGTATTTTTTGTTCTATTCGCAGGATCTCGGATCATGAGGCGGGCGTGTTCCTCTGCGATGTGTCGGGGCATGGTGTTCGGGCGGCACTCGGTGCCGCCATCCTGTATGCTCTGGAGGCGGACGTGGCTCAGCGGCATGAGGATCCCGGCCGGTTTCTGACGGTTCTGAATCGTAAGCTGGCGCCGATTTTTCAGCGGGAAGAGACCAGCATGTCCTGTACAGCCTGTTATGTTGTGATCAACGTGGACGATGGATCGATCCGATATGCCCATGCCGGGCATCAGGCACCTCTTCATATTCAACAGCAGACCCGACGGGTCGTGGCGTTAAGCGGTGCGCGGATATGTGCCGGTCCGGCTCTGGCACAGGATGCCGGATCAGTCTATGAAAGCATCTCCTGCAAACTGGATCCGGGGGATTCCGTGGTCCTGTTTGCGGACGGGATCACCCGGGTTTGCGGAAAAGGGGGTGAAATGTTTGGACTGTCGCGACTGTGTAGTGCGGCGCGGACCTACATGAATCTTCCTCTGAAGGAGCTGTTTGAGATTCTGCTCGACGAGGCCGGCCGGTTTTCTCTTTCGGGCAGGCTGGATGACGACGCCTGTCTGGCTGGATTTCATTTCAAGGCGCGATCCGCATGATATCAGCGCGATAAACAGGACGGAAAGCACGATGCCTTATTCAAAAATCAACCCGGATGAAATGATATTACGCGATCATCTGGCATATGACCGGACGGTTCTGGCCAATGAACGCACTTTTCTGGCCTATTTGCGAACCGCGATTGCTCTGCTGGCCGCAGGCGGAACTCTGGTGAAACTGTTTCCCTCAGAGCGGGTCACGGTGAATACCGGGTTTTTCCTGCTGTGTACCGGTGTGTTTGCGGGTATCATAGGACTTTGGCGCCTGCTTTCCATGCGCCGGAGGCTTAGCCGCGTGTATGCCGTATTTAATGAAGAACTCGAGATTGAATCATCAGCGGACTGAAAGAGCGGATGACCTGAACGAAGAAAGGCGGAAAAATGAAGTTAGACTGGAGTTGGAAAAAATGTATCCGGAAGGTTGACGAGGTTAAGCGGGGCAGGCGGATGCATTTGCTTGCAATCGCATGTTTGCCAATGCTGCTGAGCAGTTTCGGATGTACGGCAGCCGAGGTGCAGCAGGAAATGCCGGTCTATACGGCGTTCTCCTTTAATGAGGCGCAACAGGCCAATCGGTTTATTGATGTGTTCAAAGGCTGGGCGAATGATGATCGCTCGGTATGTCCCGGTCCTGAATATGTCCTGTGTGTCGGAAGTTCAAGCATGCGTATGTGGAAGAGCATCCATGATGATCTGGCTCCCATGAAGGTCATTCATCGAGGTTTCGGCGGTTCCACTATGGCTGATGTGCTGACCTATATGGACTTTTTTACCCGTTATCCTTCCCGTATCGTGGTGGTCTATGAAGGCGATAACGACCTGGTCGGTCCGATGACTCCGGAGCAGTACATCGCACAATGCCGGCAGTTTGTTGAGGCCATGCGGGCCGTTGGCGGCGATCGGGAATTCTATTTTATGTCCGTCAAACCCAGTATTGCCCGCTGGAACCTGTGGGAGAAGGTCCTGAAATCAAACGCATTGCTTGCGGCCTGGTGTGAACGTGGAGAGCACCTACACTATGTCGATGTGGCGACGCCTATGATCGGAGAAGATGGCCTTCCGATAAAGTCCCTGTTTCTAAGCGACAATCTTCATATGACCGCCGAGGGATACCTAATCTGGAAAAATGCCCTGCGGAATGCCCTGTTCGCCGAATAATCATTTGTTCTGTCCATTCCTGATTTTAAGTTGTCACTTTGTTGTTCATGTTTTGTTTGATTTGAGCGACCAACGGGAGCGTCTCCCTGAGACTGGTTCATTACGCCCGAAGGGCGCTTCAATCAACCCCTCCTCCGGAGG
>JAFGVP010000051.1 GCA_016937945.1 Pontiellaceae bacterium | reverse complement strand
TGCTACGTTGTTTGAGACCTGCATGATAATCCTCCTTGATATGCTTGCAGTTATTTTTCTCCGAGCTTCACATCCTTGTGCCGCTCTACCGCGCCCTGACCCCCCAGGATATCTCGCGGATGCTGTGTTGTTCGGTCATAAAACCCAGAGGCTTAAATCTGCCTCAAAACGGCGGAATATTTTTCCACCTCCCCTGATTTCCCCCAGAAAACAGGCAACAATTGAGCTGGCGGGTTACCCCTCCTCTCACACCACCGTACGTGCCTTTTATGGCATACGGCGGTTTCCGCTAAATGAACAGCTCCAACTTCACATACTGTTCTGCGAAGCCTGCATACTTGATTTCCCTGAACCTCGGCTCTCCCATCGCTCGGTGAGCCTGCGGGGTCAACGACATACGCCACCACCCCTTTCTGCTTCCGCCCAATGCCCTCGCCTGATCGGCCTTAATCCTCGATCCATCAGGAACCGGACGATACCGACGGCGCGTTTGCATTGTTTAAGGCGGCAGCATCGGAGCTTGCGGCACAACCACTTGTCGAGCTGCTGCATCGTGCCCTTGGCATGGGCATAACGGGAATAGTTCACCCATCCCCGGATCAAGCTGTTCAACTCGTTCACGACACGCTCAAGGGATCGCCCCCGATTGCGCTTCGTAATCGCTCGAACCATCTCTTTGAGCCGGGCGATGCCTTGAGCCGCGATGCCCAGTTTCCCGCCGGTCAGCAACCGGCACCGCTCCATCGCGGCCCGCCGGAAACTTTCATCCCGGTTACATGCCATGTCTGACGTACAGAAAAAGGGCGAGCCCCGAAAACCGGGGCCCGCCCTGCGGGAGGTGTGATGAGGGTAAAACTATCCAAGCAGCTGCAGCACACCCTGCGGGAGCTGATTGGCCTGAGCAAGCATGGCGGTACCGACCTGCTGCAGGATACTGTACTTAGACATCGTTGCCGTTTCCTTGGCCACATCAACGTCACGAATGCGGCTTTCAGTTGCGGTAATGTTTTCCTGATAACTGCGGAGACCGTCGAGGGTCTGATTCATCCGCTTCAGCTCGGCACCCACATCCGCACGCAGCGAACTGACATGGTCGATACCGGCGTTAACCGCGGTAACCGCAGCGGAAGCATCCGACTGCGTGCCAACAGAGATTGCTCCGGAACCGGCACCCGTGCCGTTCACCAGGTCATTCCAGGTAGCCGAACCAGTACCGGCAGATCCGTCCAGATCGGTCGTATCGGTCGACTGCAGACTAATGGAAACACCCTGGAATTCCTGACCGCCGTCTGCACCTACCTGCTGCGTGATGGAAGTACCATCAAACAGGGCGATACTGTTGAACTTGCCCACATCATCGGTCACGCGAACGATTTCTTCCTGCATTTGGGAAAATTCAGCCTGCAGTACTTCACGATCGGTTTCCGACTTGGTGCCGTCATTGGCCATAACAGCCAGCTCGCCCATACGACCGAGCATGTCCTGAATCTTCTGCATCCACGAATCCGCGGTCTGGAGATAGTTCAGTTTGTTTTCAACGTTGCTGGCAGCAGCGGCGGTGTTACGGGTCTGAGCACGCAGACGTTCGCTCATGGCCAAACCGGCCGGATCGTCACCGGCATTGTTGATACGGCTGCCGGAAGAGAGCTTGCTCATGGAGTTACGCAGTCCGGCTACATTGTTGGTGTAGTTACGCCATACGTTGAATGATGCTACATTATTAGTGACCTGCATGATAATCCTCCTTGGTTTTTATGCAGTTAGTTTTCCTCGACTGCACGTCCCTGTGCAGTCCACCGCCATCCCGGACCTCCCGAGACTTCCTGCGGTTGTCCCATCATTCGGACGCCAAAACAGGAACCTTAAATAATAAGCGGCAAGAGGAACTTTTTGCCGATCACCTCATAAACTGGATGACCCAAGACGTCGCCTACCCTATGGCATCGCCCCTGCTACCATCTAGACGATGATTAATACCTACGGATGAGGAGAATAGACATGGCAAAAAAAAAGACGCTGAAATCCCAATTTCACGGAAGCAGCTGGATTAGTTATCCAACCGTTGTTCTCCCGATTAAAGAGCTATGGGCTTCGGTTCCCCGGGCGGATACCCACAAAGGTAAACCGTTTTATTCGCGGCTGGCGAAGGATATCGCGGAAAACGGGCTGCATTATCCGCTGCTCGTTGTGCACGCAACCCGGAGGGAACTGATTGAGCGCAAAAATATCTGCACCGATGAACTGTGCGAACTTCCCTTCGACGAAACAAAAACCGGCGAACTGAACAAGCGGCTCTATGTCATCTGGGGCGGTTCAAATCGCGTCCGTGTAGCGGAGGAACTGGGTTTCACCCACGTGGACTGCGTTGTTATCGAATCCTTCGACAAGGCCTACAGCCTTCAGCGCGACCACCGGAAGCCCTACACCCAAAAATATTACACCCCGCCCCGCCCCCGAACACTCCAGTTTACGCTCGACGAAATAACCACCGTAAGAAAACCGGTGGCGTCCGGCCCCGATGCATCCATCTGGGACCAATCGCTCCCGAAGGTGCGCGAAGCCCTCTTCCAGCCGGAACCGATGACCGGACACTGGGTCAACTATGGCGTATGCATGGAAGCCCGTGGAGAGCACCTGCAGGCGGCCATGGCGTTCATGAAAGCCCACGAGCTCGATCCGGACCGGCGCAGCACCTATATCAACATTTTACGAAACCTCTATTTTGCCCGCGATTTTGACCGGCTGGTAGACTTCACGAAATACTGCAAGCACTGTCACATACAGATTCCGGCATTTTTTGCAAAGGATCCATTCTTTGCCGAACTCTTTGCCCACGAACCCTTCAAAACCATCGCGGATCTTGAGTATGTACTTCCGATCGACGAAGCCGCCGCAGCCCAGGCCAATGACGAAAACGGCGACACCCAGTCGGCCGAACCGCAGGAACCGACGCGGGCTTACGAGGACATGATGAGGGATGAATCCACTCTTCCGATCCTCAAGGATGCCGCCGAAAAGAACCCGAACAACGAGGTGGCCTGGTTTAATTATGGCGTTGGCCTCAAACTGCAGGCCCGCTACAATGAAGCCGCCGAAGCCTTTATCCGGGTGCAGGAACTTAATCCCCAAAACGAAACCATCTATCCGCTGATCTTCCGTTGCCTGTTCCGGGCGGACAATCAGGAGATGCTGCTCGGCTTCGCAACCTACTGCACCGAGCTGAGCCCCGACATCATCGCAGTCATCGCTTCGGAACCGGTTTATAACGAACTCTTTAAACAGCCTGCATACCGACAGCTTCTGACGCCGGCCGCACGAAAGGAAACGGAAGCTCCGGCATCGAAGCCTGTACGCAACGAGTCCGAGCTGGCCGCCCTCCGGGAGACCGTTGCCAAGACCCCGACCAACGATCTGGCCTGGTTTGATTATGGAACATGCCTCCTCGATCTCGGGCGTTATGAAGAGGCCACGGACGCGTTCACGAAGGCGCAGGATCTTAATCCCGGAAACCGAGCCGTCTATCCGGCCATGTTCCGTTGCTTTTTCCAGACCGACAACCAGTACATGCTGCTTAACTTTGCCAACTACTGCGCTGGACTGAATCCGGAAATCATCGTTTCAATTGCACAGGATCCGTCCTATGCCGATCTCTTCAGACAGCCGGAATTCAGCCAGTTGCTTGGACAGCATACGATTCCGCAGCCGGAACCGCAGCCGGCGCAAAACAATACCAATAGCATTATGCAGGAATTCAGACACCTGATTGAGAGCAACTCCCTGCTTCCAATGCTTCGGAATGCCGTTGAAAAGAATCCGACCGACGAAAGCGCCTGGTTCACCTACGGCTCTGCACTGCAGGCCATGGGACTCCACGGAGAGGCCGCGGAAGCATTTATCAAGGCGCAGGAACTCAATCCAGGAAACGACGCCGTCTATCCGGCTGTTTTCCAATGCCTGCATGCACAGGGCGATCTGGATATGATGCTGAATTTTGCGGCCTACTGCCGGGAACTGAATCCGGAAATCGTCGTCAACATTTCAAAAGATCCGGCTTTCGCAGATCTCTTTAACCGCACGGAATTCAACAGCCTGCTGACGCAGCATCCGGCACAGACCGCCTCGGCGCCGGAAGCCGCCTCGGTTGAAAAACCGGCATCCGGAAACCTGATGCAGGAATATGAAGCGTTGCTGAACAATGACGCCATGTTTGCGATCCTCAAGGATGCCGTGGATAAAAATCCGGCGGACGACATTGCGTGGCTGAATTATGGAACCGGTCTTCTGGCGCTCAAACGCTATGACGAAGCAACGGAGGCCCTGTTTAAGGCTCAGGAACTGAACCCCGGAAGCGATGCGGTTTATCCGGTGATTTTCAAATGCCTGTGCGCCGCGGATAATCTGGAACTCCTTCTGAACTTTGCCCAGTATTGCAACGAGCTGTCGCCGCAGATCATTCAGACGGTTTCCCGCGATGCCGCCCTCTCGGATCTTTTTACGATTCCGGAATTCAAGGCATTGCTCGGACAGTCCCCCGCTCTGCCGGAAGCGCCGGCCCTGCTCACACCATCCGAGCGCCCGAAAAAGATGAACAAGACGTTTATCACCGGTACGGATGCGTCGCAGGAATGGATGCTGAAATGGTGGTATCGCAACATCACGACGCACAATCCGGACATTCATATCACCATTTGCGATTTCGGCGATATGTCGCCGGAGGTTCGTGCGTGGGCTCGTGCACATGCGGATCATTTTATCCAATATCCCAAACGGGATAAGTGCGCCTGGTTCTACAAGACACAGGCCATGATCGACAGCCCCTACGAATATACCTGCTGGATGGATATCGACTGCCAGGTGCTGAAACCGATCAGCGAGATGTTCAACTATGCACAGGCCGATAAGATCGGACTGACATCCGACACCATGCACAGCCGTCGAACTCCGGATGAACACTGGTGGGCGACCGGCGTCAACCTGATCAAAGGCACATCCAAGCTCCTGCTCGACTGGCATAAATTGGCAGAAAACGAGGATGTACGCGGCGATCAGGAAGCCCTGCATCTCATGCTGCAGCGTGCGCCGGACCGTGCAGAAGAAATCATGGAACTGCCGATCGAATATCAGTGGCTCCGCCTGCAGCTGGCCCGGAACCAGGACAGCAAGGAAAAGAAGGTGGTTCACTGGACCGGCCCGAGGGGCAAGGAACATATCCGGAACCATCTGATGACGCAGGCCGACGTCAATTTTTCATTCCGGAAAACGGTGCCGCAGCCCGAACTGCTCTGCGCATCGTGAGCATGGAGAAACAATGCTGAAGCATCCCGCTGAAGGATAGACCAGACAGGACCGGTGACGTCGATGAAACTACTGAAAGATAAATGGCTCTTTGTTTCCACGCGCAAATGCGCAACCAACGGCATGTATGACAGCCTGCCGGGCGAACGGATCGGCCCCGGGTTTCATCCGCGTCCGAACGGACGCATGGCACCGGTTCATTGGACCATCGTACGCAATCCCTATGACCGGGCCGTAAGCATCTGGGCCTCCATCTGGCAGCGCAGCGGCGATCGCTACGGCATCAAGGCCGCGCTGAAAAAGGAAGATGCCAGCTTTGAAGAGTTTGCGAAGCTCTGTCTGACCGGAAATCTTGATTGGGCTCCCCCGGAACTGAATCCATGGCTCCTGACCAATCAGGCCGACTGGATCGACGGCATGATCATTGATCGCGTCGTCCATTTTGAAAACCTTCGCGAGGAAATATCCGAAATTGTCGGAGCAATTGACCTCAAAACCTCCAACGCATCAAAGCATGCCCCGTGGCAGGATTATATGACGCCGGAAACCATCCGGATCATCAACGAATGGGCCGCTGCCGATTTTGAACAATTTGGATACGAGAAGCTGGATCCATCCACAGCTGCCGATAAAAAACAGACCGACGGAGAACAGGACATGGGTGAACAGAAAAAGATTCTCGTTGTATCGCTGGAACGCAACGGCACGCAGGCGGCCGCCGAACTGCTTCAGTCGATCGGATTTGATGTCCTGCATGAAAAAATGGGACGCGACGGCATTGTGCACTGGCAGTTTGCCGCCGACTTCGACTGGGTTCCGATCGGACTGCCCAAGGTAAACGGCCGCTTTCCCGGCCGCACGCAGTATGCTTTTGACAAGGTGATTCACATCATGCGCGATCCGGTCAAAGCGATCTCGGCATGCCTGAGCAAGATCAACACCCGCTGTCATTCCATTCAGTTTATTGAACAGGTCTGTCCGTCCTGCCGTGACATGGATGACAACATCCAAAAAGCTGCACGGATTTATCTCGAATGGCACCGCATGTGCCATCAGCTGGCAGACATTTCGATCAGGACCGAAGAGATGCACGAACAGATTCCGGCATTCCTCGGCAAGGCGGAGCTTTCCGCTCCCATCGTCCGTAACGCAACGGGCAAGGATGCATCGCAGGTATGGCACAAGCCCTACGTAAAATTGACGGAGCAGGATCTCGCCGGTTATCCCGAATTCCATGAGGCGATGGCGCTTTATCAGAATCTCGATAAACCCGACACGACGCCGGATAGCGCCCCGCAAAAGGATCAGACCGAAAGTTCCGGTCAGCTTGCAGCTTATGAAGAGCTGATGAAAGATCCGGCCACGCTGGCCATGCTCAAGAGCGCTGTTGAATCCGGGCCGGCCAGCGAAGTGGACTGGTTTAATTATGGAATCTGCCTGAAGATGCAGGAATATTTTAACGAAGCTGTGGAAGCCTTCCTGAAAGTTCAGGAACTGAACCCGTCGAACGCAGCGATTTATCCGTTCATTATCCGAACCATGGACCGCGCCGGCAACCGGACCCTGCTGGTGGACTTCGTCACATACTGCCGGTCGGCACTGCCGGAAATTTATACATCGATTGCCGCGGATCCTTCGCTGACCGAACTGCTGTCGCAAAACGTCCAGACAGACGCCATGATCGAAGAAGAACCGGTCAAAAAAAAGGCGGATCGTTCCCGGCTGAGCTATACGCACATCATCAACCCGGTCGGCGTTCCGAGGGAGAGTGAATTCTATAACATCCAACGGGTCACCTTTGCCGCAATGGAGCAGGCCCGGCAGCAGGCCGAAGAGCTGGATATTGAATTGATGACAGCTCAGTATGCCGAAGATCACGACATTATTCCGGCATCCTTTGTAAAGACCTCCGACATGACCCGCTCCGTACTGGACGTGGCCTCGTTTCCGAGAAAAAGAAAACTCCCGTTTGTCGGCGACATCCTGCAGAAGGCGCTGGAAGAATCGACGTCCGATTATGTGATTTTCACCAACGTTGACATCATTCCAAGCCCCGACTTTTATCAGGTCGTAAACCGGCTGGTGGAGTCCGGCCATGAAGCATTTTCCATCAACCGCCGGACTGTCGAACGATATCCGGATTCGCCGGATTCACTGGATGCCATCTTTAAGCAGGAAGGCAAAGCCCATGGCGGGCACGACTGCTTTGTATTTCCCCGGCGCTGGATCGAACAGTTCAATCTCGGTCACGTGATCGTAGGCGCGCCATGGATCGGTGTTGCCATGTTGGTCAACATGGCCTGCCTCGGGAAAGGAATGAACTGCTTCCGAGACCTGAAGGTAACGCGCCATCTGGGCGATGATATGCAATGGAAAAGCGTCGACAACCAGGCGTATCGCGACTTTAACGCGCAGGAAATGACCGTCCTCTTTGCAGATCTCCAGAACCGGTACGGCGCATTCCCGGAAGGCAGCTACTTTGCGCGCCATGCGGCCAACGCCATCCATCAGGTTCAGGAATCCTCTAGGCTGCCGGAAACAGACATGCCGACCCCGGCGGAGCGCCCGAAAAAAACAATCCAAACCTTCATGACCGGCGTGACCGGAAATCAGGAGTGGATGCTGAAATGGTGGTACCGGAACATCACGAAACACAATCCGGATGCCCATGTCACCATCTGCGACTTCGGCGGCATGTCCGACGAGATCCAGGTGTGGGCAAAGCGCCACGCAAACTGCTTCATTCAGTATCCGGAGGGTGAATGCTCCGCGGGCGATCTCAAAACCCGGGCCATGATTGACAGTCCGTATGCCTATACCTGCTGGGTTGACGTTAATTGCGAAGTGCTGAAGCCCATCAATGACATTTTCGACTATGCGCAGCCGGGAATCATCGGCCTGATTGCTGATCACGTACATGTACAGCAGGATTCAAAGGAACAAGGATGGTCAACGGGAATCAGCCTGATTTGCGGCACCCCCGGACTGCTGACCGACTGGCATGACAACGCCGCAAAAACATCGGTTCGTGATGATCGTGAATCCCTGCGCCTGTTGCTGACCCGGCACCCGGAAAGAAATGCAGAGATTGTGGAACTGCCGCAGGACTATCTGTGGTCACGCCAGCTACTCACAAAAAAACGCGACCACTCCGGCAAGCGGGTCATTCACTGGACCGGACCGAAGGGCAAGGCACACATCCGGGAAATCCTGATGAAGGAGAATGCCGCATCCGATGAGCCGGTTGAAGAACTTGAGGTCAGCAAATAGATCGGGACATAGGTAACAATGATGAATGACAAGATACCGGAATACCTGATTATCGATGTGGACGGCGTCATGACGACCGGACAGTTTCTCTACTCCGTCGAAGGGAAGGAATACAAGGTATTCGGCCCGCACGATAATGACGGAATCAAACTGATCCGGAACCATATCAAAATAGTCTTTGTGACCGCTGACAAACGGGGTTTCCCGATCTCGCACAAACGCATCGTCGATGACATGCACCACGAGCTGTTTCTTGTGAGCGAAGGCGATCGGCTTTCATACATCGATTCGACGTTCGGACTGGAGCAGTCCGCGTACATCGGAGACGGATTCTATGACGCTCCCATTCTCAAAAAGTGCCTGTGCGGAATCGCGCCGAGCAATGCCCGGGTGGAGGCCCGGAACGCTGCAGATTTCGTGACAGACTCCAAATCCGGCGAAGGCGCGGTACTCGATGCCTGCCTCTATCTGATCAACCGATATTTTGGCGGAGTTGAAATCCAATGATTGAGAGCAAAATAGAACGGCTCGTCGATCAGCATCGCACCATTCTGGGCGTCGGCCCGATGAGCGTAAACTGTGTCGATGCTGTGATTGAGCTGACGGAGGAGTATGATGTGCCGATCATGCTGGTGGCCAGCCGACGGCAGATCGATTCCGAAACGTTCGGCGGCGGATATGTGAACAATTGGACAACCGCCGAATTTGCCGACTATGTGTTCAGTCGCGATAAAAAGGGAAAGGTTATCCTGGCCCGTGATCACGGCGGACCGTGGCAGAGCCCGAAAGAGGTCGAGAGTTCCCTGTGCCTGCGACGGGCCATGGAATCGGCAAAGAAATCGTATCGGGACGACATCGATGCGGGCATCCAGATCCTTCACATCGACCCGAGCGTCGACATTCATCAGAAGCTGGGCGTTGAAGAGATCATGGACCGCGTCTTTGAGCTCTATGAATTCTGCTGGAGCTATGCATCGGAAAAGAAGCAGCGCATCCTGTTCGAGATCGGCACCGAGGAACAGACCGGCAGCACCAACAAACAGGAAGAGGTCGACTATTCCCTGAGCGAAATCCAGCGCTTCTGCAAAAAGAATCATCTCCCGCTTCCGACGTTTGTTGTCGTCCAGACCGGAACACGCGTGATGGAAACGCGGAATGTCGGTTCGTTTGATTCGCCCGTCCGCGTAGCCGACGAAATTGCACCGGAAATCCAGGTGCCGAAAATGGTGGAGCTATGCCAGAAATACGGCATCAACATCAAGGCCCACAATACCGATTATCTTTCGAGCGACGCATTGATGTGGTACCCGCGACTGGGTATTCATGCCGCAAATGTTGCACCGGAGTTCGGCGTTGTAGAGACGCGGGCTTTTATCCGGCTGCTTGAAGAGCATGAACTCAATGCGCTGGCCGATGAGTGGCTGAAGATTTCATATGAATCCCGCAAGTGGAAAAAGTGGATGCTGTCGGATACCACAGCGACGGATCGCGACCGGGCCATCATTGCCGGCCACTATATCACGGCGTTGCCGGAAGCCGCAGAGATCAAACTTATCGCCGGAAAAAGACTGGGCGAAAAAGGAGTCGATCTGGATCGCGAGCTGCGCAAGGAAATCAAGGGCAGCATTTTGAGATATATGAATGCATTTCGATTGGTAGGTGCAGCATGAACAAGGTTGCAACCATTATCCTGAACCGGAACCTTCCGGAACCCACCGAGGCGCTGGTGGAACATATCCGGCACTACGACGGCGACAATACGGATGTCTTTGTGGTCGAAGCCGGGTCTGACGAGGAAAACCTCTCCAAATACTGCACGTGGCACGCCGCGTGGGATGATGCGAAGAAGCATGGACTGCGTTACGCGCGGGGCATGAATTACGGTCTGGCCCAGTTGTGGAAAGAAGGAATATTCTCGCAATACAGTGCCTTTTTCCTGCTTACCAATGATACGGAATTTGAGAACCGGCAGACCATCCGGCCGTTGATGAATATTCTGGAAGAACACAGGCGTGTCGGCATCCTGTCTCCCTGCTCACCCCGATGGGGCGAACGCTTTCTGCTGAACCGGGAGCCGACCAAATACTTCTGGTTCATCCACAACAACGCCCTGATGCTGCGGCGCGAATTCGTGGAAGACATCTGCAATCATGAAGAGCCGGACTACATGCATTTCCTGTTCGACGGAAAAAACTTCCGGGGCTATTGCAATGAAACCGAACTGATCGCAAAGGCCTATGTCAACGACTGGGCGGCCGCCATCACCAACGAAGTCCATGTATCCGAGAACGAAAGTCATTTGTTGAATAAAGCGGACATCATCAAAACCGAGTCTTACGACGAAAATCTGAAGCTGTATATCGAGGAAGGCAAGCAGTGGATGAAGGCCAAGTATGGATTTAAGAGCCACTGGTACATGCAGCAGTATGCCAAGCTCTTCTATGATGATTTCTTTAAACTGAGACCCGAATACCATCGGTTCCAACTGTGAGGCACATACGATGACGAGAATAGAAAAACCGTGGGGTTGCGAAGAGATCCTTGAGATCAATGAAAAATACATGGTAAAGCGACTGACCATGAACAAGGGGCATCGCTGCAGCCTGCAGTATCACAACTATAAAATGGAAACGATCTATGTGCTCTCCGGAGTGCTTCGTATCTATTCCGGCAGCACACCGGAAACACTTGAAGCGATCGATTACACAGCAAATGAATTCGTAACCATCGAGCCGAAGTATATCCATCGAATGGAAGCCGTTGAAACCAGCGTGTATCTGGAAGCGAGCCTGCCGGACGACGGAAATGATGTCGTGCGTATTTCAGACGATTACAACAGGTAGGTTTCATGGCAGACTGCGTATTCATTCCGGCGGCGGGGCTGGGCACCCGGCTTGAGAACAAGACGAAGCACCTGAATAAATCATTGGTGACGCTTGCGCACCGACCCATTCTTTCCCACCTCATCGAACAGTTTCCGGAAGACAGCGAATTCGTGATCGCGCTGGGCTACAAGGGGCATCTGATCAAGGAGTTTCTTTCGCTGGCCTATCCTGAAAGGTCTTTCCAATATGTATCCGTGGATCCGTTTGAGGGCCCCGGATCAGGATTGGGATGGACCATGCTGTGTTGCAGGGAATACCTCCGGCGGCCGTTCTATTTTATCTCCAGCGACACCCTGGTTCGGCAAACGATTCCCCCGCTGAATGAAAACTGGATGGGCTATGCCGAGGTGGACGAGTTGTCGCAATACCGAACGTTGCAGCTCGACGGACAGCATGTTTCCGACATCTGTGAAAAGTCCACGGACACCGGCAGCCGGCACAAGGCCTACATCGGCCTCGCGGCGATCAAGGATTGGGAAGCGTTCTGGCGTGCCATGGAATCCGGCGGCACCACCGCCATCCAGACGGGCGAGGCCTATGGCATGAAAGCGCTGCTCGGTAATAACGTGGCGGCTTATGCATTTGACTGGTATGACACCGGCAATCTGGAGGCCTTGAAAAAGGCCGAATCGGTCTATCGCGCCACGATCAATCCGAACATTCTGGAAAAGGAAAATGAAGCCATCTGGTTTGTGAACGACACGGTAATCAAGTTTTCCGCCGACGCCGAATTTATCAAAGGCCGCGTGCAGCGCGCGATAGAACTGGATGGATTTGTACCCCGCACCACCGGCAGTACGGAGTTTATGTATTCCTGCGATCTGATCGATGGAGACGTGATGTCGAAAGTCGCCGACGTTCCCCTGCTGGACAAGCTACTCGAATATTCAAAGACCTTCTGGACGACCGCTGAACTGAGCACGGAGGAGCGTACGGAGTTTGATGCCGTCTGCAGGAAGTTCTATGAAAAGAAGACCTTCGACCGCGTCGCTCTGTTTTACAAAAACTTCGGGCAGACCGACAATGCCGAGATCATTAATGGAGAAGTCTACCCGTCCCTCGATGAACTGTTGAACGAACTGGATTGGGGCTGGATCTCTGACGGGATTGCCTGCCGCTTTCATGGTGACTTCCATTTTGAAAATATCATGGTGCTGCCGGACGGTTGCACGTTTAAGTTCCTGGATTGGCGGCAGGATTTCGGCGGAATCAAAACGGTCGGCGATCTGTACTATGATTTTGCCAAGCTGCTGCACGGCATGATTGTCTGCCATGAACTGATTGCCGATGATCAGTACAGTGCAACGTGGGATGGCAATACGGTAACCTTCGAGCTGGCACGCAAGCCGGAGTTGATCGAGTGCGAAGCCTATTTTTGCGAATGGCTTGGAGCCAATGGGTATGACCTGAAAAAGGTGCGGGTTCTGACGGCGCTGATCTACCTGAATATTGCCGCGCTGCACCACTTCCCCTACTCCCTGATGCTGTATGCTCTGGGAAAAACCATGCTCTACAACGAACTGAGGAAATAAGATGAATTGCGAGGAAAGAACAGCGTGTGCCGTCACTCATGCACAGGACCTGGAAGAGCTCTACACCTTCTCCGATTTTCCGATTTACATGGGATGCACGGATGCCGCCGCCGGGCAGGATAAAACCGCCGACATGGAATGGGTGGTAAGCCGCAGCTCCGGCGCGATCCAGCTGAAAAAACTGATTCCGCCGGAGGTGCTCTATGCCGAGTCGCACAATGCAGGAAGCATTGGCGGACTGTGGCTGAAGCATCACGCATCCTTTGCCGCATTCATTCACAACTATCTCCCCGGCTCCGTTTTTGAAATCGGCGGAGGGCACGGTGTGCTGGCGCGGGAACATGCAAAGTATCAATCCATTCCATGGACGATTCTTGAGCCGAATCCGTCACCGGTTGAAGGAACACCGGCGCAATACATCAAGGGCTTCTTTGATGAGTCATTTGCCTTTGAAGGCAGCTTTGATGCGGTCGTTCATTCGCATGTTCTGGAACATATGTATCATCCGGACACGTTCCTTAAACAGCTGTCATCCTTCATTCCGGAAGGAAAATATCTGATCTTCTCCCTGCCCCGCATGGCGGAAATGCTCAAGCGGAAATACACCAACTGTATCAACTTTGAGCACACGATTTTCCTGACGGAACCCTATATTGAATACCTGCTCGCAAAGAATGGCTTCAGGATCGAGGCTCAGAAATATTTCATGGAGGACCACAGCATCTTTTACTGCGCCGTCAAGGATGCCTCCGTGACCGAACAACCGCTGCCGGCAGGACTGTATGAATCCAATGTCCGCCTGTATAGGGATTACATTGCATACCATGAACAGCTGGTGGCCGAGCTGAACCAACGGATCGAAGCCTGCGACGTTCCGGTCTTCCTATTTGGCGCTCACGTTTTTGCACAATACCTTTTGATGTTCGGCCTTTCGGAAGAGCGATTGCAGGGCCTGCTGGATAACGATCCCCTGAAACAGGGAAAGCGTCTCTACGGAACCGGCCAGCTCGTCTATTCTCCGAAGCACCTGAAGAGTCTTGATCGCGCGGCAGTGATCCTGAAGGCCGGTGTCTACAACGAGGAAATCAAGAAGGATATTCTCGAGAACATTAACGACCGGATCGAGTTTTGGGAATGAATGCGTCTGGGCTAACCGTATTTGCAAATTTCTTCATCGATACCGACGAACGCCTGCTTCGAATGATTGATTCCTTTCAATCGTTCCAGGGCGTTCGTCCTGAAAAATGGGTGATCAACATTCGCGGACGGCATCGAAAAAAGGCGGCCTGGTTTCTGGAAATGCACGTAGATGAACCGCTGCATCTCAGCTTCAAAGAGTCGAAGGAAGGCTGGTTCTTTGATACGACGGAGCTGCTGGATGAAATCCCGACGGACTATGTGCTCTGCTGGGTGGAGGATCATATCTGCGTGGCGTCGCCGGAATATATGAACAACGTCATCCACGACATGCGTCGGCATAATGCCGACATGATGTGCTACTCCTTTCACTCGGTCCTGATGAAGCGCTATGCCGTGGTTGAAATGCAGGAAGGCGGAAGCATCCTGCACTTTGCGAATGACACCGAAAATCATGCGCTCATCGCGCAAAACGAACCCCTTTATTATTTCATCATTTATCCCTCCATCATGAAGACAGAGCTGTTCCGTAAAGTAGTACTGAATCCATGCTCCCGAAAAGAGCGCCGTTGGTCCACGGCCACGCCGTTTGATTTCGAAAAGAACATCCACAACGGACTGGACTGGCTGCCGGTCAATACCTGCATTTCCAAGGATGAACTGTTTGCTGCGATTGATGATGATCGCAAAGGCATCTACCGCTCCCTCCAGAGCAGGGGCCTCTACCCGATCCGGGAGGAACGGCAGACTTACGCCGCAAAAAAATAGGCGAGTGTTCCCTCTGCGGGGAAGACTTTTTTGGATCCGCACGTTTTCCTTGCTTCGCTTCGTTTAAAAGACAAAGAAGCCGGGACAGTTGCAATAGGTACCGAGGACGCCCCGCCTGCAATGATTTCATTCCCGACATATCCTCCGCGAGGGAAAATTGAAATAGAGACTGCAGAATGACTGAATTGATCCATTGCAAAGGAGTGAACCGCACGGCCAATCAGGCACAAAGAATTATTATCACCTTGCATCACCAATCTGTTACTACATAAGAATGATTGATTGGAGATCAACAATGGTTCGAATTACTGAAAAGGCTCATCTGCTAGGAATACTCATACTTGTAATGTTTCCACCCATAGTATTTGCACTCGACTATGCATACACGAACGAAGGAAGAACGATTACAATTACGGGTTACACTGGAACAAATAAAACCATTGTCATTCCTGATACGATTGAAGGCCTTCCCGTTACGTCTATTGGGAACAATGCCTTTGAACGGAAATATAATCTGTATAGCATAACACTTCCAGATACGATTAAGGATATCGGAGAAGAAGCCTTTGCCGATTGCTGGGGATTACGACAATTTATTATTCCTGACAGTGTTAGGACGCTTGGAATTAAAACTTTTGACGGTTGTGCCTCGATGACGGACTGTACGATTGGTGCCGGCCTCACTAACCTTCCCGAATATGCCTTTCAAGACTCAGCTTTAAAAGAGATCACAATCCCCTCAAACATTGCCGCAATTGACAAAGCAGCATTTTATGACTGCGCATACCTGACTAACGTAATTTTTACCAGCGGCATCAAATGCATTGACCGTGCAGCATTTTACGGTTGCACAAAACTGGTTGATATCACATTACCTGAAACACTTACATCTATAGGTGACAGCGCATTTCAGGATTGTGAGCACCTGACAAGCATCATCATTCCAAACAGTGTTACAAACCTCGGAACACGGGTATTTAGAAGTTGCGGAAAGCTCAATTATGTAGAACTTCCCCAGAATATCACAATCATTCCAGAGGGAACGTTCCTTCAGTGCACTCAACTGAGCAATGTTGTCTTCTCATCAGAACTTACTTCCATCAGTTATGATGCGTTCAAGTACTGCTCAAGCTTGCAGGAAATTGAATTCCCGACCACATTAATCTCAATCGGATCATCTGCTTTTCAATATTGCTCAGGACTGACTAACATATTTCTACCAGACAGTATTAACCGCCTAGGCTCATATGTCTTTGGATCCTGCTCTGGATTGAAGGATATAAGGATTTCTGAAGGGTTGACCGATCTGCCGGACTTTGTGTTCTACAATTGCGATGGACTTACAAGCATCGCACTCCCAGACAGCTTCACATCAACAGGAGACCGAGCGTTCTATGGATGCCACAACCTTGTAAGCATCTTGATTCCAGACAGCATCACCCGCATTGGGTTTGATGTATTTCGAAATTGCACCAGTCTGACAAATGTCATTATTCCCAAAGCGACCACCTACATTGGTTTTGGAGCATTTGCCCATTGCGAGAGCCTCTCGAATTTAGTAATTCCTGAAGGTGTAACAAATATATTTGAAAGTACATTTACCTGTTGCTACAGCCTTACCAATCTCACCATACACGAAAATATAACTTCCATTGGACGCTATGCATTCCAGTATTGTGAAAACCTATCGTCTATGGTGATTCCCGATAGCGTCGAGACAATCGGGTATTCTGCGTTCGAGAGTTGCACAAATCTATCGGAAATTGAAATTAGCGCCAGCATTTCTGAAATTCGTGATTCGACCTTCGAGGATTGCACAAACCTTTCCAGAATCTACTTCCGAGGGGATGCTCCGACACTCGGAACTTCAGTGTTCTCGGGCGTAACAAACGCAATCATCTATTATCTTCCTGGGCAAAGTGGATGGACATCTACATTCAGTGAAATGCCAACTGTTTTGTGGTTACCCGTTATGATACTTGATGAACAAATTGATGAGACAAATTTTGGATTCACAATAACCTGGGCTCACAACAAAGAGATCATCCTTGAATCAAGAGAACAGCTTCGTAAGCCGTGGATTCCTCTCCTTACAAATACTCTCAGTTCAGGTTCACTTTATTGTGACACCTCGCAATGGAACAAATCTGCAACCAGGTTTTTTCGCGTACGAGCACAATAACACATTTTTCGAGATCAGCTTCGCAGAGGCTATTCCAGTGCATGTGGTTCATCATTCCATGATCAGTTGAGATGTCGCTTGCCGGAAATAGGCATCATTGAAACAAGTGTTCAAATCAAGCCCCATCAAGAAGAGTTCGTGGTAATAAGATCTTACCGCTCGATAGCGTAACCCTACCTGCGCTGTTGCTGCGTGAGGAATTCCTTGAAGCTTAGCGGGCGTGTTTGCGGTGGCGGCGTTTTTAGCGCCGGACCCATTAAGTCCATCACCTGTTCCATGAAGGGATCGATGAGTCGATCGAGGTTGAGGTGGGCATCAAAAAATGCCTGACAGGATTGAGCCGAGCTGGTGGCATAGGCCTCGCAAATGGAATCCCAGAGATGGCTGAAATCATGGCAGACGGAGCCCAGGTTAAACTGCGCCACATACCGGGTCATTGGATCAATATCATTGATTACCACCGGAACGCCGTACTGCAGATAGGTCGAGATCTTGCCGCCGGCCATGCCAATATTGGCAATGTTTTTTCCGTTCAGCTCCGAGGTGTAGAGCGGGTTGTAAAATGCCAGCCCGACATCGACGCCGCACAACAGGTCGGCCGAGGTTCGGAAGTCATCAAACTGTAGATTGGAGATATAGATGCGCTCGCGGATTGATTCGGGAATGGACGCGGTATTCATGCGCTTTCCATAGCGATCATGCAGGAGCAGCACCCAGTCATCAGGGCAGTGCTGCAGCGACTGAAGGATGGATGAAATCATACCGCGCTCATTTACCGCGCCCATGTAGAGCGCGATTTTTTTATCGTGCGGAATCTTCAGCGCATCATGCACAAAAGAGCTCTTTTTTATTTCCGGAATACCGCGATAGGCGACGGGAATATGAATCATCTTTTCCAGCGGAATCCGGTTTTCTTCATGCAGGCAGCGTCCACGGATTTCATCCTGAACCACGGCAAAACGAATGCTTGAACAGGCTTCGATTTCGGGGGCTTTTTTATCGGCGCCGGACTCACTTGCAAACAGGATTTCGTAAGAGATGTATCCCAGCGGAATGCCAAGGCGGCGCGCAGTTCCTGCCCCGTCCAGAATACCCTGATCAATCCCGATAATCAGTTGGTAGTGATTGGACTCCGCCAGTGGCGCCAGCGTCTCCGGAATCCGGCCGCGCATCGCCTTGAAAACGCGCAGGCCGGAAAGCACCGGCAGCGTTGCATTCCACGACTGATGTTCGCAGACGTAGTCGATCCCCACGCCTCGTTCGAGCAGCAGTTCCACAATCCCGAACAGGTTCGGGTTGTTGTGAAAGTTACCTTCGGGATGAATGATCAGGAGTCTGTTATGTTCCGAGCACATGCACCGCATTCCATGATGAAAAGTCCGGCTTGATATCCGTCATCCAGGCATAGCCTGCGCGATAATCAAACCCATGTCGTTGCGCAAGTGATTTCACTTCCGGCGTAAAGATATAGCGCATGCGGTGCAGCTCATCCATCTGGTCAACCTGCCCGCTTTCTTTGTCACGAACGGTGATGAAAAAATGAACATCCACCACATTCTCTTCCGCATGCAGAACCGGCCGGGCAATACGCTCAAAACAGATATCGTCGTCCTCGACTACTTTGGTACGCTCGCTTGGCCGATCTGTCAGGACACCCGGGCCATGCCATGTATCGAAGATAAAACAGCCGCCGGGATTGAGATGATTCCGCGCCACGGCAAAAACCTTTTCGAGGTCTTCATTTGCCGTCTGATAGCTCATTACATGAAACAGGGAGATGACGGCATCAAATTTTTCGCCGAGCTCCAGCTCGCGAATGTCGCCCTGGGCAAATGAGATATCCAGCCCCCTTCCTGCCGCGCGGGCCGTGGCGATATCGGTCATGCTGCTTGAAAGATCGATTCCCTGAACACGATAGCCGGCCTGTGCAAACAAGATATCATGCCGCCCGGTTCCGCATCCAAGGCTGAGGATCGATTTTGCATCGGGATTGGTCTGCTTAATCAGGTCGAGCACATAACGAACCTCGGACAGGTAGTCCTTGTCCTTGTACAGCAGATCATAGTAGCGGGCGCTGTTCACAAAGTTTTCAATCATTCCCAATCCTCTCCCGCAATGCGGCAACGACGGCATCAATGTCGTCATTACTCATGCCCAGTCCCGAAGGAACATAAAATCCGTTGCGAGCCATGTTTTCCGCGACCGGATACGACGTACCATCAAACAGTCCCATCGTCTGGAAAACCGGCTGCTCGTGCATGCACCAGAAAAACGGCCGCGTGCCGATCCGTTTGGAGCCAAGATGCGCCACCAGATCGTCGACCGAAAACGGTGCCGAATCCTCCACCACGATTCCATAGACCCAGTAAATATTTTCCGCATACTCCGTGCGCACCTGAGGAAGCTGCAGCCCGGGAATACCCTTGAGCTTTTCGGTGTACAGCGCACCGATTTCGCGTTTGCGTTTTACCGTGTCGTCAATCTGTTCCAACTGTGCGCAGCCGAGGGCGGCCTGCATATTGGTCATGCGATAATTCCAGCCCAGATCCGAATGCACAAAACGCTTTTGCGGTTGGAAGCAGAGGTTGCGATACCCCCGGCATTTTTCCGCCAGCTCGTCATCGTCTATCACAAGCATGCCGCCTTCGCCGGTGGTGATATGCTTGTTGGGATAAAAACTGAAAACACTGATATCGCCGAACGATCCGCACTTCCGTCCCTTATAGGTCTGCCCATGCATTTCGGCGGCATCTTCGATAATTTTTAATCCATGCTTCCGGGCCAGTTCAATGACCGGATCCATATCCACCGGAAGCCCGTAAATATGCACCACCAGAATCGCCTTGGTGCGCGGCGTAATTTTTTCTTCGAGTTGGGAGACATCCATGTTCCACGTTTCCGGATCCGAATCCACCAGCACCGGAATACCGCCCTGCTGCACAACCGACTGCGCCGGAGAAATGATGGTAAAGGTCGGCATGATAACTTCATCGCCGGCGCCGATTCCGATCGCCTTGACCGCAATATCAAGCGCCGCCGAACCGTTGGCGACAGCCACGCCGTGCTTCCGATTGCAATAGGCGGAGAACTCTGATTCAAAACGCTGAACAAACGGCCCTTCGGATGAGATCCATCCGGTTTCGATACACTCCAACAGATATTTCTTTTCGTTCCCGCATAACCGAGGTGTATTGACAGGTATCATGTCGTCATTCTCCGTTAATCAGGCCGCCGGATAGCTGACACGTTTTTCCAGGACAAATGCGAGATCGCAGTAAATGCGCTGCTCCGGGAAACGCAGTTTCAGCTCATCGAGATTGTTGAAATGAATCACATAAAAATCATTTCCGGGAAGGATCTGACTGACAATCCGGTCGCGGAAAGCTTTCGGGGAATAGTGTCGGGAAAACGGCGCAACATAGCGGTCTTCACGCCACACCTTCAGCGCACCTTCATCAAACGGGATTTCATCCTGATTGCAGTCAGGATGCGTGATAATGAAATGTTCGTGGTCGACATAAAGCGGGTTGATGATCGTCCGGCCGCCCCGACACAGAATCCGCTGCGCCTCCCGGATAAAGCGGATATCCGCATCGCCCTGAAAACACTCAAACGCACACTGCAGCGACATGCCGTTAACCGACTCCGTCGGCAAACCGGTATTGCCCGCATCGGCGCCGATTTTACGGCCGTGCACGCCATCGGGATAATCCAGGTCAAGCTGATAGGCATCGATGCCCCGGTCGCAAAGAACGGGTGCAAAATTACTGTTTGAGCCGGCGACATCGATATAGACATGTCCGGGTTTCAGATTCAGGAGACGAGTGGAAACATAATGCTCCAGACACTTTTCAATAAACACATCCCCGGATTTTGCATACCGGCGGGTGAGATCCTGATACGCATGCATCCAGACCAGAAAATCCTCGATATCAATGTGCTCTTCCCTGACCGGAACCTTCATCAACTCGAACGCTTTCACGATGAACCGGATGTTCCGGATGTTCTGGTGATAACTCTGCCGGCTTTTGTTGACCGTGATCATAAGCGGATCCTAACTGGTTTTTCCTGCATTAAATATTTCAGCCCGCGTCAGGCGCCGGCACACACCGAGCGTTCGCGCACCGAAACCTTGCCGTTTTCAAGAAAGGGATCGGCATCAAACCGGATCTTGTCCATATCGCCGCAATAAGGTCCCTGCTTGACTTCAATCATCTCGGACTGCTCAAGCATCTTGAATCCGTGCCCGCCCGAAGCCAGGAGAATCACATCGCCCTGCGCCAGCGTCCGGCTTTCCAGATAGCGTTGGTCATCGGCATAAAAATCGACCCGCACCCGGCCGCTCTTGATGAAGAGGACTTCCTGGGTCAGCGTGACTTTGCGCTCCACCGGATTATGCACATGCGGAGGAATCTGATAGCCTTCCGGCCGGTTCATGTAACCGAGCTGCTGGGAAAAATCCCCATCGGTGAAAAACTGAATACCCTCTTTACGGAAAGAGGTCCGGATGATGATCGCCAGCAGTTTTTCGCCTACAATAATATGTTCCAACATAATGTGCTCCTTTGTTTAGACCGCGGCGCACGGCTGTCGCAATGCGTCTCCGACATAGTTCTCTCTCAACACCCACTCCCGCACCTCGGCGGAATCCTTGACGGCACTCAGATGAAACATGTAGCCGCTGATATACGCCGCATTCATTTTCTGCTGCAGGTAATACGGATCCACGGATGCAGTCGGACGCCGCCCCTGCCAGAACTGCTTTACGCGCTGATCGAGGTTTTTGGATGCAGCGGACAAATCACCGTTTGATTCCCGCAGATGAGTGAACGAATCAGAAATACCCTGGTTGAAATAGCGGCGCTGCAGATAGGCATGCGTCATCCGGGATTTCGGCACATAGTGATACACCGAAGCCATGGGGTGATAGACCGCCTTGAGTCCGGCGCCGGACACATATTCAGAAACGTAGGTTTCTCCATCGCCGCGAAAATGAATCAGCTCTTCCGGCATGCTGTCGGGATGGAATCCGCCGGCCGATTCCAGCACCGATTTGCGGATCGAAAAATTACAGCCCCAGATCAGCTTGGGATTGATCTCTTTCACCAGATTGCCGAGATCGATAATACTCAGCGGGCCGAACTTGCGTTCACCGCGCCGGTTTTCCTGCCAGAATTCCACGAGCCACTGCGGAGGATCGCACTCAAATTCCGGCAGATTTTTTCCGCCGACCATGGCGACATCCGGCGATTCAAAAGCCAACAGAACCGCCGTGCTCCAGGTCGGCATTACGACGACATCATCATCCAGAAAACAGAGGATATCCGTCCGGGCTTCCCGCATGCCGATGTGCCGGCCGACATGCAGCCCCGGCGTGGCATCGTAGAAATAACGTAGCTGACTGAAGCGATTCCTGAACGATTCAACAACTGCGGCGGTGTCATCTGTCGATCCGTTGTCCACCACGATCACATCGTAACCTAGGCATCCACTGCACTGAAGAAGCGATTGCAGCGTCTTGGCCAGCAGGCCGGAGCGGTTCGCCGTCGGAATGATTACAGAAAGATCGGCCATGACTACAGACGCTCCTTGTTACGCGTTTTAAATTTTGAGACATACCAGCGAAACAGTTCCGGCGCGACGTAGAAGCGGCCGTCCCAAAGCGGCGCATCCACCCAGCGGGCCAGCTCTCGCTTTACGACGAGAAACATGTTCTGCCGATACCACCAGTTAACGTTCTGGTTATTCCAGAACATCTTACGAAATGGATCCATGTAGACATAGCCCCGCGCGAGAAACAGATCCCGCCAGTATTCCGGATACTGCTCATTCACGTGATGCTCACCGGTCTGGCCGGGAATCGCTGCGGAGAACAGGATGCAGTCGCTCAAATCGGTCAGAAGTTCCACGAAAGCCTGTGCATTTTCCGGCGGCAGGTGCTCGGCCACTTCCAGCGAAATCGCAAGGTCATATCGGTTTTCAGGCAGGTTCAGCCGAGGACGCACACCCTGCAGGTCGCGCAGATCCGCTTCCAGGAATTCGGCAATGCGCCTCGCTTCCGCCGGAACATGGGCGCCGTCGACGCCCTGAATGCGCCGGACCCCGTGCTGTTTCAGAACGGAGAGCCATTGTCCGGGACCGCAACCGAGATCGATGGCACTCTGCGCGGGAACCAGTCCCAGAAGATAGGGAACCACCTGCCGTGCCGAGGTTTCGTTATGGTCTTCGTTGTAATGATGAAATACCTGCATTCTTCAATCCTTACTTTTATCTGCACACGACATCCGCTGCAGCACCCAGCCGGCACCAGTCACTGAACCCCTTCATATGGTTCAGCTTCAGATAACCGAACAGTTCAAAATCCTTACCGGCCCATTGGTTGATCTTTTCAATGCGTTCCGGCGTCAGCTCGATCGAGCCCTTCCCTTTTGTCTTGTTGCGATGCGCCAGCTCCATCCCCTTCAGATAGGGAAGCCGAGCCAGATCTTCCTCCATGTGCTCCATGCGGATCACATAGTCGGGTTGCCCGATCGGCTCGATATATTTCCAGATGGGAAAGAGTACATACTTTTCTTCGGTCGCGAGGTTTTCGAGGAAGCAGTCCATGAATTCCTCAAAAGTCAGCCCCTTGAACCAGTCATTGATGTACTGATAGAAAAAATATTGCGAGACGATGCGCTTGTAGGGATTCCGCACGGATACAATGATGTCGTAGTCCGCCGCATATGGTGGAATTTCCCGACAGTGCTTCTTGTTTCCGTTATTCGGCAGAAAGCGCCGGCCGCCGCCGCGCAGGAAGAATTCATCAAGCGAGGTGCTCCCCGTTTTGGGAACATCGATGTACACATAGTGGTTCTTGTCGCAAATAATCATATGCCTGTCGTCTCAAGCGTTTCGATTTCATTTATTTATCTACGCCCTCCCTTTAGCAGGCCCCTTGCCACGCCGGGAAAGTCCCGGCCCTTCCCTCCGACCGACAGAAAAGCCGAACGCATTTGCGTGGCATGCAGACTGCTTCTTTCGGGGCATGAAAACATCCAATCACCAATGGGAAAAGAGCACCTTTGTGAGTGCTGCGCACGTGCATCATAAAAAACGGGCGAAAACCCGCGCGCCCCGACGATTTTCCACGATTATTCGTGCAGACCAGATTGTCTATCGCAAGGATCCGGTTCCGATCGGAGAACCGCAGGACAACATCCGGGTCACCCCGATTTTCGAAAACGGAAAAATCAAGTCACTGCGAGTAAGCTGCACCTGCGGATGCGAAGCGACCTTCGATATCCAGTATCAGCAGGAAGGAGCCGCCGCATGACCCCCCGGTGGCTGAGCCTGATCTGCGGCGCCGGCCTGCTGACCGGATGCGCACACACAACGACATCAACGTTGGTCGAGATCGAAACCGAACGTCACTCGCCCATACGGATGCACAAGTATGACAATTTTGACCCGACCATTATCAATGGACTGCTTCTCCTGCCCCCGCTCGGAATGGAAGATGAAACGCAGCGTTCCCGATTTCATGAGCAACTCTCCCGAGCCATGCTTCGCCGTTTTTCAACGCCGGTCAAGGAAATCGCACCAGACAGCGCCTATGCGCCCTATATCACCGGCGGGAACCTGCTGCTGAGCGACGGAACACTCAACCTGAAAGAGATTGCGATTATCGGCAACCTAATGGGCGCCAGCTATGTAATCTGTCCTCATGTGCGAAGCATCCGCATCTATCATCCCCAATGTATTGACTTGCGCATCGTAGTAATTAATGCAAGAACCGACACGGTCTGCGCAGAACTTTCTGCTGTTTTTGATGCACAGGACCGCGATGTGGTCGAATATTTCAACGAATTCTGTAAAGCGAACAAGAAAGAGCCGGAAGAGGAAACGGACCTCAGCTTCAGGCTGAAATCGCCGAGCACCTTCCAGGCTTTTGCAGCCGACACGAGCAGTACTGTACTGGCCGAAAAACTGATGTTTTAGGAGCATAGCCATGAGAATAGAACTCAATAATCTCAGTCAAATGACCGGCATCAAAAATGATGCCGCGCCCCAGAAAAAGGTGCCAACCAACGCCCAAGAGGCCGCAGGCGATCAGATTCGCACCTCCGACCGCGCGCTGATGCTTTCCCGCAACATGGAAGCCCTGCGCGAAAATACCGATGTCCGGCCCGAAGTGCTGAGTAAATATGCGGGAATCGCCGCTGCCCCGTTTGAACTGGATGATGCAACCATCGACAGCATCCTTGACAAGATGCAGAAATAAGCAACCGATCCTGTTTTCAGCGTCTGGACCTCATGCCGTCAAGACGCTTTTTTTGCGTGCCCCGCTTTTTAGGAAACAGTCTGGTGAGGTCATGAAACAAAGGGTTGGACCGACCTCTTTTATTTGGAATCCGCTCTGCGCCTCCGTCGCGAGCGCACGACAAATAGACGGACCCTTCTTAAGCGCCCTCGAAGTGAAACGGAGAGAGCAGGAAACGCTTCCCATTCTTAAGGAAAAACGCCCGGACAGTTCAGACGGATTCCAAGACCATCGACCTAAAGGCCATCGATCGATTTCAAACGATGCGGGGTGCGACTAGAGATAGTCGAGGAGCGATGTGCGCAGGGTTTTCGAGGTCATTGCCAGAGCGGCCTCGTAAGCACTCTGTTTTTCGGAGAGCTCGGTGGCTGCCTGAGCGAGATCGATATCCTCAATCGTTGCGATATCGGTCATGACCTGCTCCACCTGGCTGGTGCGGACCTCGTCCACAAACGAAATATGTTCCAAATAAGCCCCGATGCTGGCGCGCCCTACAATCACACGTTCAAACGCATTATCGACCTGATTCTGCACATTGGTTTCAGCTAGGTTTTCGCCATTGGCGAGACGATCGCGCATCTCAATCAGTGCGGCAAACGCATCACTGGAATCAGATAGAAGAACGCCGTTATCGGCATCGCCCCCGACCATCTGGCCCGGCAGCGCATCGCCATCGGCAATATTAATCTGGGCGGAAATTGCAGCCCCGACATAAGTCACGGAATCAATCTGTCCATTTGCATTGCGCGTCACCTCAAACGGCGGAGCGGTGTTTGCAACCCCGCCAAACTGATATTGGCTACCATATGAATTGTTGGCATTCAGCACCAGGGCCTCCAGAAACTGATCCACTTCATTGGCCATTGCAACGCGATCGCTCTCATTCAGGGTGGCATCGGAGGCTGTTACCGCAATCTCAGAAGCATTCTGCAGAATATCGCTGATTGTGCTGAGGGTCTGATCGACCGATTCAAGTTGGGATTGCAGATAGTCGGAATTGCGCTCGAACTGTTCCAACCGCTCCTGAAGCGACGTCAGTTCTGCGGCCCGCGCCCAGCCGGTGGCATCGTCGGATGCTCGCTGGAGCCGTTTTCCGGATGATATCCGCTCCGTCTGCTCATACACGGCAGACTGGCTTCGGCTGATATTATCCGACAGCATCTGGTTCTGCATCTGATTAGAAATACGCACAATCGACCTCCATTATTAGCTACCCATTGATAGCAGGGCCGATGCCATTGGAGCGCATGATATCAGGCGACTTTGCTGATGGAGCGCCCGACCATGGTACAAAGCGCCTCAAGGTCAAATGGCTTGGTCAGGATGTCTTCGCCGGGGATCCAGGCTTCAACCTCTTCCCGGCAGTAGGCGGTCATGAAGACAATACGAATATCGGGGTGGGCTTGCCGGATTCGGTTGGCGAGCTGGATTCCATTGGCATTCGGCAGGCGTACATCGGTCAGGAGCAGATCAATGCGCCCCTCATGCAGGCAGGCCATTTCCA
Organism: Pontiellaceae bacterium; assembly: GCA_016937945.1. GTDB lineage: Bacteria > Verrucomicrobiota > Kiritimatiellia > Kiritimatiellales > Pontiellaceae > Pontiella. Next base: position 44,580 of record JAFGVP010000051.1, on the reverse strand, counting down.
GAGCCGCCTCGGCCGATCCGGCATTCAGAACGTTATACCCGGAAGCCGTCAGGGCGATGCCCGCAACATGCCGAAGGCACTCTTCATCGTCGACGACCATAACGGTGCCGACCCCTTTCTGCCATGTCTTGCCAATCATTGTTTTGTCCCCAAGCAAAAGATATAACCGACCACCGGCCCCACCTCAATAAACTTTTCAAGACATATCAATCTATGCAGGGATCCGGCGGCGCGCCATACTCAAACGGCCATGGCCAGCTTCATATTTTTCCGGCGGCGGGCCGAAGCAAGCCGTTCCTTGGAGGACGGGATATCAAGTTCTTCACGGTATTTGGCAACCGTGCGGCGGGCCACTTTCAGCCCCATTTTCTTGAAGTGGTCGGAAATGGTCGAATCAATCAACGGCTTGAGGGGATCTTCATCGTGAATCAGCTCAGCCACCATTTCCCGAACGCGTTCGGGCGCGACCGAGGAACCGTCGGCGCAACGGTAACCCACCTTGAAGAAGGCCCTCATTTCGATCAGGCCGCGCTGCGTACGGATATACTTGTTGGCAATGGCCCGGCTGACGGTCGTTTCGTGCACGCCGATCATTGACGCCACCTTGTTCATGGTCAGCGGCTGCATGCGGCCGTCTTTCGTGGTCAGGAATGAACGCTGAACCCGCATGATTTCATGCGCCACCTTGAGCATCGTATCCTGCCGTTGCGAAATGCCCTGGATCAGGAAGTTGGCTTCGCGAACCTTCATCCGGATAAAATGCAGGTCCTCCTTGCTGCCCTTTCTCGCTTCCAGCAGCATCTTGCAGTAGCTGCTCAGCTGAAGCCGCGGCAGACGTGCATCCAGCAGTTCCACCTGTAGCTCTCCGGATTTCATGAAAATTTCCATATCGGCTTCCACATACTCAACCGGCGCACTGCTATAGCTGCGGCCCGGTTCGGGATCGAGCGTACGGATCAGATCGAAGGCTTCATTCAGCGCATCCAGCGAAACACCTAGGTGGTCCGCCAGCGCCTTGTGCTGCTTCATGGCCAGGTTTTCCAGCCAGTTGCCGGCCAGCTCTTCGGCCAGGCCGGTGTCTGCATCCATGGCTTTTAACTGAAGAAGGAGGCATTCGCGCAGGTCCCGGGCAGCGATTCCGGCCGGCGCCATTTGCTGGAATACATCCAGAACACGCTCAACCGTTTCAACAGCGGAATCGGTCATGAGGGCAATATCTTCAACCCGAGCATCCAGATAGCCGCGGTCGTCGATTGATCCGGCAATAATACCTGCGATGCGTGCTTCGATTCCGTCGAGATCCGAGAAGAGAATCATGTCTTCCAACTCGTCCCGAAGGCTGGAGGCCTTGACCAGATGATCGATCATGAAATCGTGTTTTTCCTGAAGAACCTGACTGCTTGCCAGCGGCTGGTCGTCGGCACTGCGCCATTCTTCATCAATATCAGCCAGCACGGAAAGCCGGGTGCCAACATCGGACCCATCCAGATACATTTCGGAGGAATCGAGGGGCATTTCATCGGAAGACCAGTCATCCATCACGGAGTCGCTGTCGGAGGAACCCTCTTCGAGAGCCGGGTTGCTCGCGAGCTCTTCGTGGATCATCTGGGTGAGGTCAAGACGGGATGCCTGAAGGATCTTCAACCAGTTCAGTAACTGCGGTGCAAGGTTAAGCTGCTGGTTAAGATTATTGCTGTTGTACATTGAAACATTCCCACTCATGACGCCCTCCTGTAGCTGATGGCTGTCTTAGAGCATAAGGTGGACCAAGTCGGTCCGGCAAATCTGTGCCGGACCCCGAAACCACCCGTTTCTGCCTGTACAACAGTGATTTAAAAAATTCGCATTCAAAAATGATGACTCATCCGGTCCCATTCAGAATGCTCCGGATGTTGTCATTACCGACAAGATAATGAGCAACATCCGACATTCGACGACATCACTGCCGGGCACGTACAAGCTCAAGCGCGTCGAGGTAGGATCCAAAGTATTGCGAAAGTGATTCAAGGCATCCCTTGTTCGGCTCGACGGCCTGTTTTTTACCACGCTTGGTTTTCTGTTCTGTTCTTTTTTTCTTCATCTGTCACCTCTCCTTATCTTGCCAGGTTGATAAGCTCATCCAGCAGGTCCGTTGCCGTAGACATCACCCGCGCGCAGGCCTGATAGGCCTTCTGCGCGCTCATCAGATTCATCAGCTCTTCATCCATGTTGACGCCCGAAACCGAAAGCATCTCGTTCTCAAGCGAATCCACAACGGCCTGACTGTTTTCCTCCATCTGCTGGGCTTCGCTCACAGCACCGCCCAGCGAGGATTCAACGTAGGACCAGAAGCCGGAAATCGACTGTCCGCCCAGATCCGATGAGGACAGCTGGGTTACGCTGTACATGACCTGCGCCGCCGAGTTATCCCCCGCGTATGCTGTTGTACCAAGGGCCAGCAGCTCAGGATGAACATCCAGCGGGTTATCAGGATTATAGAGCGCGGAATCTACCGCTATGTCGCCGGCATCGGTGCCGGTAAAAAATGTGTAGCCTTCGTCCGAAGGATGTGCGCCGTTCAGGTTGTAGGCACCGTCAAAGGCGGCATTGGTCTGGGTAATCAAAGCGCCGGCCAGAGCATCAAGCTGACTGTTAAGCGTTTTCGCCGCATTCTGGGCAACCAGGAAACCGCCCAGGCGCCCGCTGCTGATCGAAGCGCTGACATCGTTTCCGTTTACCGAGAAAACATTGGCAGCATCCACAACCAGTTCGGAACGAGTCACGCCATCGGAAGAAACCAGCTCTTCGCCGCCGAGGCTGATTGAATAGTCGGCACCGACGGTAATGTTCACCTGCCCGGAAAGCTCACGAACCAACTGATCGCGCTGGTCAAGCAGGTCCGGCACGGAACGCCCCATGGACTCGGCCTTGGAAATACTTTTATTCACGACCTGCAGCTGTTCTGTCAGGGAGTTGATATCATCAACCACACTGCCGGCCGAACCGAGCAGGCCGTCATCGGCGAGAATATCCTGAATCCGGCCATCCAGCTGGTTCAGCTCGGAGGCGAGCGATGATGCACGCTGCAGCAGAGAGGTCCGAACGGAGAGGTCCGCCGGAGAGGTGATCACATCCTGCAACGAATCCTGATACGAGGCCAATGCCGCTTCCAATCCGCTTGCACCTTCACTCCCGACCAGCGTTTCAAGCTGCGAAAGATACGATGCCGTCGCCCCATGGTAACCCAGCGTGGACTGCTCTCCAAGCAATGCGTTCTGGCCGAGTGCATTGAAAAGACGGGTCACATCACCGGCGCGAACGCCAGATCCCACGCCGCTGTAGGTCGAGGCACCGGCTTCAAGGCCGATCTGACGGCGGCTGTAACCATCGGTATCAACGTTTGCGATATTATTACCATAGACGTTAATCTGATTCTGATACGCCTGCAGGCCGCTCCCGCCGATATTCATTAAATCATTGATAGCAGACATGATTTTATCCCATCTGACGCACAAGCATTGGACCGGACCGGCGAACCCCGCCATATCCATATCCACGCGCAGGAGCGGAATTCCCGCCGAGCTGCGATAGCGTCTTATCCATTACATCGAGAAAACGGGTAGCCATGGCGCGGTTGGTGCGCATCAGCGACTGACTTCGGTTCAGGGTGCGCTGAACCGCCGGGTTGCTTTTTATAATTCCCCGGAAGGCCTCCACGTTACCGCGCACCATCTCATTCAGCCGGTTGGCAGCCTGGTCCTGCTGATCAATCGCACTCCAGATATGATCGACATTCCGCTTTAGCAGGCTCTGCTGCAGTGCTTTGGCGGCAGCTTCGAACTCTTCAAGCAGCGCTTTTAAAACATAATCATCCATTGTTCATTCCTGATTCTAAAGATTGGCGGAAAGCTGTTTGTAAATATTATCCGCAATGCCCAGATCGCCTTCGCGGGCGATTTCGTCGGCCGTCTGCTCAAGGGCATAACCCAGTGCGGACGAGGAGTGTCCTTCCGCATTATCGAGCATTTCCTGCATACCCTGCTTCAGCAAAATCTTGAGGAACATCCCTTCAACCGCGTTGCACGCTTCCTGAAGCCTGGCCTCTTCCCGGTTGAATGCGCCGGATTCGACGGGGGTTGTAGACGTAAGTTCCATTACCATGCTCCTAAAGGGTAATCAGTTCCATCTGCAGGGAGCCCATGCTCTGCAGTGCTTCCAGAATGGAAATCAGGTCGCGGGGCGAAGCACCAAGCTGATTCAGCACATCAGCCAGCTCCTGGACGTTCGACGTCTGGGGTACGAGCATGACGCGGGAAGGATCTTCGCTTACCTCAACCTGCACATCCTCAACCACCACGGTTTCCCCCTGCGAAAGCGGCGCCGGCTGCGACACGCCCAGACTGGACCCGACACGCACCGTCAGGTTGCCGTGGGCCACAATCGCCGTTCCAATGCTGACCTCGCCGCCAAGTACCACGGTTCCCGTGCGTTCGTTCACGACCACGCGGGCGCAACTGTCGGGCGTAACCCGCAGGGCTTCAATCGTGGAGACAAATTCGCTGGCATGTCCGACATCCAGAAACTCGGAAGGAATTATTACACTTACGGTGCCGGCATCGCGCGCCAGGGAACCACCAGGGCAGACCGTTTCAATAACTTCGGCAATCCGCTGGGCCGTGGTAAAGTCGGGGTGTCGCAGGATCAGCTCAAGCTTACCCTCTTTCACAAAATCGACGGTATCGTCATATTTCAGGGTACCGCCGCTCGGAATACGTCCTACGGTCGGAAAATTCTTGGTTTCCGTGGCACCGCCGGGGCCTCCGACGCCGGCGCTGTAGCCCCCGACCGTCAATGCGCCCTGTGCCACCGCATACGTGCGGCCGTCAGCATCCAGCAGCGGGGTCATCAGGAGAATTCCGCCCTGAAGGGAGGTCGCATCCCCCATCGAAGCGACCTGAATATCAACGCGGTCGCCCTTGCGGTGGAAGGGGTTCACTGCGGCGGTCAACATCACCACGGCGGCGTTCTTACTGGTGATATCCGCCGGATCGATGAATATGTTAAAGTTTTTCATCAGGTTCGAGACGGTCCGCTTGGCCAGCTCGATATCTTTGTCGCCGGTTTTATTGAGACCCACCACCACCCCGTAGCCGATCAGATCAATGCGTTCGCACCCGTTGATCCGGACAAGATCCTTCAGCCGCACCTGGGCGGTGCCGATCTGGGCCGTGGCGGCACCGGCCGCCGGAGCGGTTATGACCGCCACCAGAAGCAGTCCGTGGATGAGTATGCTGGAGAGTGATGTTTTCATGATTTTTTAGAAGGGGATAATCCAGTCAACGACGCGGGAGATGAGTCCTTTGCGCTGGCTCTTGCTGAATTCTCCGGTGGTTTTGTAGGTGATGAGGGCATCCGCTACGCGGGACGAAAGCACATTGTTTTCACGGTCGATATCGTCCGGGCGGACTGTGCCGGTCAGGGTGAACTGAACAACGTCGCCGTCGATGTTGACCTTGCGGTCCCCGCAGATCAGCAGGTTTCCGTTAGGCAGCACTTCGGTCACATAGACCGTGATTGATGCGGAAAAGGCATCGGACGAAGCCTTGCTGCCGGATGCGGCAAAGGATTTGTTCGCATCCACATTCCATTCCGGAAGAGACAGCGCATTCCAGAGCGCACGATTGTTGGCAGTCATTCCGGGCAGATCAAACGACATTCCGCCGGAGAGTGTTTTATCCCGATCGTTCGTGGAATCCTTCTGAACCGAAGATTGTTCTTCAATCTGAATGGTGACCAAATCCCCCACCTGACGGGCTGTACGATCGGAATAGAGCCGGCTGAGCAGCCGGTCCTCGGCATGGACGCCGAGAGTTGTCAGAATCAATATTGCGATAATTCGTTGCATGGTCTCTCCTTAGAGGCGCACCAGGACGCCGTTCCCCATTCCGGTCAATTCCACCAGTACCTGCCGGTTGGATCGCTCGTTTACACACATGATGCGGTCGCCAAGACGACCGTTTGCCATGGCCTTGCCGCGCAGGGTAATCTGCAGGTTCTTGCCGATAGCATTGATGGCGACCCATTCGCCGCGTTTTGCACAAAGGGGTTTACTGACATCGATGCTGCGAAGGATGTTTCCGGCGGTCAGCGTGCGCGTAACTTCGTAGCCGACCAGATCTTCGGTACTGGACACATGGTTGGCTGTGGCATCCACCTCATGCATTTCACTGCGCAGGTCGCTGGACTCCAGAATGTGTCCCATTTCGAGATTGTGTGCGATGACCCAGACCTCGGTCATCAGATTAATTTCCAGTCCGACCGGCACTTCAACGGCTTCCACACCGTCGACGATGACAGCCACATGCGCCAGGCTGTAGCCCTTGGAGGTTTTCTGGTCGATCCGGCGGATCCGGTATTTGGTCTCTCCGACCGGAACATGGGTATTGGAAGGAATATTCAGAACCTTGATACCGATGTCCTGCCCCTTCCACGGGTCGGTTTCTTTCAGATAGCTGAGGATCGGATCATGAAATTCTTCCATCGCCATCTTGCGATCCTTGCGCGAAACGGCAATCACCGGTTCCCCGCTCAGGGTCACATTCTGCATATCGTCAAAACGCGACAGGGCATATGCAATCGCGGTCAGCGCATGATAGCTCATTTCACCGGCCGGAGGCGCGGCAAGCACCCGGCGGGCTTTCCATTCGGAAGGAAGGTCGCCCCACTCGTCGACCAGATCGACCAGCAGGATATCCTTGGAGCAGACTTCGACTGTTTTCTTGAGCTTGATGACCACGGCGGCGGAAGCCGAACCGGCGAGGAAGCCGAGCAGGATCAATATGGAAAGAAACTGTTTCATCGTATTACCGCTGCAGATTATTCGCCATCGAGGACATTTCATCACTGGCCTTGATGGCCTTGGAATTTGCTTCATAGGCGCGTTGCGTCAGAATCATGTTCACCAGCTCCTCGGCGGCATTGACGCTGGAGGCTTCAAGATAGCGCTGCATTACCAGACCCATGCCGTTTTCACCGGCTGCAAGGCCTGTTTCCGCAGGTCCGCTGGCCTCGGTTTCCTGAAAGAGGTTATGACCCATGCTGCGAAGCCCTTCCGGATTCGCAAAGCGGGCAAGTGAAAGCTGCTGGCCGGCAACCGTTGCCCCGTCAACCGTCATCGTTACCGATCCATCCGGCGCAATCGTTACATCGGTGGTGCCCGTCGGGATTGCCGGGAAGTTGGCCACGCGATAGCCTTCCACCGTCACGACCTCACCGGTCGAGGTGGCGCGAAAAGAGCCGTCGCGGGTGTAGGCCGAGGTTCCGTCCGGCATGATAACTTCAAAAAATCCCTGCCCTTCGATGGCCAAATCAAGATCCCCGCCGGTTTCCCGAAGGGCGCCTTGGGTAAACTGCTTGGAAACCTCGGCCACCTTGGTGCCGTGGCCGAGCTGGATCCCTGCCGGAATCTCGCTGTCGCCGTTGGTGGCACCGGGCGTCTTGAGGGTTGTATAGAGCATGTCCTGAAATGCGACACGCCCGGGCTTGTATGCGGTGGTATTGAGGTTGGCCAGGTTATTGGCGATATTGTCGAGAGACATCTCCGACGCCCGCATACCGGTGACTGCTGACCACATTGCTCTTTCCATCGTAGTTCTCCTTGCCCGCTAGGCGAGCTTGTCCATCATTTTTGAAGTTGCTTCATCCACCTGACGCAGCATTTTCTGGCAGGCTTCGTAATTCCGCAGGGTGGTCATGATACCGACCATCTCCTCGAATACGCCGGTATTGCTCTGCTCGAGCGCCTTGTTCATGACCATGCATTCGGCATCAATCTCATTATCCCCGTTCCAGGAAAACAGCGTGGTTCCGGCCTGTTCGAGCTTGTCCGGGTTCTCCACGGCAACCACCTTGAGCTGTCCGATCACCTTTTTCCCGATACGAAGATTCATCTGCTCATCAAGAATCAGATCTTCGGCACTGGAGCCGCGCGGAATACGCAGGTCGCCGGAGGAGGTTTGCAGGGGCATACCCAGTGAATTCACGACCGTGCCGTCCGCTGCCATGGTGAAATGTCCGTTCCGGGTAAGAAAATCCCGTTGACCATCGGAAACCATGAAAAAGCCGTCGCCTTCGATCGCAAAATCCAGCGGGCGTTCCGTTACGCGGAGTGCGCCCTGTTCATGATTAATCCGGATCGGTCCGCCGAGATCTTCGGTCGGAATCTCCTTGTTCATCATGGCCGCAAATACGTCGGCATTCACCTCCATACGCTTGTAGCCCGGCATGGTGCTGTGCGCGAGATTTTCGGAGTGAGCCTCCATCTCGGCAATGCTTCCGGTGCTCATCTGTATGGCTGCGTTATAGAATCCTGAGTTCATGCCCCGTTCAAAGCAGGCCAAATGCCACGGGATTTCAGGCAGGAATCTGCAGAGGCAGATGCAAACCACAACATCCGGGTGTGCGGATGACATCACCCCGCAGCCGAACTCCCGGAATGTGGACAAAAAAGACGGCAGATCGCTCTGCCGCCCGCTGATTATGCGGCAACGCGACTAACGCACTACCTCGATCCGGTAATAGCCGACCGGGTTTGTGGGCGAGAGCGTGAAAGCATCTTCGCCGTCAACCCCGAGCTGAGACTCCCCGACCGGAACCCAGATCCCCTCGGTCAGGTTCGTGCACCGGAACAGTCCGTATTCTCTGGAGCTTAACGATTCGAATTCCATATCCACCCCGTTAAACCCCGTTATCCTGAACAGGCTTTCGGCATCGTCGGGATCTGTCCCGGCAATCAGCTCATCATAATAATTCGCACCGTCGCCATCGGCATCCAGTGGCACGGTCTCCCAGCTGAGCAGGGCCACGCCGGTATCGAAATCATATCCATCCACGGCAATCCAGTAGGTTGTCCCGGAATCAACCGGCACATAGACCCGGCTGTGACGACGATACGAAAGGTCGCTGTCATCGTCGTTCGACGTCACCTCGGTCAGATTACTGACCGAATTTCCGGTATAGACACCCATTACGGTGTCAAACAAATCGCCGGAGCCTTCCAGCGAAGCGATCAGCATGGCATTGCTCGGAGCGGTATACTGCCACCAGACTGAGTGAGCCGCGTCATTCCACACATGCGCGGGCTCACCGGGCTCTGCCGTGGCATACGTGGTATCCACCGGATCCGCCATGCCTGAAGGCCCTGTGATGGGGATTGCATGGGCAAAATCGTCATTGGCCGGAGCCGGGGAACCAACAATCCATTCCCAACGAAAGACCAAAAAACCGGTATCGCCTCTGTATCCATCAGCCGCAATCCAATAGGTCTCGCCGGCAGTGGCGACGAAACTAAGCTGACTTCGGTATTCATCGAGCGGATCATTGTCGTCATTGGAGGCCACCTCGATCAGATTTGACACGGAAGAGCCGGTATAAACGGCCAGCACGGTATCCAGATCCGGATCTGAAGCCGTCGTATTGATATCCAGCACTCCGTTTTCCATCGGCGTATATTTCCACCAGACAGAACAATAGCCGCCCGATCCGCCGTGCGTCGGCTCGCCGGGCTCGGCCGTTGCCAGCGCTGTGTCAATGACCGGCGACATGCCTGTGTTTTCCGTAATTTCCAGCGCATTGGTAAAATCGTCATGAGCCGGAACGGGACTCACTTCCGGCATGGCGATCCAGCTGAGCACAATATCCCCGACCGCACCCCCATAGCCATCGACAGCAACCCGGTAAGTGACTCCGGAAGAAACGTTCATCTTGATCCAGCTCAGACCTTCGGCATCAAAATCACTGTCATCATTATAGGCGACCTCCTGAAGGGCGCCCACATAACTTCCGGTGTATACGCCCATGACCGTGTCCAGCCCGGGATCCGACTGCAGCGTATCCACGATAAGGGTTCCATGGGTCGGCGCGGTGTATTCCCACCAGAGCGTGTGCACCGGATCATAACCCGCCACTTCCGGCTCACCCGGCTCCGCAGATGCCAGGGTGTTATCGATGATCTCCGAGGATCCCATGCTGCCGGTAATGATCAATGCATTGGTAAAATCATCGTTGACCGGCGACGCCAGGGCCGCAACGGAAAACAGGATTCCGCATAGCATGATGGTTGTTTTCATAATCCCCCTTCTTCGTTTATCCCGCGTGGAGCGACACCCGCTGAAAGGCAGTATCGCCGACCTAAACACCTTGTAAGGATACCTTTGGAACAGTTCTTTATCAAGAAATGATTAGAACATGATAAGGATATAAAAAAACCTGCATGGGCTTTCCCATGCAGGCGTCTGCAACAAACATACAAACGAAATTGTTAACTGGCGGCGCGCAGCTCTTTTTCTCCGACGAGGTCGCTGATGCGGATTCCGAAGGTTTCGTCGACCACCACGACATCCCCGCGGCCGATCAGCTTGCCGTTCACAATCAGGTCGGCCGGCTCGCCCACCAGACGATCCAGCTGCACCACGGATCCGACGCCCAGGCGCAGGAATTCTTTTACGGGCAGGCTGGTGTTGCCGATCTCGACATGCACATCGACCGGAATGTCCATGATCATATCAAGGCTGAACTCTTCGTTCACGCCGCTTACGCCTTCCGGCGGTTCATTCAGCGGGGACGGGGCGATTGTACCGACTTCCACGCGTTCTGCCATACGTTCTTCCATGCGCTCCTCTACACGTTCAACCGGGGTTTCTTCGTTTTCAATATCCATGTTTTCGTCACTCATCACGTGTCTCCCAATCGGTTATGAGGGGCGGCTGCTGAGCTGTACGGCAAGGTTATCGCCCTTGCGGCCGAGCCGGCCCTTGTAAACCAGGTTATTTCCCAAATATAAATCCACCGGATCATGAATCGACCGGTCCAGGCAGAGAACATCACCCCGGCGCAGCGAAGCCAGCTGGCTGGCCCGGACCACGCAGGATCCGAGTTCCGCCCGCAGGTCAAACGGAACGCTCTTGAGGGCCGCCAGAATCCGGGCGCCCCCCGTTTCGCTCTCCGTATCTTCATCAGCGGAGCCGCTCATCTTCAGGCTCATGCCTTCAAGCAGTTCCTGCAGCTGATCCAGCGAATAGCAAAGGGTCAGCTGGCCCTTCAGATCGCCGGACTGCAATACAAATCCAAGGCTCACGACGGGATTATCGTCGGGCATGATCTGAACAAAGCGCGGATCACATTCGATACTCTTCAGCTTATAATCCACCGACGCCGACATATTCCACGACTCACCCAGTGTCGGAAGCAGGCCTTCAACCCAGTTTCCGGCAATGGCCTGTTCGATCGAAGTCAGCGCTTTACCGGCATCTTCGTCGTCGCCGGAGTCGCCCAGAATGCGGCCGACCAGCATGCGGGCAACCGGCAGCTCAATCTCCATCAGTGTATCCTGCTCAAACCGGCTGGTAAGCTGTGCGAGAAAACAGGGATTGCTCAGCGATCCCATGAAGTTGCTGTATGAAACCGTCTCAACCGATACCAGCGTCAGGTCAAAAATCAGATCGCCGGAGCCTGAATGCCCTTCGGAAAGACGCTTCGCGAAAAACTCATGAACCACTTTCAGGGCCCGTAGCTGTGCCACGCTCAGGCGCCCGGGCTGACGGAAATTATAGGACTCCACTTTCACTTTGGCCGCCTGGATGCGGGCTTCTTCGGGCGATTTATCAGCCACCGAAACCCCGCTGAGTGCGGCCATTTCGTCGTTGGAGAGAGGTTGTTCGGAAGAGGTCATGGTCGGTATTACTGAATCAGGAAGTCGGAAAAATAGACTTTAACAACGGCGCCGGCCATCCAGTCGTTCGCCAGATCGTTAATCTTGTTCTTGATCTCGCGTTTGAGGATTTCACGGCCGTTCTGGCCTTCGAGTTCGTCAATCGTCATCTTGGAGGCCGTCTCGGAAATCAGATCGCGGATAATCGGGCGTTCTGCTTCGAGCAGCGGTCCAAGCTTGGCTTCGCTGAGTTCCAGCACGGGCGTCAGCTTCAGGACCCGGGTGGCCTTGGTTTCCGCCACATTCACGAAGACATCCTGAAACTCCAGAATAATCGGGGCCTCCACCTTCTTCGTCGGCTGCGGTTTGTTTTTCATGCCAAGCATCATACCGGCACCCACGCCGCCTGCAATCAGGACCACGCCGATGACGATGATAATAATCATGCCCTTCCCTTTTTTCGGGGCACCTTCGCCATCCACTTCAATCGTTTTATCGTTTTGTTCCGCCATTTGATACTCCTCGTGGCTCTCTGTTCAGGCGATCCGCTATCGGGTGTCCCGATGAATCGCAATCAATACATGTCCTTTAACAGGCTCCATGCCATAGACATCAACCCAGCTTGTGTCGGAATAACCGACGGCCTTAACACGCTCCGGAATCAGTGATGCCGAATCCGACAAAAAGCGGGCCACCACAGCCGACTGCATCAGCGCACCGCGCTTGCAGGCCTGGGCATCCGCCCGGTCGTCGCATACCGCAATCACTTCCAGATCGCACTCCTTCAAATCTACTAGTACTTCCGAAAACTGCTCAAGCAACTTAACGGATTTCTGATCGAGCTGATCATCGCTGCGGAATCCGACCGGCAGCTTCAGGATCACTTTTTCGCCACGCTCTGTTTCAAGCAGGACCATGCTGGATATATCGGATAATCCCTGTTTACGCAGCAACCCGCGAACATAGCCATCCATCGAGTCATCGCCGCCCGTCAGATTTTGGCGAATCCGGAAGGTACTCGAGCCGCCATCGTTACGACCGAACACCACATTTTTTGCGAAGGCGAGCAGGCCGAGCCCCCCGCTGGTTCCGAAGGCATCGCGGACCTCGCCGACCCCTTCCACGCCCGGACCGCGCTGCGTACGCCCCAGACTCAGCAGCATAACGAAAAATCCAAGCAGCACACACCAGAGGGCCGAATACTGAACAAAGTAAGCCGGAGCCAGCTGTTCCTTGGGTTTACTAACTTCTTTGCCCATAAGGCGCCTCCTCCGTCATCACGGTCTTGCGCAGCCACTCGCCATTCAGGATGCGCGCGGGCATGCAGTCCATCAACGCCTTCACGGAACCGACAAAACGGATTTCAATGCAGCCTTCATAAGAGTACGAGGTGTAAGATGGCATATGATCCACCACCTGCACGCTGGTACCCAGCTGCTCCGCCGCCTCGCCGCTCATGGAAACCAGCTGGCGCTGAGCCGACAAAGCCTGCTCAACGCCCAGTCCCCAGGCGGTATGGCATCCACGCTCCAGCACAACGGCATTGCGCGGCAGAATCACAGTCACGCGCACCTCGTTATTCACGGCTCGCATCAGACCGGCCGCCAGTAGCCAGGGTTCTTCGGCACCGTTCAACAGCCGGGCCGTCCCATATTCAAAGACCGCCTGCTGGTTGATCACCAGCGAAATTCCGTTATCGAGGAGCTGGATATAGTAATCCGGCATGTGCGACTGCAGGTCATGGCCGACGGCCTGCTCAAGAATCACGCCCTGCCCCGTATCGATGGCCACATCTTCGCTGGTCAGCGTGGCCACGTTTTCCGAGTCATCCTCCGCGATCGAATGATCCACCCGGTTCTGCGCCGTCGCCATCGGCATGGGAACCGCACGCAAACCGCCTTTCATGGCCCCGAGCATATCCTGCAGTGCGTGCTCCTCAAAGTCGGCAAAAGAGACGAGCATCACGAAAAACGTGACCAGCAGCGACATGGCGTCGCCGAAGGTCACGACCCAGAGGGGGCAACCACCTTCATCCGGATCAGGGCGTTTTTTCATAATGTCTCATTATTCCTTCACGGTCTTGTTGCGAACGCTCGGCGGCATAAAGGCTCTCAGCTTTTCTTCAACAATGCGCGGACTGTGTCCTTCAAGAATCGCCACGATTCCCTCGAGAACCATGGTCTTCAGAGCCACCTCCTCCTGCGAGCGCTGCTCCAGCTTACCGGCCGTCGGAAGCGCAACCAGGTTGGCGACCATCGCACCGTACATGGTCGTCAGCAATGCCACGGCCATACCGCTGCCGAGAGAGGCCGGGTCAGACATGTTCTGCAACATGGCCACAAGACCCACCAGCGTACCGATCATACCGAAGGCCGGTGCATAGTTGCCCAGCGCCTTGAAGATGCCCTGACCAATGATATGGCGTTCCTGCATGGCAGCCATTTCATCCTCCAGCACCGAGCGAAGCACTTCCATGCTGTTGCCGTCCACAGCCATCTGAAGTCCCTTTTTCATGAAAGGATCCTCGATCTTCTCGATATCTCCTTCCAGAGCCAGCAGGCCGTCACGACGGGCGCGCACAGCATAGTCGGTCAACTCTTCATAGACCTTCATATAATCCAGCTCCTTCATGAACAGCGCTTTGCGCGCAACGCGCATGACCGCCGTAACCTGAGGGAGCGGGTAGTGGATCAGCGTGGCGGCGATGGCGCCGCCAACGGTAATCAGAATGGAGGGAATGTTCAGGAATCCGCGTCCGCCTCCCATGGCAATTGCCACGAAGACCAGCAGCCATCCCAGAACAGCACCGACTATACTTCCAATATCCATGGGTTACCTTTCTGCCGCATCTCCGCCCAGTTTGGCGGCTGCGGCACGATAAACGGCCCGGAAGGTGACCACTTTGTCGATCACCTCATCGAGCGTTTCACGCACATAATAGCGATGACCGTTGAGCAGCATGATCTGCGTATCCGGATTCTGTTCCACTTTTTCAATCTGGTCCGGATTCAGCAGATATTCCACGCCATGCAAATCGGTTAGCTTAATCATGGTTCAGTCCCCCGACGGTTAGCGCTTCAGGTTGAGCAGTTCCTGCAGCAGGGAATCGGACGTGGTCACCGTACGGGAGTTCGCCTGGAACCCGCGTTCGGCCACAATCATTTCTGTAAATTCCTTCGACAGGTCCACATTCGAGTTTTCCAGGTGATACTGCACCAGTGAATAATCGGTCGAAGTATAGAGCGGCGATCCCGAAGCTGTGGTTTCGATATACTGGTTGCCGCCGATCTGCGACAAACCGGCAGATCCGGAAAACGTGGCAATATCCACCGTGAAGGCATCTTCCACCAGAGCGCCGGTACCATCGATGTAGGAAATCACCCCTCCGGAAGAGATCATCATGTCCTGGATATCGGGCGGCAGCGCAATCAGGTCTGATGCCGTTCCGCGGGATCCGCCGGCCGTTCCGTAGAGATATTTACCGTCCGGCCCCATCAGGTTAAGCTGATTTGTATCCGTATTAAAAGTTACCTCAAAGTTACCTGCACGGGTATACGTGGCATTCTGGCCGGCGCTGTCGCGCATAACAAAGAATCCGTCGCCGGAGATCGCCATATGGCTGACCACGCCGGTTTCCTGCAGAGACCCCGCATTAAAGTCCTTGGTGATTTTCCCGACAGATACGCCGAGACCGACCTGCTTACCGGTCGTTGCCTTACCGGCGCTCGAGAGAGATTCATAAAATGCGTCCTGAAACGCCACATTACTTTGCTTAAACGCCACCGTATTCACGTTGGCAATATCGTTACCAATTACATCCAGGCTGGTCTGATGCGACCGCAGACCTGAAACTCCGCTCCACATGCTGTTAATCATGGCTTGCTCCTTTCAATTAAATCACTTCTTCTTCGGTGGTTGTCGTTTCGGCAGACTGCAGACTGAAGACATCACTCACGTCGTAGGCCGACCCATCCACCACAAACTGGGCTGATCCGTCAGCCCACTGAACTTTTTCCAGAATACCGCTGACCGTCGCTCCGCTGTTGAGTTCCAGTTCAACCGACTTGCCGGAATTCATCAGCGACATCGCGGCAATGGATCCCTGCTGAAGTTCCTCGAACCGGGAATTAAGATTCGTCATCTGCTCCAACGCACTGAACTGCGCCAGCTGCGCGGTCATCTCGGCATTATCGGTCGGATTCATGGGATCCTGATTCTGCATCTGCGTGACAAGCATCTGCATGAACTCGTCCTTGCCCAACAGACCGCCGGCTTCTCCGGTAACATAATCCGTCGTGCTGCTCGTACTGGTTAAACCATGAATTTCCATCTACATTCTCCTTAGGCGACCCATTTTGCGGCCTGTTTATGACGAAGGTTCTGGACGGGCTCCATATCTCCATCGTCTTCCGAAGCAGGCACGATGCCACGTGCCTCCTGCGTAAATTCACCCTGCCCCGACGCAGAAGAGTCCCGCCCGTCACGTTGCTGTCCGAGCATCACGTCAAAACCGCTCATATCGATATCGGATTCCATCAAGACCCGGCGGATATCATTTTCCTGACGGGCGATCAGGTCGCGCACACCCTGATTCTGCACGTGGATTTCCACACTGACCGAATCCTTCTCCTGCTTGCACAGCACCGTCACCTTACCCAGCGTCGCCGGCTCAACCGTAATCTTCATGACCTGTTCATTGCGCTGCACCATGGAGAGCAGGCGCTGGTCAAACTTTTCGGAAAGCTCTTCGATTCGAACCATGGTCTCGTTGTTAGGAACGGCAACCGGAACGGAAGGCTGCATGACGCCGGCCGGGCGCGGTGCGGTCTGCTGAGTGGTATTTTCCGATTCAACCGAAACCGGCGCTGTCAGTTTCTGCTCAAGCTTACTGCGATCCGGCTTCGTCAGATGCAGCATCACATCCGCAACGGGAATCCCCGCCTGAACCCGCTCGCCGGTTTCTGTTCCGGAAGCGGCAACATCGCCGGACTCTACCAGAGGAAGCTGCTCCGCCGGAGCCGCCTCTCCCCCGACTTCAGCAGCCTGCGATTTCACCAGCTCAACCAGCGACTGCGCATCCTCTGCCGGCGCCGCCTTCAGGATGGATTGCGCCGTGATTCCCATCATTTCAAAGAGGGCTTCTCCCATCGACGCCTGCGAGGCCGCAACCGGCTCCTCAGCAGAAAGTTCCGAAGCAGCCTGTCCCGTCAAAAAAGCGCCCTCCGGCAATATTTCAGACACGCCACCCACAAGTTGCGGCTGGCTCCTGCCGGCCATGCCTTCGACCACTCCATCCATGATCCGGGCCGACATTTTCTTCAGTCCGGAAGTCGCGCCGGATTCCGATTCTGCAGGAGTCGCGTCGCCGGAAATCATTCCCTTGAGGAAGAGTGTCGGCAACTGCTGTTGCTGAGTGAAATCAAGGACGCCGTCAAACAGGGTCATGAAGCTTCCATCCTGCGCATCGCTTTCGCTCTTGGCGGAGGATTTACCGACCTTCGCAGGGGATTCTGCGGAAACGGAAATTAATTCTGCCGGGTTCATTATACGCCATCCTTGTCATCGGCCAGCCGGCGCATTGCGTCGGACCATTCAGCCACATACTGGCTTCCATCTGCGGTTGTACGCACGGCGGCATCGAGAATGGCTGCCATGGAACGTCCATCCATCTGGCTGAGCACCATAGCCACGCGCTCACTCTCCATGTTGCGGAAAGCCTGCGCCGCCGATGCCGGATCCATCTTGGAGTAAACACTGGCCATCTGCTTCGATGTCTTCATATCGCTGTCTTTCACCTTGACCATGCGCTCTTCGAGCAACGACATAAGGGAGTCCACCTCCTTTCGGAGCTGGTTGTAGGCCATCAGCTGCTCTTCCACTTCAGCTTCGCGCTTATTGAGCTGGCGGCTTCGGGCATCGACATCCGCCTGGGCCGATTCGAGTGCCAGCATAAGCTCATCGATGAGCTGAACCTGCGCACTGATAATCGGCTTCCGGGGCTCGCCTTCGCCGACAACTGTTTCAAGCGCCGGATTCATGACCAGCCGTCCGCTCTGAAAGGCAAAGGCCAGAAATCCGGCCAGAGCGGCAATCACCAGACACAACATCACATTCATTGCTTTCATCGCATCATCTCCTGTCGATGCCATCGGCCGGCGGCCGTTTCATCCATCTGTTTCTGCTCCATCACCTGCATTTCGGCCACCCATTCCTCGCGTTCACGCTCGCAGAGATTTTCGAGCTGCAGGCGGGCGGTCCGCTCCTTGCGCAGATCATTCCGGCAGTTTTCCACCGCCTTGTTCCGTGCGGCACACTGGCTTTCCCAAAGGGTTACTTCGCGGTCATAGATCTCCAGATTCCGGACAAGCGTGGCGAGGTCACCGCGTTTAACGACACCCGAAATCTTTTCCATGGCAACCACCTGACGGCCGCGGGCCGCCTGAACCTTTTCCAGCCCGCGTTCGGCATCGATCCGTTCCCGTATCGCCAGCTGGAGAGCCTGTTCGGCCGCCTGTTCACGGGCCGCGTGGGCATCCAGCAAATACTGTAAACTAAACGCGAACTTTTTCATTCAATGGCCCCCTTGAGTGTCTGCAGCATGCTTTCAAATCCTTCGTGTTCTTCCGGCCGTTGCCGGAGAAATGCATTAATTCCATCAATATGTTTCAGCGCGGCTTCGATTTCCTGATTGCTGCCCTTCACGTAGGCCCCGACATTCACCAGATCCTGCGCCTTCTGATAAACCGCCAGCAGCGAACGCAGACGGGTGGCAAGCGCCTTGTGATCAGGCGTCGCAATATCGTTCATGAGACGGCTGAGGCTGACGGGAATATCAATGGCCGGATAGTGCGCCATCGCCGCAATTTTACGGGACAGCACGATATGACCGTCGAGAATACCGCGTACGGTGTCGCCGATCGGATCGTTCATGTCGTCGGATTCAACAAGCACCGTATAAAACGCCGTAATGGTTCCGCGATTCGCGGCGCCGGCGCGTTCGAGCAGTTGCGGAAGCAGGCTGAAGACGCTCGGCGGATATCCGCGCGTGGTCGGCGGTTCACCGACGGACAGGCCGATTTCACGCTGGGCCATGGCATAGCGGGTAACCGAATCCATCATGAGCATCACGTCTTCTCCCTGATCGCGAAAATATTCCGCAATCGCCATGGCGGTGGATGCACCTTTCAGACGGCTGACGGGCGACTGGTCCGACGTTACGGCAACCACAACGCTGCGCTTCAGCCCCTCTTCCCCGAGGTTCTTTTCAATGAATTCCTTCACTTCCCGGCCACGTTCGCCGATCAGTGCAATCACGTTGACGCCCGACCGAGCATTGCGCGCCAGACTCCCGAGCAATACGCTCTTACCCACCCCGCTGCCGGCAAAGATGCCGACGCGCTGGCCCTTGGCAAGCGTCAGGATTCCGTCGATGGCGCGGACGCCGGTTTCAAAAACGGAGGAGAGCGACTGACGATCCATAGCCGGAGGCGCCTCGCGATCGATATCCACCTGGGTCAGTCCCTGCAGCGGCGGTCCGTTATCGATCGGACGACCCATAAAATCCACGACACGACCCAGCAGTTCGCGTCCTACGCCCACCTTGATGCGGCCGCCGGGAATCACCCGGGCGCCGGGATGGACGCGCCCCAGCCGCTCAACCGGCATGGAGATCACATAGCGGTCGTGGAATCCGACCACTTCGCACGGAATGCGCCGGCCACCGTCGCCATAACGCGGTTCAAGCCAGACGAGATCGCCGATAGCACTGTGCGGCCCGACCGATTTTACGGTCTGGCCAGCCACTTCCACCACGCGCCCTTCGCATCGGGCAAGCGTTGCGGATTCGAGTCCATCAAGCAGAGAATCAAAGTTCAGCTTGCTGTTTGTCTGATCGGCCGCTGCGGTCATTCAGTGATTCCTTTAAGAGTTTGATTCGTTCTTCGAGACGGGCATCAAAAATGCCGTTACGGCTTTCAATAATCACATCGCCGGCCGAAAGATTCGGATCTTCGGCAAACTGTACGGTGCTTCCGACGCCCAGGTGATCGCCGGAGGAAATTTCCGCTCCGAACAGGGCCCAGTCGTGGGAACTGATACGGACGCAGGCGCCCTGCAGGTCGGATACCGGTTCGAGCGATTTTACAATAAGATTATGGAGCATGTCGCGATCCGGCAGTTCGTGGCGGACAATGACTTCGGCCAGGCGCAGGGAGAGATCCACGACATTGAGCTGGATGTCCCGGCGGAGCGAGGTGATGCATTCATCAAATCCGGCCATGTATTTCCTGAGGCTCTGCTCAAACCAGGCGCGCTCTTCAGCCGTGCGTGCAGCCACTTCGCGTTCAAGACGGGCGGTATATTCCGATTCGAGTTCGGCGCGGACTTCGCGCTCGATAGCGGCGGTATCGACCGGCGCGGCGACCGGCTCTTCCTCGCGTTCCGATGCGGGAACAAATGCAAGTACGTTGGCACCGATAAAGAGCGACCTAGACATATTCTTCCTCCTGCATTCCAAGTTTAATGTCGCCCTTTTCCGCCAGTGAACGGGCGATCTGTACGATCTCCTTCTGCTTCGCCTGCACTTCGGAGAAGGGCATTTTTCCGGCATATTCCATTTCTTCGAGAACACCGTCGGCGGCGCGGCGGGACATGTTGCCGAAGAAACGCTGCTTTACATCTTCCGGGGCCTTGCGCAGGGCAATGGCCAGAACTCCGTTTTCGAGTTCCTGCATGATGCGGCGTACGGAGGCGTCGTCCAGACGGCCGATATCTTCAAAAACAAACATCTGGTCACGAACCTTGTCGGCCAGCGCCGGATCCTTCTTGCTCAGTTCGTCGAGCATGGCTTCCTGCGCATCCTTGGAGGAGCGCTGCATGATGGCCACCACGGCGTCGAGCCGGTTCTGGTCGCCCGATTTCCGTTGCGATGACACCGGAAGACGGGAAAGCAGGTGCTTTTCAATCTGATCGATCACCCGTTCGGGCGGAAGTTCAGCGGTTGCCATCTGGATGACGACCTTGCGGCGAATGGTATCGTCCAGCAGGTTGAGCGTATCGGATGCCAGCTGCGAAGGAAGAAAGCGCAGAACAATCGAAACCACGCTGGCGGTTTCCGCAGCCAGCATCTTGGCAATATCCTCGGCCCGGCGCGATGCCAGCGGACCAAACCGGTTGCCGGCCATCTGTCCGAGTTCCAGCATCGATGCCGCCTGCTGTTCGCCGACCACCTTGCTGAGCAGCGTGGCCGCCAGGGTTGCATCTCCGCTGATGGCGTTGCCGTAGGCATTGAGCTCCTGAAGGCTTTCAGCCACGGCCTGACGCAGCATGTTACCGGGAACAATGCCGAGACTGCGGATACTCTCCGCCGCCTTGGTCATGATCTGCGGGTCCAGCTCCTGCATCACCTGTGCCGCTACATCCGGATCAAGGCTGGCCAATACGGCCGCCACCCGCTTCCGGGGATCCATGGTCTGGGTAATCAATGCCTGATTCGCCACAACAAAACTCCTTTACGCGCTCCAGTCCGCAGCGTTGGAAATCCACGCCGCCACGGTCTTCGGGTTGCCGCGGGCCATTTCATTGACCCGTGCCAACTGATCTTCCAATTCAAAAGGCTCTTCCTTCATAATGCGTTCCTGCTCCTGCTCCTGAGCCTCGTTAATCGGCACTTCGATGGAGGGATTGCTCGCCAGCAGGGCCGATTTGACCTTGCGGCTGGCACCGAACACAAAACCGAGGGCGACAATTCCGCCCACGCCTTTAAAGAGGGAGTCATAGCTGACCGGCAGATCTTCCCACCAGTTGGCTTTGGCGGGTTCCTGCGGAGCAACGAACGGCATTTCAGCGATCTGGATCGTGTCAGAGCGGGACGGATCGACACCGAGGGCGCTGGCTACGAGATCAGAAATGGCTTTCATCTGTTCCGGCGTACGCGGCGATTCGCCCTGCGCAATACAAACGGCTACGGACAGTTTATCCATCCGGACCCCTTTCTGGCGGATCGTGGTCACCGTGGTCGGCACAACGTATTCGGCATAAGTTTCTTCGGTCTTGTCTTTACCGCCGCCATTATCGACTTTCATATTGGAAGGATCGCTGACCGATACGCTGGCGGTAACACCCGCCGCGCCGCCTGCACCGCCGCTGCTGCCGCCGCTTTTATCTTCGGACACGATCCGTTCGGAAAGAGCCACGCGGCTTTCGGCATCGTAGGTCTGGTTCCGCTGTTCCTGATCGCTGAAATCGAGCGCCACATTCACGCGGACAATCGAGTTGCCGAGACCGAGAGCGCGATCGAGAATATCCTGAGCCTTGGCAACCAGACGCTGCTCGGTGCGTTCCTGAACCTCAAGCTGTTCGCTTCCGCTCTGCATAACGCTGTCGGAGCTCATGGACTGCGTAAGAAGTCGGCCGGTCTGGTCGGAAACCGTAACCTGGGAAGGATCGAGGCTCTGAACGGAACTGGCAAGAAGATGCACGATGCTCTGAACCTGAGCGGAACCAACTGCGCCGGACCCGTTAAGAGTGATCAGGACCGAGGCCTGTGCCTTGCGCTCGTCTTCGGAAGCAAAGAGATGTTCCTTGGGGAGCACCAGCATCACGCGGGCGGAGCGAATGCCCTGCATGGAGGAGATGGTGCGTTCGAGTTCGCCCTGCAGGGCGCGCTGATAGTTTACCTTCTGGGCAAAATCGGTCAGACCGAACTTGGGCTGTTCAAACAGTTCAAATCCGGTGGAGCTGTCCTTCGGCAGGCCGGCGGAGGCGAGCATCAGGCGGGCGGTATACAGTTCCGATGCCGGAACGGAGATGGAGGTTCCGGACTGTCCGATACGGACAGGAATCTTGGCGTCTTCGAGCTTCTCGCGGATCTGGGCGGCATCCTCGAGAGAAAGGCTTCCATAGAGCAGCCGGAAATCGGGCCGTGATCCCCAATAGATCAGGCCGCTGATCACGGCGATGGCAACAAGCAGCGAGGTAATCACGCTCATCCGCTGCGGAGCACCGAACTGCCGCCAGATTTCCTGCACCTGCTTCTTTAACATGTTGACTGAGTCTCGCATCGTCCCCCGTACTCCTTAGAGTTGCATCCTCATCAATTCATTGTATGCGTCCATAAGTCGGTTACGCACACCCAGCATCAGGTCAAATGCCACGCCGGCCTCCTGTACCTTCACGGCCACCTGATGCACATCGGTCACACGTCCTGAAACAACGTCCGCCACGGAGGCGTCCGCCCCTTTCTGCAATCCATCCACCTTCTCCACCAGGTTGCCGAGCAGCTCGCCGAAGCCCTGTCCGGACGCTTTGCCCACCTGCCCGACGCCACCGCCGGCGGCCGGCTGGAGCGGGGTTATACTGTTGGGAGTGATTGCTGAAATATCCATGATTCGTGACCTAGTGGTTACCGTTCAAAATTCCAAGTGCCTTGGTCGCCATGGTGCGGGAGGTTTTCATGGCCGAAAGGTTGGCCTCGAACGCCCGGGATGAACTCATCATGTCCACCATTTCCGCCACGGTATTCACATTCGGCATTTCAATATATCCATCAGGACCGGCATCCGGGTGCCCCGGACGATACACACGACGGCCCGGCGTGTTGTCTTCCACGACGTCGCGGATCTCAACACCGGCCATGCTGTCTTTTTTACCGAAAGCATCATTAAGCTTCTGTCCGAAAACCACGTCCTGACGCCTGAATACCTTGCCATCAGGACCTCGGGTGGTCTGCGCGTTGGCTACGTTATTGGCAATCACTTCCATCCGGCGGCTTTCAGCCTCCAGACCGGTGGCGCAGATTCCGATTCCGGGCATTAATGTAATTTCAGACATGGCTCACCCTCTCCTACTTGGTCCCCGTAATGGCCTTGCGGAGTCCGGCAAACTTCTGGTTCGTCATTTCCGCGGCAAAATTATAGAGCAGTTCGTTCTGGGCAATGGCAGCAAGCTCTTTCTGAAGCGACACGCTGTTGCCGTGTGCATTCACCTGAGCCTCTTCATCATCAACGACTTCCGGTTTCACGCTGGAAATCTCATCCGGCCCCTTACCGAGCGCATCCGCCAACGCTTCGCTGAAATGGACATCCTTGCGGATGTAACCGGGCGTGTTGGCATTGGCCAGATTGTTCGAAAGCACCTTCTGGCGAAGGGCGGTGGCATCCATTAACTTGCCTAGAACTGCAATTGTTTCATTCATGCGTCCTGTATAGCAGACCCAATGCCACGGCCCGGAAGCGCGTCAGGAATTGCAGGAGATTATGCGGGGAAACGAGCCGATCGGCACAGGAAGGCCTAGGCTACGAACTCGTTAGGAAAACGACTGGAAAGTGCGGTACGCAGCCGAATGACACTGAGGGCATGGATTTGCGAAATCCGTGCTTCCGTCAGATTAAAAAGCGCCGCTATTTCGCTCAGGCGCAGATCTTCAAAATAGTAGAGATACAGAATCTTCTGTTCGCGGGTATCCAGATGACGGAATCCTTCGCGCAACAGCTGCTGCAGATCGTGCTTATGAATCCCGCTCACCGCATCGGCAGCCGGATCCGCCAGGGTTTCATGCAGGGAACGGTCAACGCTCTCGGCCGCATCCAGCGAGCACCACGGCTTGGCCTCATCCATCAACCGGCAGAACTCATCTTCCGAAAGCCCCAGCTCCGCCGCGATTTCCACATCGGTCGGAAGCTCACCATACTCTGCAACCCACGTAGCGATAATCGTTTCAATACGCTCCACCTTTTCGCGTTTTCCGCGGGAAAGATGGTCGTTCGAACGCAACTCATCAAGTACGGCGCCGCGAATACGCGGATAGGCATACCCTTCAAAAGGAATGCCTCGCTCCGGATCAAAATCCACGATGGACTTATAGAGCCCGATCAGCGCCGACTGTGAAAGGTCCTCCAGAGCAACGTGGGACGGAAGCCGCATGGAAATGCGCTCCAGCACCCGGTTGACCAGCGGAAGATACGCATGGATCAGGGCATCGACCGCGAGTTTGCCGTTATTCAGATACTCCGTCCAGAGCACGATATGGCTCAGATGATCCCAGGATTCCGGAGAAGATTTCGGGAAGGCGATCATTCTTCAGCCCCTTCGGCCAGCTCGGCGGCTTCGGC
Source organism: Pontiellaceae bacterium (assembly GCA_016937945.1). Classification (GTDB taxonomy): domain Bacteria; phylum Verrucomicrobiota; class Kiritimatiellia; order Kiritimatiellales; family Pontiellaceae; genus Pontiella. The sequence continues at coordinate 19,785 of JAFGVP010000051.1, read as the reverse complement.
CTTTTCGCGATGCTCGCGAATCTTCTGCTCAAGGAATCGGTACAGGACGACATTAAAATACCGGAAAAAGGCCATCACGACCACAGTACCGATCGACAGGACGATGGCTGAACGGAACAAAGCCGTCCAGAGCGGGACTCCGCGCAGGAGACCAACCGCAAAGCTGAGCAGGCAAAGGAGAAAGCCCACAGCCATCGCCAGGTTGACCAGCACTGTACTCATGCAGAGACCTTTCCATCGTTGCCGATCTTTGTAATCGTCTCAAAGGCACTGCGGCTGAGCGCCTTGCTGCTTTCGCGGGCCTTGTTGGCAGCCAGTACGGACCGGGCCAGATTGCGCAGCCCGAGGGCCGGAGCAGACTCCGGCGCAAAATGAAGCACGCTCTGGCGGGCGCGAATCGCATCGCCAACCACTAGGTCATGAAGAATAATCCCCGAAACTTCAAACGTACGTCCGAGGAAACGCTTGGTCGCCTCGTTCAGGCGCGAGGCCAGAATAAGCCCTTCCCGCTCCGATTTGACGTTGTTGATGATCAGCCGGACTTCCGGCGGATGCGGCATACCGGAAAGAATCTTGATCAGCGAATAGGCATCCATCACCGAAGTCGGCTCATTCATGACCACAATATTCACCTGGGGCATGGTTTGCAGGAATGCGATGGCCCCCGGGCCGATTCCGGCCTCGGTATCGATAATAAGAAAATCATAGCGGGCTGAAAAACTGATCAGTTCATCCACGAGCATTTCGCGACGGACTTCGTTGAGAGAAACCATTTCGCGGGCACCGGAGGAGGACGCCAGCACATCGGGAGCACCGGGCGAAGCAATAATGGCCCGCTCCAGCGAACATCCGCCATACACGACGTCCTGCAGCGTAAACTTCGGTTCCAGGCCCATTTGCAAATCCACGTTGGCCAGCCCCATGTCAGCATCAAAAAGAAGAACACGGTATCCCAGATCGACCAGCGCATGCGAAAGCCCGACGGAGACCGTTGTCTTACCGACCCCGCCCTTTCCGCTGCCGATCGCGATGCAGCGAAGCTGCCTTGCCACGGCTGGACAATCGTTCGTCGTCCTGTTCTGATTTTCCATAACCTGTTCCATTCCCATCCCTTGTTAGCTAGGCCGATGCCATTTCCGGCTCCCTGGGCCGGGGTATCGGAAGCATGTTGATAATATCGACATTCACCCATTCCGGAACTTCACCGAGCGACAATACCGGCAGCTCCTTGATTTCGCACTGCGCCAGCTGGCGCGCCATGCGACGAACTGCAGGACTGGCGATCAGCACCGGTTCAATGCCGGCACGACGTGCCTTTCCAACGGCTTCCGCCAAATAGTCGAGCACACTTCGTGCCGTTTCCGGGTCCATTCTCAAACTCGTGGTTGCGCCAATGCTTGAGCCGGACTCCTTCAGCAGTCTCTCGAGATCCGGATGAAGCCCGATTGCCTTCAGTGTTCCTTCCGGAGAAAGATAAGGCTGAGTGATCGTTCCGCCAAGCGAACTTCTGCACAATTCGGTTAAAAGTCCAACATCCTTGGTCTGTCCGGCGCTATCTGAAAGGGTTTCAAGAATGACGGGAAGATCGCGAATGGAAACCTGCTCCTTCAGCAGTTCCTGCAGAACGCGGTGCACCGGACCGATCTCCAGCTTGTTGGGAATCAATTCTTCCACAACCGCCTTGTTCTGATCCTTGACCTGCTCGATCAGCTCGCTCACGTTCTGCCGGCTCAGCAGCTGCGCCGCATGACTGCGCACCAACGTGGCCAGATGGGTGGTAATCACACTGGCCGCATCTACCAACGTAAACCCGCGCGCCTCAACGGCACTGCGACGGTTTTCCGGCACCCACCACGCCCTGAATCCAAAAGACGGATCCTTCGTTTCCCTGAATCCTTCGAGCTCCCGGCCGCCACCGGGATCGATGGCCAGCAGGCAGTTCGGCGAAATATTATAGCGGGCAATCTCCAGGCCGCGGACATATACGCGGTAATCTCCGCTCGAAAGTGACATGTCGTCCTGCACATTAACCGGAGGAATCACGATGCCCATCTCTTCGGCCACCTGGTTGCGCACATTTCCGATACGGTCGATCAGATTTCCTCCCTGCTGACGATCCACCAGTCCCACGAGACCGAATCCGATCCGCAGCTCAAGCGCGGCCACCTGCAGCACTTCCTTATAGGCTTTCGCGGTCGGCTCACCGATCTGTGCCGGCGCCGCTTTTTTACCGGCTGAACCGGCATCCAGCTTGCCGCCGCTGCTCTTGGCTGGTTGGGCCGCTTCGGCCTCGGCACGCTTCTGGCGGACGCCGATGGCATAGCCCATACCGGCAAAAACGCCGCCGATTGTGAAAAACGGAAGAAACGGAAGGCCTGGAACCAGTCCGGCGGCAATCAGCATTGATCCGGTCAGCATCAGCGGACGCGGGCGGCAGAACAGCTGGGCCTTCACATTGGAACCCAGGTCGCCGTCGCTGGTGGCACGTGTTACGAGCACACCGGCCGCTGTGGAGATCACCAGTGCCGGAATCTGCGACACCAGACCGTCACCGATGGTCAGAATGGTGTAGCGCGAAAGGGCTTCGCCGGCACTCATCCCCTTCTGGGTCATTCCGATGGCAAAACCGGCAAGAATATTGATGACAATGATGATCAGACCGGCGATGGCATCCCCGCTCACAAACTTACTGGCACCGTCCATGGCTCCGTAGAAATCGGTTTCCTGTACCAGCTTTTCACGACGAAGGACCGCTTCCTTCTCATCAATGATACCTTGGTTCAGGTCGGCATCGATACTCATCTGCTTACCGGGCAAAGCGTCGAGGGTAAAGCGGGCGGCCACTTCGGCCACGCGGCCGGAACCCTTGGTGATCACCTTGAAATTGATCACAACAATAATTGTAAAAATCACGAGACCAACGAGATAATTACCACCGGCAACGAACGACCCGAACGACTCAATCACGTTACCGGCAAAAGCATTCAGCAGAATCGAACGGGTTGAAGACACATTCACCGAAAGCCGCATCAACGTAACCATCAGCAGGACGCTCGGGAAGGAGGAGAACTCCAGCGGGTCCTTGATGCTGATAATGTAGACCATCATCAGGATACCGATCGCGACATTGATCACCAGCAGCATGTCCAGCAACGCGGTCGGGATCGGAATAAACATGACCGCCAGGACCAGCAGCAGGACCAGCGAGGTTACAATATCGGACTTTCTAATATTCAGCATGCCCACGTGATAGCATGCCCGGTGCCACGCAAAAAACAGACGAAAAGCGGGTGCCGGAACGCGTATAAAATCCGCCCATCGGGATGACGCCTATCCGTCTTTCCTGACGAGCGTATGTTCACCCGATCCGACACGCGAAACGATGACAAAATTGCCATCCGTATCGGTCCGGACCTTTTTCCCATCCAGGTAGACGGAGAATCGGGAGGAGCTTCCTTTCGGCAGGGCGATACGGGCGATAACATTGGCCGGCAGCGTCACCTGAAGAGCGTAGCCTTCAGGCAGCAGCTTCCAATGCACGTAAATCGGTCCGCGATCCGTCGTGATATGCCCTTTCGCCCAGTCAAGATCGCTTCCGCAGTCAAGCGGCTGGATCAGAACCTCTTCATACTGCGGCGCCAGAGGCCGGATCCCTAGAATATAGCGGACATAGGCCTCGAGGCCGGAAGCGCCCCAGGCATGCGACCGGCTCTGTTTCGTCGTATCGGCATCCCAGGCTTCCCAGGTCGCCGTGGCCCCTTTAGCCAGGCATTGCGCCCAGCCGGGCTCTTTTTCATCGGTTAGGATTTCAACCAGCTGATCACCGGCGCCGGACTCGCCAAGCGCTCGAATCAGCATCGGCATCGTCACCATCCCGACACGGATTCCCTGCTCCTTCACCACATCAAGAACCGCCGTACGCCGTTCATTCGGCACGATGCCCAGCGCCAGCGGGAACATATTGGCATGCTGCGAAACGCGGGAACTTTTTGCACCGCATTCCGAAAGTCCGTCCACATAGACTCCGGAGCTTTGGGTGAGCTCTTCATTCATGGCGGCAGCCAGCTTTTCCGCCCGTTTTTCAAATGTCTTCTGATCGTCCTTCCGATCCAGTACGCCGGCAACCTGACCGAGAACCCGGTAATCGGCATAAGCCCACCCATTGACCACCGTTCGGGCTGCGGTCATCTCATAGCCGTAGCGCATCGTGGCCGGCCAATCGACGATCCCATACTCATAAGGACCCTTCCCGCCGGTCAGGTTGGTGACCAGCCCGGTGTCGTCATTCTGGTGGCGATACACATAGTCGGCAATATCTTTCAGCCGGTCATAACACGTTTCGAGAAATGTCCGATCGCCGGTTTCCATGTAGTAGTTCCAGACCCAAACCGGGTAAGCCTGCGTAAAGTCGGGAATATCGCGCGCTCCGTCGTGGTTGGGATAGACGGCATTCATGCGGCCGCGGTTTGCCGGATCCGACCAGTACTGCTCCATCGACTGAATAAATTCAACAAGCGTCCGCTGCGTCAGCGCCCGCTCGTTCATGACCGGCATCGCCACCGTACTCTGAATAATGGAATCCGCGAGGAATCCGCCCTTTTCGCGGGTGGGCGTATCGACGAATTCCTCCATGGCGCAGGTGAGCAGCGAATGCTTCATCAGTTCCCAGACGGCGTTCAGGGTTTCGTCCGGCGATTCAAACGACGACGCATCCGGAGCCATGACGCTGTGGCGCACAATAAAAGAGACATTATCTGCGGTCAGGGGCATCGGCGAATCATCCACCTGCAGATAGCGCATGCCCAGATATTCCTCCGGCTCAAAGACAAAGTCTTCTCCGCTGAGCGTGACAAAATAGTGCAGATCGGTCGACTGGTTACCCGCCGGATCCACGCGTCCCGACTTATCAACCACATAGCCGCCGAGCATTTCAACCTGTTCATTTGCTGCGCCTCCGGAAAAGGCAATCCGAGGCCGACCGGCATACACCTTTCCGAAATCCACCAGATAACGTTTGCCGGACTCGCGGGTGATGGAGACCGGCTTGATTTCATATTCCTGAATTCGCGTCAGGTCCGGCGCCGGAATCCCGGTCCACGGCTCAACCGGAGGAGCACCGATTTCCGAGGCGAATTCCCACGACGAATCATCAAAACCCAACGACATCCAGTCAGGGATCAGTTTACGTGCATCGATTTTTTCGACATAACCGATCCCCTCTCCCTTGTTGCGGTGCGCGAGTCCGGACAGCATCCATGCCTCTGCGCGGCACTGCTTCCAACTGCCGTCCGATCCGGTTTCCGTGCAGCTGCCGTCGGTATAATGAATAATCGCCTTGAACAGAATCCCGCGTGCACTTTCTGGACGCCCCTGCCCGCCGCCAAACCAGTGGTTGAAAACGGCAAGCTGGTTGGCCGCGCCGGATTTCAACTGCGCCGTTATGTCGAAGGCGTTGTAATACTGATACTGCGGGTGGTGATAGGCCGGGCCCTTGCCGACCAGAGTGCCGTTCACATAGAGGGCATATTTATGCACGCCGGTCACATAGGCCGTGGCACGCTCAATGGGTTTTGCCGGAATCTCCAGAGATTTCCGGTAATAGGTGTAGTCATCGGCATCATCCGTATTGCGCCGGATCCATTTTGCGCCGGACCACTCCGCATTATCCAGCAGGCCGACCACGAAGCGCTGTGTCCCGGACCATGCGCCTTCATGACCGTCTTTATCCCACGTGCGCACTTTCCAGAAGCAGGCCTGATCACTCGAAAGCGGAATGCCCGCATAGGCGATATGATTCTGCAGTCGGCTGGCAACCTTTCCGCTGTCCCACAAATCACCGGCACCTTCCGGGGCAGAAGAGACCAACACCTGATAAGCCGCCTGAATCTCGTCCGAATCGGTATCATTTACGTGCCAGCCGAAGGACGGTGAAGCGCCGGTTCCAACCGGAACCGCAACGTCGCACACCCGCAGTTGATCCGGCGCCCCCGGAGCTCCGGCACGACAGAAAACACCCCCGAAAAGCACAACCGCACCCGCTACGCTGCCAAACACAATCCGACCTCGGTCACTCACCTTCTTCATCGACCCTCCATAGACTCATTGCGTTTCAGCGGCATTGTGCGGTATGTGTCCGGCTAACTGCCTTCCGGTGTTTCCGCCCCGGCATCGGAGCTGGCCGGAATATCGAGCGACTCCGGTGCATCCGGCTTTGACGGATCAAAGGTTCCGACATCCGATCGCAGCTTCTTCGCAAGCTCCGGCACCTCCGATTTAATCCCTTCCACCACGCAACGCGCGAGTTCATAGGCGCCATACACATTGTGGTGGGTATCATCCTTCAATGCTTTGTCCTGATTCGGGAAGGAATTGGCCGGATAGTGTACAAACGCCTTCGTAGAATCCGCTTCGCCCAATGCCGCATAAAACCTGAGACTCATGGCATGCAGGTCAATGACCGGCACCTTCTTCTCCGCGCCAACCTGCCGTATCGCCGCGGCATAATCCGTCAGCGTTTCCGTCGGCTTGCCTCCGTTCCAGCGGCGGCGTTCCATCGGGGTAACCAATACGGCATGCGCCTCTTTTGCTTCCACGGCGGCAATATACTGTTCAAGCTCCTGTTTATACGTTGTGAACGGACCGGCACCTTCGCGCTTATCCTTCTGGTCGTTATGACCGAACTGAATGAATAGATAGTCGCCCGGCTTGATCTCGCTGAGAATCTTTTCCAGTCGCTTTTCCCAGAGGAAGCTGAACAGGGCACGGCCCGATTCCGCATAGTTTGCCACGGCTACGCCCGGCTCAAAGAAACTCGGAAGCGCCTGTCCCCAGCCGGACCACGGCTCGGCCCGCTGGTCGGTTACGGTGGAGTCGCCGGCAATGTAAACAGTGATCGCCTCCGGCACCGGTTCAATGCTGATGCCGGCCACATCCTTGACATCCGGCAGGAATTCAAGCGTCAGGAGATTATCCCAGTGCGCCACCATTTCCGGATCGGTTTCACGCTTGTTGAGCTTAACACGGCCACCGCCTTTGATTTCCGGTCGCCGGATATTGACCGTGAACGAACGAATCTTTTCTCCGCTGTTCTCCTGCTTTAGAAGCATCAGGCGGCGGGCCTCGGCCTTGACGGTTGCGGCGGCGGCCGCTTCGGGCGAGGTGTAGGCGACCGTGACCGTGTAGTTTCCTTCAGGCAGCTCCACGGCAAAGTGATTATCATGACCGTTCAGCCATCCGAATCCTCGATCGGCCGGATAATCGCTGCGATCCGTCACCCGGGTGAATCCGTTCGGAAGACGGCCCTCTCCGAAATAAAAGTGTTCCCCTTTCGGCATGGCTGCGCAGGCCGTCATGGCCAGCACGGGAGCCAGCAGGAATAAACGAGCAAGGTTCCGTTTCATTATTAACTCCTGAATTCTCATAGTTCAGCGTCCCGTCCGGCGCTGAAAACAGATTTATGCGCCGAAAATCGGTAGAATGTGACGGTTCAGGATATTGTGCGTCACGTTGCGCCCCACGATATCCGCAGACTTTTCGAGCGCCGCAAAATATTCGTCACCCAGCTCATAGGCGACCTTGTAGGCCACGTGAATCAGCTGACGGAAGTCCGCATTATATTCCGGACAGTCCAGATCATGGCGCAGCGCCTTTACATAGGCATCGCTGTCCCATCCATCCACAATTTCCGCCGATGGGAGCCGATCGGGATTGATATCGAGCACGGTCGCATACGGAGCGGCCAGTTCGTCGTAACGCGCCAGCGCCCGGGCATAGATTTTTTTCGCGACATCCAGCCCTTCGCCGCCGGCTTCCGCCAGCCCGATCACCTCTTCAAGCCAGGAGGTTCCGGCGGTCTTAACATGCAGGCCGACGCCCCATTTCCGAATGATGCGGTTCATGGCGGGATAGATGGAAAACTTGTCGCTGCCGGAGTGCACGCTCAGCCGCAGGCTCTCTTTCAGTCCGAATTTTTCAGCCGCAAACTTCAGCGCCGCAACATCCTGCTCGAATTCCTTCTCAAACTGGGCGACATCGCCGACATAATCAACACCCTTGTTAAAGCGGCCGCTGAACTTCGGAGCCACCGTGTCCACCGGAATGCCTTCACGGGCAATCATCGCCAGAATAAAGAGCATTTCGAGCGGCGTTTGCGGATCGTCGGTTTCATCCATGGAAACCTCCACCTCGAAGGCGCCGGACTTATTCGCTTCAATATGCCGGTAAATCCGGCCGGCTTCCTGGACGGCATAGAGATATTTTTCAGCAAAAGCGCGGATATCCGCTTCTGAAACCACCAGCGACTCTTCCAGCCCCGGCAGGGTAATCTCGCCCACCATGTCCGCCATGGCCGCGGCAAAAGCATCAATCGACGCAGCGTCGGCCTTTTCGCCGATAAAATCGGCGACATCGAGCGTGAAGAAATTGGAGGGCTCGATAAAGCGGTCGACGCTCTTAAGGGAAATATGGTCGGCATCCACATAATAGTCACCGCGCCAGCCAAGGGCTTTCACGGCCGCATCGGCTTCCGCCCGGACGGACGCCGGTTCCGTGTGAACGGTCATGTGCTCCCGGTACGATTTATTCCAGACCGGCGAAATGGTGATGCCCTGTTTTCCGGCCTCCATGTAGGCCGTCAGCTGGGCTTGTCCTTCTCGGGCAAAGCGGTCGCCGCAGCCCAGCGTATATTTAGGTATCGTCGTCATCCTGTCCTCTCTATCTTTATGAATAATATCGTTTCAGTCGATTCTCCTGAATCCCCGACCCCGGCAGCATTGCAAACACTTCTTTCTTCATCGTTTAAGCTCGTACTGACCCCTATTAACAAAAACCCGATCCAGATATAATTCCCGAACCGCATCACAGACCTTGAAATCACTGCTTTCAGCCTGTACTTCAACATCCTCCAGCCAGATGGGACCAAACTGTGTTTCAGCATTTCCCTCAACCGTGCAGTTTTCCACCAGCAAGTCGCGAACAATCGTGGCCTCGCTCCCGCAGGTCACCACGCCGTGGCCGCGGTGGAACATGCAGTCTTCCACATGCACGCACTCCACCGGCGGACTGGATTTATCCTCCATGGCAAAAGGCCCCTTGGAGCCCTTCAGCGCAATACAGTCATCATTGACCGAACGTCGCATTGCTGCACTACTGATGACCAGCATATTCATTTCTGCTCCCGCATAACCGGCGCTACACACATAAAAATTTACAATCCAGAAACATGGATAAACAACCACGTTCCCGGAAATTCGAAAACCGCATACGTCCCGCATCACTGCGTCCGCATGCCGGCATGTACAACGGTGCGATTATATCAGCCGCTCCTCCTCTTCAAAACAGAACACAGCGAACAACATATTTACGAAAACGATTCCGCAACCCATCAAATGTACGTATCGTTTACAAGTGATTCGAATCCATATTCAGATCACGAAGCCCAAAAGACAGAAAGATGCGGCAAACGAAACAATGGAAATAGATCAGCATTACTTAGAAGGGGATAATAATTCATGAATGTGACCATTGAACCGGTTAGCAATCGCGACGGAATCCTGACCGTGGCCCAACTGGCCAGAGAAATCTGGACGCAGCATTACATGAGTATCATCGGGCCTCATCAGATCAACTACATGCTGGAACGCTTTCAGAGTGCCGAAGCAATTCAAGCGCAGCTCGCGGACCGGTTTGAATATCACATTGCGCGACAGAACGGCGTACCCGTGGGCTATATCGGGCTCATCCCGAACGAACCGACGGGAAAAATGATGCTGAGCAAAATTTATGTAAAGGACACCGCACGCGGCGCCGGAGTCGGCAATGCCCTGCTTGCGCTCACGAAAAAACGGGCCGCGGATACAGGAGCCGGCACCGTCTGGCTGACCGTCAACCGGCACAATGAGCGCACGATCGGCTGGTACAAAGGCAAGGGATTTTCGATTGCCGACACGGTAAAGAAAGATATTGGCAGCGGCTATTACATGGATGACTTTATCATGGAATGCACGCTGGACTGAATGCCCCGGCGGCGCTTTTCATTCTTTCATGCCCTAGCGGCGCATCGCCATCTGCTGCCGGATGCGGGCGTTGCCCATACGGTAGAGGTAGGCCAGCAGTTCGGCAATCGCCTGATAGTATGTTGCCGGAACGGGCTTGCCGATTTCGACCTTGTTGTACATGGCACGGGCCAGCGGCTTGCGTTCAACAATAGCAACGCCGTTTTCTTCGGCAATGGCACGGATACGTTTCGCGGTTAGGCGTTTGCCCTTGGCCACCACAATCGGGGCTCCGCCGGATGCTGGATCATATTTGATGGCAATGGCGATAAAGGTCGGGTTGGTAACAACAACGGTGGCATCGGGCACGGCAGCCATCATGCGGGCCGTGGAAAGCTGGCGCATCTTGTTGCGCATCTTCTGCTTGACCTGCGGGCTGGACTGCTGGCTCTTGTGCTCTTCCTTCACTTCCTGCTTCGTCATCATGATGCTTTTTTCAAACTTGCGCTTCTCCTTGATCCAGTCGAGGACAGCAATAAGCATGAAGAGGCTGAGGACGCGGATGCAGATGCGGATCAGCAGCGTCATGAACCACTGAATGCCTTCGGAAATATCCAGCCGATTAAGAAAGGCCAGCTCATTGAGCTGCTTACGGACCACGCTCCAGACCACCAGCGAAATCACGGCCACTTTCAACATGGAGAGCACCAGCTTGACGATACTCTCCATGGAAAACAGCTGTTTGGCTCCATTGACCGGATTGAGCGCATTAAAATTGAGCTTCATGACTTCCGGCTGGAAGAACGGCTGGGTCTGCGCCATCGAGGCGACCGTGGATCCCAAAACGGCAACAATGCCGAAGGGAAGGATTCCAAGTACGCACATCATGGCGCTCTGACGGATCAGGCCTTGAACCATTTCGATAGACCAGGAACCGGTTACATCGATCTCCGTCCACTGATACATGAAACCGGTGAGATAATATTTCATCAAAGGCAGCATGCCCATCAGCACAAGCATCCCGCCGGCAAGCACCACAATGGTGATGATTTCGTTGGAAATTACGACCTTTCCCTCTTTGCGGGCTTCCTTGCGCTTGCGCTGTGTTCCGCGTTCGGTTTTACCGTCTGTACCTTCTTCTGGATGTAGCAGTCCCATGGTCAGACGGCTCCGGCTAAAATGTATTTCAGATGCATCATCATCGTTTCAAAGAGCCGAAACATCGGATCATAACCATACATCAGGAACAGCGTCAGCAGCCCGATACCGACTCCCAGCCGGAACGGCAGCGACAGAAACAGCACGTTGAATTCCGGCGCGATGCGCGCCATCAGGCCCATTGAAACAGAGACCAGCAGCCCTCCCATCATGACCGGAAGAGAATAACGGACACCCCAGCGAAAGACGTCCGAGCCCAGCACCACCACCATCTCGAGCAGTTCTTCCCGGAACCAGAAAAAGCCCGGCGGAAGAACCCGGAAGCTTTCAACCGTCATCTTGATCAGGAACAGGTGACCGTCCCAAAGCAGAATCAGCAGCGAAAAGAGCATGGTGAAGAGCAGCGTGATAATTTCGCTCTGCTCATTGCTGGTGGGGTCCAGCATACGGGCCATCATCAGGGAACTTCCGCGGCTGATCAGCGCGCCGGCCATATTCAGAATCGCGAAAAAGAGATCGCAGACCAAACCGATCGCAGCGCCCAGCAGAACCTCTCCAAGAGCTGCAACAACGAGAGCAATCAGGTTATCGATGCCGGCGCAGTAAGCCATCCATTCCGGAGGAAGATGCACCACGGTAAACCAGGTCAGCGCCAGCGCAATCGTCAGCCGGATCCGGACCGGAATCAGCTGGCGGCCGAAAATGGCCGTCATGCCGACCAGCGATCCGAAACGGAACAGCACCAGCAACATGGCAATCGGTAATATGGGAAGGTGCATCTGCATCGCGAATTCCTATACCGTGCCGAACATATCCAGAATATAGGTAAAGTAGGCGTTTACCACCTGCATTTCCCACGGAAGGGCCAACAGGCCGACGGCTCCGACAACAACGATTTTAGGAACAAACGTGAGCGACTGATCCTTCAACTGCGTTACGGTCTGAAGAATATTCATCAGCATGCCGATTACAATCGTGGCAATCAGATGCGGAGCGGCCAGCTTCGCAGCAGTTACCAAGGTGTAATGACAGATTTCCAATGCAGATTCAGGCGTCACGGCGTCACCTCATAAAACTTGCCAGCAGGCCCCGGACCAGAACGGTCCAACCATCGGCCAGCACGAAAAACAGAATCTTGATGGGCAGTGATATCATCATCGGCGGAAGCATCATCATACCCAGCGACATCAGTACCGTTGCAGAAACCAGATCAATCAGGAGAAAAGGAAGATAGATCAGAAATCCCAGCTTGAAGGAGGTTTTGAGCTCACTCAGCACAAAAGCGGGTACGAGAATATTCAACTCGGCCTGATCCATTTCAACCGCTTCTTCTCCGCTTAGCTCGACAAACAGGGCAAATTCCGTTTCGCCGGTCTGCCGCGCCATGAATTCACGAAGCGGTCCGAAGCCGGCCTCCCACGCCTGCTCCGCCGTGATTTCCTTTGCCTGATAGGGAACAATCGCCTGCTCGTTAATCTGCTTCCAGACCGGAAGCATGATAAAGATGGTCAAAAACAGCGAAAGACCGGCAAGTACCTGCGATGGCGGCGCAGACTGGGTTCCCAGCGCCCGGCGCAGAAACCCGAAAACCACGAGAATGCGGGTAAAGGAGGTCGTCATGATGACAAATGAAGGCGCAAGACTCAGCACGGTGAGCAGCATGACAATGCGGATCGCCTGGGATAAACCCTCGGGCTCTTCGCCTGGCGTTCCGATCTGAATATTGATTCCGGGGCCCATGACCGAGCTGGTCTGCTGACCAAACGCCGCCAGCGTTCCTCCAAGAACAAAAAGCAGGATGATCCAGGTCCACTTACGCATCGCTCTCCCCCTTCGGACTGAGGGTTTTGATACGCGACATGCCGTCATTTCCGACACCGACGACGATTTCCTCGTCATCCACCTGAAGGAGCAGGATACTGCGGCGGGAATCAACCGCCAGTCGTTCAATCACACGCATCCGGCGCTGACCGCTTCCTGGAACCCCGCCGCGGCGTTTGAGCCAGAAATAGATGCCCGCCATTGCTCCCAGCACCAGAATCAGTGAAGTAAGCATGCGGATAACAAGCAGGCCGTCCTGCCCCATACCTATAGAATTCGTGTCCATGCCCACTCCTTAGCAGGGCTGATGCCACGCGAAAAAGCGAGGAAAAACAGAGGCTAGCAGGAACGGTTGATCCGATGGCTGGACCGGGCACGATATGCCGTCTGATCACGCATATAAGCCTGTCGCGTGCGCACATCTCCCATGCCGCGCCCGAGCCGCTCGGTCCATTGCTCCGCCTGCAGAAGCGCCCGTTCAAGAAACTGCTCTTTTTCCGGTGATGCCGGAGCGCGCCGGAGCAGCAGAACCCGCTCGGACATCAACTGCCGAAAGGTATCCATGCGGCGCAGTTCAAAAGCCCGCTTCATTCGGGATTCAATAAGTTCCAGCTCTTTGATCAATGACATGCGGAAACCCTCCTAACCAGCCAGACGGAAGCGTCCACCGCTGTTCCCGGGAGGAGAAGGATTGTTATTTTCATCCTGCATCATGGCTTCCTGCCCGGATACCTGCTGCCAAGCTTCCCGAAGATCCACCATCATTTCGCGAACCTCCTGAATCGGCTTAAGCTCTTTCTTTGCATTGGCCTTACTGAGGTGCGAAATCATGAAGTCATACACCCGGTACAGGTTCATGGCAATATCTCCGCCACGCTCCATATCCAGAGAAAGCGAGAGCTCGGTGATTGTTTCCTGCGCATGGATGATCTGCTTTCCGATGGCCTGAATGGAGTCGGGGCCTTCGATGCTGAACGCCTCCTCAGCCAGGTCCAGCGTGCGGATGCACTCATCGTACACCATCAGCACGAGCTCCATGGCTGTTGCGGTTGTTACCGCACTTTTCTGATAAGGATTAATCTCAGTCATCAAATTTCCACCTTTCAACTTCCCTCTTTCGCTTGCCGGTCTCCGCCGGCTCAGGTTTCAGCAGTTTTTGCGAATCAGAAGTATGATAAAAACCGCCGACAAGAAGGTAGCAGGCGCGATGCCACAGATGGAAATGAGGAAAACACCTTCTTCACAGCACATGAAAAAAGAAAGGGCGCAGTGGTTTCCGCGCCCTCTTTTCACCCATATATGAAGGAAAATCAGCCCAGCTTGTAGGTCTCGATCTTCTTATAGAGCGTGGTTCGATGAATCTTGAGTACATCGGCGGCCGCGTTGCGATTACCGCCATGTCGCTCCAGCACTTTCTGAATGTACCGTTTTTCCACTTCTGCCAGCGGAAGCAGCTCTTCATTTTCATCCTCAGCAGACGGCCCCGCGGTGACAGGCGTTGCAGTACGACCAACCAGACTCAGGCCAAGCGCTCCGGCATTAACCTTTTCACCCTCACTGAGAATCAGACCTCGCTCAATCACATTTCGCAGCTCTCGCACATTGCCCGGCCAGTCATAACTGGTGAGCACTTCCAGCGCCGCGGGTTCAAATGCTTTCACCCCGCTGCCCATCTGCTTACCGAAGAGCTGGAGGAAATAGTTGGACATCGGAATTATGCTGTCGCGGTGCTTACGTAGCGGCGGCACCTGGATCGGCACTACCGACAGGCGGTAATAAAGGTCTTCACGAAACTTACCTTCGCTGACCAGATCTTTCAGATTACGATTGGTTGCAGCCAGAATCCGCACATCCACATGCGTCGGCTTAAGCGCCCCAAGCCGACGGAACTCCTTATCTTCAAGAACCTTAAGAACCTTTGCCTGAAGGGCCAGATCCATATCACCAATCTCATCGAGAAAAATCGTGCCGCCCTCTGCAACCTCGAAAAGACCAACCTTCTTGTCCTTGGCATCGGTAAAAGCACCCTTTTCATAACCGAACAGCTCACTTTCAAGCAGGTGCTCCGGAATGGCGGAACAGTTGATCTCCACAAACGGCGCGCTGGCCCGCGGACTGGTGCGATGAATCGCTTTTGAAAGCATGCCCTTACCGGAGCCGCTCTCTCCAAGGATCAGCACCGTGGCATCCACTTTGGCGACGCGTTTGGCCATCTCAAAAATGTCGGTCATCGCAGACGTACCGATCATCTGGTCAAACTGAAGGAAACCGTCAAACTCGCGCATCGAATAGTCGGTCAGTGTGGCGACCTTACGCGAAAGCGTGCGCTTTTCTTCAATATTCCGGAGGATCTTGAAAAGCTGACCATCCTCAAACGGCTTGGAGAGATAATCAAAAGCCCCGTTTTTGATGGCTTCAACCGCGGTATCCACATTCGCATAAGCCGTCATAACGACCACTTCCATGCCGGGATTACTTTCTCGCTGTTCCTTCATCAGGTCGAGCCCATCACCATCGGGCAGACGCATGTCGCAAATCATGACATCAAACGTATCGGATGCCAGCAAACGTCGTGCGTCATGCAGCGAATCCGCCGCCATGACGTCACACTCGCAATTGATCAGGTTGTCATAAATGACGCGGCGGAGCAGGTCGTCGTCATCCACCACCAGCACCTTCATGTCGTTAAACGTAATCTTTTTTGACATCTTTATCCCCTCGGCCCGCTTTCCTACATGTAAGGAAGCACGAATGCTGTGCAGTTCCCATCCTCGCAGCTGGAGATGGTCATTGCTCCAGATCGATCCTCAACATATCGCTTTGCAATGGAAAGTCCAACTCCAACATGCCGCGGACGCGTTGAATAGAACGGCTCGAAGGCCATTGCAATCACCTCATCCGTCATCGGCCTCCCTTCATCCAGAACCTGAATCCGGCACGCCTGATCGGAGTCGGCAATCGAAATGGACACCGGTTTGCGCGAAAACTCATACGCATTGGAAACCGACTCCATAAGCGCTGTCCGCAATGCAGAGCTGCAGACTTTCAGCTCGTGCCCAGTGCACGCTGGATCGAGCTCAAGTGCAATATCAGCCATGGGATGCACGCCGCGAACATCCGTCATAATTGTCATGATCGCATCCTCCAGCCGCGCCGGCGCCGGAGCCGGCAGAACCGCAAAAAGCGATTCCAGCCGCTCGGTCATGAAGGTAATCAGATCGCACTCCTTCTGAATCATGGAAAAATATTCGCGCTCGCGCGGAGCAAGACGATCTTCTAGCTCGGAAGCCAGCAGCACATTGGCGGACTTCACTCCCGACACAAAATTCAGCAAACGATGACGCAGCATTCTGCGCATCCGATCCAAACCGGCTACATCCAACTGCATGAGCAACTCCCGAACTGTTCCTTGTTCTGCATGCGCGCCATTCGGCAAAGAACGATCGTATCGAAAAAAAACAGAAAAGCCTGTCTTCAGAATCCCGATCGCATTCAACTTCCTCACTATGCTAGCGTGTCGTCGCCAAATAGCGAAGCCATTTTAAACGAAGGATGATTCGAACCGACAGCTTCCGGGACGGAAGGAGGCAAAACCAAAACGCATTTACGCGATCATCACTGAATCAAACCGGGCCATGCAGGCATTCATTGATCCTCACAACTGATTTTGTAAGACTGAACGAACGACGCAAACGCGACCGGGACCACGGCAAGGAAACCAAGCGCGATTGAAACCAGCACAGCCGACCATCCGAAAGAGATGCCGCGGCGGTCTGCAAACCCGCCCGGTTGCGTTCCGGTTCTGTCTGAATTTCAATCTGGTGGTTTGCAGTCAGCATTTCGGTTTCACGAACCCGCTGATACCCAACACGGAGTGCGGATACATAGGCCCCGTCCCACATAACCGTTCTGCCCGTCTGGCGGGCTTGATCGGTGATGTGGGACGGGGCCTAATCTAACCGAATCGCACCTCCCTCAAAGACAGGGGTGCGTCCAAATCCGATGCCAACCATACAAAATCAAGGTTCGCCGCATTCGCTGCCGCGACATTACGCACCAGGGCTCGGGTCTTTTAAAGAACTGGGTCGAGTTGCCCTGAAAACCCGATCAAATGGGACTCGCTCTACTTATGACGGCTGTGGCCGAATGCAAAAGACCGCATCAACATCTGAGCCGTTGCGGTCGTATTGTTTAATGCGATTTATGATGTCTGCGGCTACATGGATTTCTCCAGTTGTTTCATCACTTCATTGAAGCTCATCCCCATGATCTGGGTGAGCAGATCGATGGTTTTAACGGCAGACAGCCCGAAACCCGTAGTAATCGTAGGCGGAGTAAGGGTAGTTCCAATACGCGAAGTCGCAACGCGCGTAGTACGCGTGGTGGAACCAACTCCCGCCCCGGAAGTACCGGTGGGACGAGTATATCGCATCCCAACACCATTCGCACACATTTCCGCTCATATCATACAAACCATACCCATTCGACGCAAAACTCGCCGCCGGACTCGTGTACGGAGGTCCGCCTTCAAAAAAGTCATAATAGTCTGGATGATACCCGCTCGCTGAGTTCTCATCGTAGAAATAATACGGTTCACCATCAGACCAATAACTCCAATAATTAGCCTCACTGTGCGTGATTGTGTCGCCCCACGGGAAGCGATTGCCGAACTGCCCGCCGCGCGCGGCATACTCCCATTCATCGTTCGTCGGCAAGCGATAACCGTTAGCGTCAAAGTTGCAGTCCGGTGCGCTTTCGCCGGTTTTATACGAGCTTCCGCTCACGGTATAACACGGAGTTTTTCCATCCTTTTCACTACGGGCGTTGCACCACTTTACGCAGTCGTACCAATTGACGGTATGCACCGGATGATCAGTTCCCTTGCCCAAACCGGAATTTCTAAAGCTATAGCCATTCGTGATCGCCCAGGAATAAACCGAGTCCCACTGCGCTTTAGTCACCTCCGTCGCATCCATATAGAACGAATTCGTAACTGTCAGCGAATAAGCGCCGGATTCGGGAACGGTTCCGCTGTTGGTTCCGGCAGGGATCAGCACCATGCCCGCCGGAGCAGAAGACCCTTTAGCGGCGGAAACCCGATAGTAGCCGACTGATGTAGCGGAATGCACCGTGTCGGTATAGCTATCTTGCGGGTAAAAGAGTCCGGCCGCAATCGATTGGAAGGTATTGGTCAGATTCGATGTCCAGAACACATCACAGGCATACCCATCCACGGCATTCCAACTTACCACCAACCCGCCTGCTGTCGGAAAGAGTGCCGCTCGAATAACGGGCAAGGAAACGACGCTCCCCAACCCTATAAAAGCGCTTGCATCAGTATTATCCGCCCGCTCTGTCGTGCCCATAAAAAGCGACACCCCTGCGCCATCGGTACTCATCTGGAAATGTACCACCCGGGAGCCCAGCAAGGATACTGGACCGGATTGAAGCATGGCCGTTTGGCCGCTAATGACCAGCGGAATATCCATTCCCTCGATGGAAGCCGTGAGATGGGTGGCATCCACCTTGGAAACCGTGAGGTTAAAGGCCATAGGTGAAAATACTTCCGCCGGATTTTTCAGGTTGTCGTTGCTGAATCCTTTCATCGCCCATGTCCCGACAAAATCATCCACCGTTACGCTCGCGGCGTCAGACAAGGCCGAACCCATAATGCTCAGATCGTAGAGATCGGCATCCTCTTGGCCGCGAAATGCGAACACCCGGTTTCCGCCATCGGCCAGATAGTAGATTTCAGGAATGTTCCATCCGTCGAAATCCAATGGCGAAAGATTCCTCAATACTGCACCTTCCTGCTCTCCGGTCTGAACCACCGGTGCAGTAAATTCCCCACCATCGCCGGTCACGCGAATCGTATGGTTGCTTCCGCCAACAGTTGAAACCGATAGGGTCAGGGAATCGGGTTCGTTAAATCCATCCACCCCATCCCGAATATTAAAATGCCCATAGGCCGTAGCTGCGAAAATGCCAGTAACCGGAGCGTGGTACCATTCCAACTCTCGCAACCGGTCGCTACCCCGCCCAGAGATCCCCTTCATTTTTACAATACCCAAGGTTATTGAGCGCCACTCATCCCAAACCTGATCATCAGGATTCCCATTGTCCGGACTGAAGCGCAGGTGCAAACAATCCTCAAATGTACCAGCAAGTAGAGTTACAGTCTCTATTCCCAGCAACTGCACATTAATCGATACATCTTTCCGATATATTCCATCCAGATAGAGGCTCGCGGAATTGGTAACCGTCTGTCCAACGGCAAATGTCCCGCCCATATTCAATCCTCCATCAAAACGCGTCTGTTCGCCATCCATATCATCGCCCTGATAGCGCATAGCGCCGTCATAGGTGCGAAATTCGTTCCACTGATCAGTCACCGCAAACGAACCGTTTGTATGAAGGGTTCCTATTTCGTACAGATAGTTCACCGTTTCCAGAGAACAGGAAACTGGAGATGACTGCCCCGTATAACAGGTTATGACTTGATTGCTAGAAACAACCTGCACGCGGGTCTCGGAAGGAAGTCCGTCCCAATCCCGTCCGGAATAGAACCATAAGGCACCGGGTGCTGTAGAGCCCCGGTAGTCAAGTAAATTATAGGTCTGTGACTGAGCCTCCATATTCACGATCACAGCCAAAGTTAAAAAAACAAAAAGCCGAACTATACCGAATTGACCTGTGTTAAACATGATACCCTCCCTGATTAATAGTTCTTCCGCAATCTTACGGAGTCCGCGTGATCGGCAGATTTCAACCTCATAAAAGCCGCCATGGAGATTTGAATGCTATTAAAGGTTGT
>JAFGVP010000050.1 GCA_016937945.1 Pontiellaceae bacterium | reverse complement strand
GTTTTTTTAGCCGTCGATTCTGTTCTTTCTCCTGTCCAACCGGCGAAAGGTGGTAAAGATGCTGCCCTTCGATTTTGTTGATCGGTTTAAAGAAAACATTCTTTCATAGGACGGCCCCCTTTGCTGATCAATACGTCGCAACTACGGATTGCGGATGCGGCAATCAAGCAGGGAGGTCGCCACGAAAAGGCACAACGACCACAAGAAAAAGGGGCATTGTTCGGTCCTCCTCATTTGCCTCCGGTGTAGCGAACGCTTATGCGCAGCCGCATTACACCTACTTCGTAGACCTCAAGCCCCTCGCACCCGATGACATCAAAGCCTTCATCCTCGACCAGCTTGACCGTGGCGGCCTGCCGCACCGCATCTTCACTGTCGATGCGCTTGCTCATCCGAAGGCGTCCTGTGCCGCGTACGCAACCTCTGATTCGGAGCTTTGCTCGCCGAAGCAAATGCGCAAATAATTTCCGATGGAAATAGGGCAACACCCGATTCCTCCGGCAGATTAATGCCGGTTTAATTGTTCTTCGGTGTTAATTTGATCGATAACACATGATCTTCGCTTTAACCCCTTCGAGGTTAATTCCGATCCACCGTCCAATCCTTCGGCGCTGCAAAGTTCTTGTCGTGTCCATCGCCATAAGGCGGGATCGCGTTCTGGGGCTGCAATGCGCGGAATGCCGCCAGTTTGGTCCACAGGGTTTCGACCCGTTCCGGATGCTGTGTTGCAACATCGACGGTTTCATGGGGATCGATGAGAATGTTAAACAGCTGAATCCGGTTCTTTTCCGAGAGCGGGCCGGCAATCTTCGGACCTTTCACCACGAGCTTCCAATCCCCGGAGATCACGCCGTTGCATTCATCGCCTTCGCCCGATTGTCCGTGGTAAAAGTAAAGGTCGCGCATCGGCAATGTTGTCGCGGTGCCGTCGAGCAGCGGATTCAGGTCAATGCCGTCGAGCGGATTCCGCAGGGTAGATGTATCCACGCCGGCGAGGCGGAGCATGGATGGCATGACATCAATAAACATGGTCCGGTCCGTAATTTTGCGGCCGCCCGGATAGCCAGCCGGATACCTGACGCAGGCCACGGCGCGTACGCCACCGTCGTAGGTTGTGAGCTTTGATCCATGCAACGGCTTGTTGTTGTCTGCAATGGACCCGATGCCGCCGTTGTCGCTGAAAAACCAGACGATGGTATTATCCGCTTCGCCGGTTTCATCGATTGTTTTCAGAATCTCTCCGATCGCATCGTCCATGGCCGTGATCATCGCAAAGTAGGTCTGCCGTTCCTGATTTTGGACGCCGGCATACTGAGCAAGATATTCCGGCGGCGCCTGATGCGGTGAGTGGGGGGCATTGAACGGGACGTAACAGAAATAGGGCGCATCGCCCTGTGCGGCTTCGCGGATAAACCCGGATGCATTCTGTCCGATCAGGGTGGTTGAATAGCCTTCCTGTTTCAGCGGCTCTTCATTCCG
The DNA here is from genome assembly GCA_016937945.1 of Pontiellaceae bacterium. Taxonomy (GTDB): domain Bacteria; phylum Verrucomicrobiota; class Kiritimatiellia; order Kiritimatiellales; family Pontiellaceae; genus Pontiella. Next base: position 3,208 of record JAFGVP010000050.1, on the reverse strand, counting down.
GTGCCAGTCCATTTCTCCTTCTCGTTCGTGGGTGAAGTAATCGATCGCGCCGTTATAGCATCCGATAAAATCGGTAAAACCGCGATTGTTCGGATGCCAACGCTTGCGGGCGTGGCCCAGATGCCACTTGCCGAAAACGCCTCGGCGTTCATAGCCGGCGGTGCCCAGTACATCGGCAAAGGTGGATTCTTCGACCGGCAGGCCGAAATCACGCCACGGCGGAATGACGGCGCGGGCGCATCCGTAGCGGATGGGATAGCGTCCGGTCAACAGTCCGGCACGTGTTGGGCTGCACATGGGCGAGACATACATGTTATCGAGTTCAATGCCGTCCTTGCAGAGTTGGTCGAGATGCGGCGTTTTCACTTGCGGGTTGTGCCAGCCCACCGCATTCCATCCCAGATCATCCGCCAGAATAATCACGATGTTGGGTTTCTTCTCCGGCGCGGCAAACGCGAGCTGCGCAAACAGGGGTAGCAGAAAAAACAAACGTTTCATTTCTCTAATCCTTTTCTTTTTCGGCCTTGCCCATATGTTCCCGCGCCGCCATTTCGGTTTCCTGTCCCTTGTCACCACAACGGGCCATCCAATGATCCAGCTCGGCACGAAGCTCCGTCATGGTCGCGGCGTATTCCGGATTGCCGGACAGATTGTTCATTTCCAGCGGATCGGCGACAATATCGTACAGTTCGAACTCCGGCCTGAACTTATATCGCTGCACGAGTTTTGCGGCGTTGGCGTCGCCAGCATCGGCAAGCACCTCCCAGCTTTTGAATTCCTTTGAGCGGGTGCAGGCATTCTTAAACTCCATTTCCGGAGAAAAATTCCAGATATATTTAAACCGCTCGGAGCGAACGGAACGAATGCCGTAGTGGGGCGATCCAAAATAAATGCCCTTCGTTGTCATTTCGCTGAAGACATATTTCTTGTGCTCCTGCTTCCCGGCGAGGACCGGCAAAAGGCTCTTTCCGTTCAGCACCGGGTCCGGTGCGCCGCCGGCCGCCTCGATAAAGGTCGGCAGGATATCGACATATTCCACCATCGCCGGATTGACTGAACCGGGCTCGACCCTGCCCGGCCACCGCACAATCATGGCCGACTGGATGCCGCTGTCGTAGCAGGTCCATTTGGCAAACGGCAGGGAGTTTCCCTGTTCGCTGACCACCATGAACAGGGTGTTGTCCGCAAAGCCATGTTTCTTCAGCAGTTCCAGCGCCTGACCGACCTGATCGTCGAAATAGGTGATTTCCGCAAGATATCGCGACATGCCGTCGCGGGTTTCGGGCGTATCCACATAGTAGGGCGGAAGCTGGATCTTTTCCGGAGGATATTTTGACGGATCGCCTTTATTCCACGGTGTGTGCGGCTGGTTGGAACATAGCAGCAGGCAGAACGGCGCTTCGCCTTTTTTGCAGTCTGCCAGAAATGCATCGACCTTATCGAAATTAGGATCGTTTGCTCCGGGAATCTTTTCCCAGTTAAAAACCGGCGCCGGACCCACGTGGGTTTTGCCGCTTTGTGCCACGCGATAGCCCAGTGCGCCCATATAATGGACGATGCTCTCTACACCCGGTTCGACGTGCGTGTGGTTTGGATAGGCTCCGCTTTTAACCGGATAGAGGCCGGTGTAAATAGTGTGGCGTGTCGGAGAGCACATCGGCGCCGCCTGAAAGCAACGCGTAAAGCGCATGCCTTCCGTGGCCAGCCGGTCAAGATTGGGTGTGTGCGCCTGCCCTCCGTAACAGCCCAGATCGCGGAAGGTGCAGTCATCCGCGATCATAAAAACAATATTGAGTTTCGACGTGCCGCCGAAACCGGTTGCCGCTGCAAGCAGCAGGGCGGTCAGAATCAAGCATCCGTTTGTCTTCATGGCTGCGTCCCTCCTGTTTTTAACCTTCCTTCAGTCCGACTTCAGGCGCATCCCGATGCCTATTGTCTGGGGACCACCCTGAAGAACTTTTGCTCATCATCCATTCCGCTTCCGATCTGCAGGAGATCGTCGGAGGCGCTCTGGTATTCTCTGATTGATGTCCAGTTGGTGAGGTTGGATGACTGCTGGACATCGTAAACAAAATACGGGGCGACGGGAACTTCCATTGAAAGAATTCCATTCTGCATGCCGTTGATCGATAGCGGAGCTTCCGGCAGGCGAGAGCGAATGATATCGTTGTTTACATAGTGCTCCGCAAGCGAGGAAAACCAGTCAATCAATGAGGCGTATTCAGGCTCGTTGAAAAGGTTGTTGGACTCCGTCCGGTCACTCAGCAGTTCATAGAGTTCGATCGGCGTCGCCGTTGCGGTGTGAGTGGCCGCATTCGCCAGCAGCGTATTGTTGTATACCACTTTCCAGTAACCGGTCTGCGGCGGATCCACCGGAATGGTTCCGTTAAACTGAAGCGATAACCAGATTTTGCCCTCTTCCTCGTTGGTTATGAGTGCCGGACGCGGAGGCTCCGTTCCGCCTTCGAGTGAAATCCTTCGGCAGAATCCATCAACGCATGCATCCATGCCGTTTTCCGGCGCCGCCAGCGGATGACCGATGATTTCCGCGATAGTTGGATAGAGGTCCTGCAGGCCGAGGGACGCGCTGGTGCTGAGTCCGCCGTCACCCTCGGAGTTATCGCCGATACCGCCGTTTTTCCAGTAGGCGATAAACGGAACGCGGTGGCCGCCTTCGTAGATGTGCGCCTTATACGAACGCAGATTGCCGGTCGCCGCAACCTCGTTGATTTCTGCGCCGTTATCGCTGCTAAAGATCACGAGCGTGTTATCAATCAGCTTTGCTCCTGGATTTCGCGGGTCATCCGTTGTTTCGAGATATGTGATCAGCTGTTCCAGCAGCACATCGTTCATGTAGATAAAGTCGCGCCGCGCCTCGCCGGTCAGGGTTCCGTTTTTCCATTGGCTGGCGCCGGTCACCGGAATGCCGTTAATGAAGTCGTTCGGGGTGTACGGCGAATGGTTGGCCGGCGAGGAAAAATAGAGCATAAAGGGCTGCTGCGACAGAGTTGCGTTTCCAAGATGGTCGTCCATGAATTCGATCGCGTGGTCATACAGGACCTGTCCCATGTCGTTCAGCACATACGAGCCGTCCAGTTCCTTACCGTTTCCGGTTGCGCCGGTGATTCGGTCATAGCGAAGCCAGCCGGGCCCGATGCTCTGTGACGAGGTGTTTCCCTCCATGCCGTCCGGCCCGGAGGTCTTGTGC
>JAFGVP010000049.1 GCA_016937945.1 Pontiellaceae bacterium | reverse complement strand
ATGATTCTTGACCTGCGCAACAACGGCGGCGGATCACTGATCGAAGCCATTGAAATTGCAGGCCTGTTTATCTCGTCCGGCCCCGTTGTTCAGGTCAAGGAACGTAGCGGAGTTCAGGTACTTCCGGATGCCGACCCCGTGGTTGAATATGACGGACCGATGATTGTGCTGGTCAACCGGCTGAGTGCCTCGGCCTCTGAAATTCTTGCAGCAGCTCTTCAGGATTATCGCAGGGCTATCATTGTCGGCGACGAAAAGACCCATGGCAAAGGAACCGTCCAGACCCTGATGCCGCTGGGAGACCGAAAGGGATCGCTCAAGCTGACTACCGCCGGTTTTTATCGCATCAACGGCAAATCCACCCAGCTGAACGGGGTAACACCGGATATTATTATCCCCTCCTACCTTGATGTCATGGGGTTGGGAGAAGATTCCCTCGAACATGCATTGCCGTCCGATACGGTTCGTCCGGCCATGTATCGCACACAGGAAGGCTTTACCGAATTGATTCCGCTGCTTGCAGACCAGTCAAAGGAACGCCTCGACAAAAATATGGAATTCAAGAATTACCTGATCAAGCGGGAACGACTGAAGGAGCGCTACGAGACCAAAACCATTTCGTTGTCCCTCACCCAGCGTCTCGCAGAGGCAGAAGCTGAAAAGGAACTCGATGATATTCAGAGCGGCGCTTTCCTGTCGGACGAAGACGATCTGGAAGAGAATTCCCACGACATCATACTCGACGAAGCCATGAACATTATCTCGGACATGATCGACCTGCAGGAGATCGGTCACACCGAGGAAATGCTGGCACCGAACCTCAGCGCAATGGAAGAGTAAACTTAGCCGGAAACCTGATCGTCAGCACTGCTTCCCGCGGTGTTGACGTACAGCGTCTGAGTCGGAAATGCGAACTCAATGCCGGCGTCGTTGTAGCGCCGGAGCAGTTCCATGTTCAGCTTCTCATTGAACTCCTGGAACTTCCAGTATTCCGGCGGATGATACCAGTAAATCACCAGGATATTCAGCGAACAGCTGTTGAAATCGTTAAAGTAAACGCGTGGAGGAAGGTCTGCATTCATGCCCTCGTGATTATCCAGCAGCTCCTTCAGGATATCCACGGCCTGCTGAACTTTCTCCGGCGGGGTATCATAGGTAATGGTCACATTCATTGCCCGTTTGATATACGGACGCTTCCCGATATTCTGGATCATCATGTTCGCCAGCTCACCGTTGGGAATGGTAACCAGATGTCCATCCAGCGTACGTAGGCGCGTTGATCGGAACCCAACCTCTTCAACAGGTCCGTCATGGCCGCCCACCATGATTCGATCGCCAAGTTCAAACGGCTTATCAGCAAAGATAACCAATGACCCGAAAAAGTTTTTGATCGTCTCCTGAGCCGCCAACGCAACCGCCAGACCGCCCACACCGAGGCCGGCCAGAATAGAGGGTATCGGCTGATCACTTAGACTGGATGCGACCTGAACCAGAGCCAGCACAACGATTACAATGCGAAGGCTCTTGCGGACCATCGGCGCCATCATGTCGTCCATCTTAGTCTCGGTCTTCGAAGTAATATGCGTGATGAAATGGTCAAGCACATCAACCAGCGAATAGACAAAGAAGGCGACCGCAAAGGTAAACAGGACCGACAGGCTGTCCTGAATAATATTTCCCAACAGGCTCATGGACTTATCACCGGCCTCATCCGCGCCAAACGAGAAGCCAAGATATAGCAGTCCGAGCCGCACACCGATTGCGAAAAACAGGAATGGGACCGGCCGACCGATCGCTTTCAGGAAAACCTGCATGATGGAGTGGCCTTCCAGCCGTTTCTGCTTTCCGACATTATCGAGTACAATCTGAGTCAGCTTGCCGAGCAGCACCGCCCCGACCACCCATACCAGTAGAATCAATACATTTGCCCAGGTTACTCCAGTCCCGGAAATCGCCTCTTCCTGTAAAAAATCCATATCCATCTCCAATTATTCAATAGCCTCAAGATAAAAACCCTGTCCTAAATGCCAAGTGTGAAAGCCCGAAATCATGTGAGCGCAGTATTGATAACTTCGTCTTACCGTCGTTACTCTTTTTCATTGATCCTTTTCTGGAGGAAGACATGAAGAAGCTGTTGTTGCCCATCCTTTGCGGAATAACATTCATGACAATCGCTGCGGAGGAATCTGTTCCATGGCAGGATCAGACCCGCAAACTTAAGTTGGATAAAAAAGCCAGATCCCAACTTGAACGTGACCGAATCTTGGTTACTGACACGACATATACGCAGATTTTTTCTGTCTATCTGTCAGCAGAGCCATATTTCACCACCTCAGACGCTCTGCTTATCGGTGATTCTCGATCGTGGGAGGCCTGCTATTGCCGGAAGCCTGCAGATCGAGAGCGTCGGGATATTTCAGGTAATGATTTCTTACGGCATCGGCCAGCTTCTGCTTTTCCGCATTGCCGATCTCACAGACGCCCTGATTCGGCAACGCCTTGAGAATCCGGTCCAGCAACCGATCCTGTGGCTCCGTCATTCTGGAACGCCACGATGCCAGGAGGTTTTTATCGATGCGGGCCGGAAGCGACCCAAGAATTCCGATATCGTTTTCGCTATGTACCATCAGTCCGGCCGTCGTTCCTCGGTCCAGCGTCAGCACCTGGAAAAAATAGAGCGTGTGGTAGGCCAGCTGCACCATTTTCTGCGCCTCGTCAACTGCCGTCGCCCCCTCACTCGCAGTCTGAAGAATCTCGATATACCGATCGATCGATGCCTGCCCCACGCTGCGGGCAAGTGTTAGATCGGCATCAAATATGCCGGTGTTATAACTCTCGAGATAAAAGTGAAAAATGCCCCTGTGACGATTCAGGGTCGGGATATAAAAATAACGATCGCCCTGCAGGGTCGCTTCATTAAAGCTATCCGGCGCCGCCGATTTTATTGCTTCACGAAAACGGTTACATGCAGCTTCATCAGGAATTGAAGGATTCAGATCGGCCATCATTCGCCAATAGCCACAACCGCTTTTCTGTTCGGTCCAGCTGATATGAATATGCACTGATGGAGCCAGAGGATGCACAGGATGCACGATCGTCGAAATCGCCGTCGCTGATCCCAACAGCCTGTCAGGATCGTCTTCATAGTGAACCTGGGAAACATTGACGGATGCGCGTCCCAGCAAAGCAGTATCTTCAATGCCGTATCGACATCCACCGCCGTGTCGCCCATCATCACGCAGCCATTCAACGGAGTTAAACGCAGCTCCGCCCAACTTCTCCAGCGCTGAAACAAATCGCTGTTGCAGAGACTCAACGAGCTGCAACGCGTCCCGTGCTCCGGAAGACTGCGCATAACAACGCATCAGTTCTCCAGCTCAGGAAGCTCAATGATGTATCGGAATCCGATATCTGAAGGAACAGATTGCATCTGAGACTGCGTAACCGATGCACACGGAAGATAGGCGGAAGAGAGCGCAACGCTGCCCCCTTTTACCTGAAACGCCCCATCCATTCCCGGCATGGGCGTAGAGGTCAGTTCCCGAACATTGCCTCCCATATCGAGGATACCGAATACGGATACATCGCGTCGCAAACTACCAACCGGAGCCCAGAGCGGATACTTTTCCCGTGCCCGTTCATTATCGCAGGAAAATGCAAAATTGCCGTTTTCCTCATAACCGTATCCCCACGGATACGTTCGACCATCGACGCCACGGGCCGCCTTTTCCCATTCAAAGGCTGTCGGCAATCGAACGGTCTGCCCGAGCTTTTCACTCAGCCAGACACAGTAAGCCTCCGCGGCATCCATGGAAATGCCGGCAACCGGGTAATCCGCATTCAGCGGGGCGACATGCTGATCCAGTTCAGTCCCGTCATCACTCCATGCGGGAAAGGTTTCTGTCCCGATATCAATGCGGCTCATGTAGGCGGCTTTGAGCTTCGGATCCTCCAGACTGCTCCAGAATTCAAGATATTCGCCGATGGTCACCTCACACCGCTTCATGAAGAAAGGTGCAAGATCGCGGGTATGAGAACGATACAACGGCGAATAATCGCCTCCGCAGACAAACGGTCCGCCCGGAATATAAACCATACTTTCCGGCACCTCGTCCGGCGCTTTCAGGTCCAGTTCAAGAGTTTCTCCGTGCCCCATCAAAAAAGGATAAGGCGCAAAAGTTCCGTTTTTCAACGTGGCCCAGAGAATATAGGACCCCGGATCAAGATCGCCCATCTCCACGGGGAATTCCTCGACCTTGCGAATTGGATCGCATAACACCAGCTTCGGCCCGTCGGACATGATAGGAATCAGGACCACCGATTCGATATACTGATCCACGGAAACATGAATGCTTCCTTTCCCGATCACCTGCTCACGGGTATTCGGCATCAGCTCGTTCAGGTTCGATGCATTGAACCACAACCGGCCCTGCTCATACTGCCCACGTTCCAGCGCTGCCACGATACATTCACTGGCAAACACAATAAACGGGCGCCGGACGGATGCCTTCCGCATATATCGGACAGGAAGAGCCGCATAGCAACGGTTGACTTCATCAAAGCATTCGTTGATCTCTTTGGTCAGCTCAACCAGCTTTTCTTCCAGCGCCTGCTCCTGCCGGGACCTCACCTTTGAAGTACTGTTCTCAAGGAACGTCTGATGTTCCCGATAGAGCTCTTCCGCCTCATGATTCAGCAGAACGCCCCTGTCGATCCAGACCTGGGCTTTAGAAAACTGACGGGCATAAACCCGGCCATCCTTGATCTGACCGAAAATAATCGACCCGACGAAGGCAAGCATCGATACCAGAACAATCGCAAGCTGAAACGGATTATTCCAGTTCCTCACAATGCGCGGAGCCCTGGAACGTTTGTTCCGGGGCTTCGGCTTGTACTTTTTCGGCGTCAAATCCAATGGCGGCATGAACGATTATCCCCGCACCCACGCCTTGATCGAATCAGAAAGCGGCATGACCGACTTGACCGTACAGACTCCTGCCGGTATTTCGACTTCGTCGCCGGCCGTATGACCAATCAGCGCTTTGGCCAGACGTGTTTCGGACGAGATAACGGAAAGGGCCTCGTCCTGATCCCAAACCCCGAGAATATAGAAGGTTTCAACAGTTCCTCCTTCATATTCCAGTTCTACGCCGCTACCAATGGAAACTTTCCCTCCGGGAGCATCGGCAAAGTCGGTCGGTTTGACCCGTTCAAGATCTTCCGCGAGCTGAGCACCCTGCGCCATCAGCAGGCCCTGACGTTCCTTGGCATACTTGAATTCCGCATTCTCACGAAGGTCGCCATACGAACGGGCCACTTCAATTTCCTTCGAGTTTTCAGGAATATCAACGGTCATAATGCGTTCAAGCTGCCGCTGCTTTGCCGAGTAGCTCCGGATTGAAGTCACCGGAACATCCTTTTTCGGAGCAGCGGAACTGCTCGGCAGAATGATGTCCTGAAGCTCCGGAAACTTACGAAGGATTTTTGCAACAACCGATTTGCGGTCTAGAATGTCCCATCCATGACCTTCATGAATACGGCGCATGAAGTCGCGGCGCTGCTGATCGGTCATCTCCCCCATCACATCGTGGAGCCACTCTTCCTGCTGGAAACGTTCACGGAGTTGGTTCTGAGCTCGGAGAATTGCACCGGCGCTGTTAACTTCAAGCACTTCCTGAATGCGGAAGGCAAGATCTCCACGGGAGATCAGGTTCCATTTCTTCACGTAGTCCGAAGATCGCTGGCACCAGAGCAGCATCGGGGCACTGGCCGTACGGCGGGCAACGGCGGACGACATGATTTCCCGAACCGAATCCTCTGCGCCGTTACCGATCAACGCAGCCATGATCTCATTCAATACAGGATGGCTGACGACGGGAATCACTTCGCTCAACGTCGCAATAACGGCTTCACGATCATTTTCCAGAAGAATGGTCAGCAGGGTCTGCAACTGACGGGAAGGCAGGCGGTCCAGAGTGGTTACAAGATCGCTTTCGACCAGATCATGCACGATCTTTTCCGTATCGAGATCTTCCGGCTCAATGCCGAAGGTACGCGCATAAATAAAGCCCTCTGCCTTCCATTCCGGACGGGCTGACGGCGCCCCCTTGATGATGAAGGAAAGACGATCTGAAAGCGTCTGGCGGGCATATTCCGTAGTCGAATCAATATTCTTCTCGATGATTTCCTTGAAACGCTCAAAAAGCTTCTCGATGTCGCGCTCATCCGCGACCAGCTTGAACCAGCCATCATCGTATGCGAGCCCCTTCTTGTGAAACACAATGTTATCCGAGCGTTTCTTCGGAATTTCTACGGAAGCATCTTCCTTAAGTCCACGGCGGGCACCATCCCAGAACTTTTTCCAGCCGGCCTCGGAAATGATTGAAGGAACCAGTTTTTCGATCAGACGGGCAACGGACATGGCGCCATAGCTGCGCAGAGCCATCCGGACCACTTCGGCCGGATCTTCCTTAACCAGTCGCTCAAGTTCTTCAGGATTCTTGTGTTTTACCGCGAGGATGTGTTCATCTTCGAGCACTTCCAGCGCTTCGGCCGCATAACTGAAGGCCATCTCGTGTTCGCCGCTCTTGCTCGAAAAATCGATTTCGAGCTGCTGATAGAAAAAGTCGATGTATTCGATAATGCCGAAGCCCCATGTTTCGTTGTAGCAGAGCATCCCCTTCTTCAGGGAACGCAAATGCCGAAGCCGACGAAAGCACTCGGCAACAGAGAGACCGCCGCCGAAACCGGCAGGCTCAATCATTTTCAGAGCATTACGGTCATTTGAAAAAAGCTTTTCGACGGAAGCTTTGACGTCGGAAACATTGCCCCGCACCGCTGCAAGCCATTCAAGCACCTGTAGGGCCTTGTCCGCGTGCTCGGCATTAACCAGCTTCTGGAACATCGCCTGAGCCCACTCATCAGCCTCTGATCCGCGCTCCGCAGCTACGAGTTCATCCAGTACATCTACCAGTTCACCGAGATCGGCGTCTGCCGAATCAAGCTGCCCCAACAACCACTCTTCATTCACTGCATTCAAATCCATCACATTCCTCCTGAAAAATTAGCGGGGAAACATAACGCTTTTAACTCCCGCTGAAAAATGTTTTCGGAAGAATTCCCCGATATTAATCTACTCGGTAGATTGTAAATGAAACTGTCCGGTTTTTCTTTTCCCTTCATGCCGCCAGCTCCCGAATGAACCGTTCTTCTGCCGTTTCAAAATTCAACATCCTTCTTGGGTAGTTGTTGATCCTCTCTTCGATCTTCTGGATCTGTTTGCGGGTAAAGCTCGATATGCCGCATACGGATTGGCATAATAGATGTCGGTGCGCGCTTCCCTCCCGCCACCGAACGCTCCAATGCTTCGTGATCAAGGAACTCTGAGCCATTGTCCGCAGTGATGCTCCTGAAGACGCCCCGGAAACAGGGCGGACTGGCCCTCATCTTTTTTTTGCATGGCTTTGAGTCCTTCGATTAATTCTGCGCAGACGGTTTCGCTAATCGAGGGGTTGCGCCCGATCGATAGTTCATCTGCAGCAGCTCCGCCGCTCCACCCTAGCGATATTCGCGTACCCGGTTCGTGACGCTCGGCTTACTGCATCCAACGATTTCGGCGATTTCTTCCGTCAAGCACTCTCCAAGACATACCAACTTGACCACATGAAGCTTGCGTTGCGTTTTACATCCGTTTCCAGATCAAAGACGTTTCGCACTTCTTCACAGTGAACCAGAATATCCAGAGCACTTCCACCAACGAACTGCCGCCCGGGAGATTCCCCCGCAATCTTACGGAGTCCGCGTGATCGGCAGATTTCAACCTCATAAAAGCCGCCATGGAGATTTGAATGCTATTAAAGGTTGT
>JAFGVP010000048.1 GCA_016937945.1 Pontiellaceae bacterium | reverse complement strand
TCAACCCGAATCCTCGCAAGCCACCCGTCATTGACACCCCCCCCCCCCCCCACCCCTACTCGTCGCACAGAGAACCTCAATACTCATGTGAATACGTACTGATGGACGCAAAAAAAATGAGCCCGTTCACACGGGCTCATCTTTCAAACAGAAAAGATAACCTTAACTTCGATTACTCTTCTTACGAGCCAAGAACAGCCCAAGGCCAGCAACACCAACAAGCCCAATCGTTGCAGGCTCAGGAATTACCGTTGTTCCCTGAGAATCAATCGCAGTCCACGCAGTATCATTAAATGAGGACGAATAAATCGTAGTCCCATCCGGCGGAGGCCCAGGAACATACTCCATGAGATCAGATCCCTGAAGACCCAACTCAAGGAAACTGGACCCAATAGCACCATCAGCAGTGTCAAAAATGCGCGCATAGAAATACCCGCTATTGATATCTGCACCACCAACCATGTCATCACCGGCAACCGCTGTCCCCAGAGAGAACTTACCCCAGACATCGTTTGCATTGCCAGAAAACAGCAAATACTCACCAGCATTCAACAAGGTTGCATTCAAGTTATCAGTCTGATAACCCGCAGCACTTGCAGACCAAATAAGCTGAACCAATGTACCAGTAGGCAACACTGCAGTCCCTGACGGCGCAGTCTCGCCCGCCTTCAAGAATCCAGCACTATTCACTATGTCAACAGCAATATCAGCTGACGCAACAGATGCAATCCCTAACATTGCCAGCACTATCGTTTTTTTCATTTTATCTCCTTATTTATTTAACTAATTGACCGAATTTATTAGGGCGTAAAAGGACGGGCCACAACCCAGCTTGCCGCAGACGCCGAAGAATAGAAGAAGCCTTGACCAACTCCCAAATCTATCGAATCCGGATACCAAGTCGTAATGGGGTTAAAGTTCTCATCATAGTCTGAAATATAGGTTGAAATATTATACGTAGATCCATTGAAGATATAGATCTTATCACCAACCTGAGCAGGAAGATCCATAGAGTTGGCAGAGCTAATTGCCACCGGGTAGGGATACGAAAGCATTTGGAATCCCGCCGAAATGGAATTAGTAACCGACTCGGACAGATCAACCTCACCGGACAATATGGCAACCTGCTCACTAGCCGAATTATTCGCGACCCAATAGCTACCAACACTCAAATCCAGAGTATTGGGATACCATGTAGTGATAGGATTAAAGTTTTCATCATAGTCATTAATGTATGTGGTAATATTATATGTCTCACCGTTGAACTGATAAATCTTACTACCTACAGGCAACGAATCTCCATAAACACTATTGGGATCATAGGCTCCGCCATCAAACTGACACGAGGCAATATGGAAGCTCATCGCAGGAGCTACATCCTTGTTATACCCAACAATGTTGGCACTTGTTACTTGAGCAGACACAACTGATGCCGCGCAAGCCAGTACCGCGACCGTCATGATCATTTTTTTCATAACCTTACTCCTTAGTTATAAGTGAACCCATTTCACTTAGTATCATTCGTTTTACTCCTCAACCAAACCATTGGCAAACGGTTTCTACTGATAAATGCGGCAACAACCCGAAAACGTCGAAAAAGCCACCACAGCCCTTCTTTATTTTCCCTGCCGTCACGTAATCCTGTCGAAACCCCAAAAATCAGGCCAAGGAGTCCAGGAGAATCCGCAGAAAACCCATTAACTTCCACTTTTTCTCCTTAACCCAGCTAGATATAGCCACACGCGCCGCAAAAAAACAAGTTAATGTTTCATGAGATACCCGCCCGGATGCTCCGTCCGAAATAATATCAAAACGCCGAAACATGGCCTGTGCCCCATCTTGCGCCGTACACCTGAATAATTAATAATAAGAATCATTTTGCTTATGAAGGCCGACTTTCTGTAGTCATTCGGAATGACGCACCTTATTCACCACATCAACCCCATCATCCTTCCTATTACCGAAAAAATCGCTATTCGGTGGTATGGCCTCTCATATATCCTGAGCTTTGTGGTTACCATTCTCTTCCTGCGTCGCTGGTCCAGACAAGATCGCCTTGAGATTGCACCGGATAAAGTCAGTGATTTTGTCATCATGATGGCTATTTTCGGGGTTATGCTGGGCGGCCGACTGGGCTACATTCTTTTTTACGGCATGGGCTCCTTTCTGGAAGATCCACGTTACCTTTACCAGGTTTGGGAAGGAGGGATGTCAAGCCATGGCGGATTCATCGGCGTGATCCTCTTCACGTACTGGTATGCCCGCAAAAACAAGTATCATTTCTGGAACCTCATCGACAACATGGCGGCAGTAACCTCCGTGGGCTTCTTTTTTGGCCGTATTGCTAATTTCATAAACGGAGAACTATGGGGAAAAGTGAGCGAAGTCAAATGGGCCATGTTCTTTCCCCAGGAGCTCGGATACCATTATGGCAACTATGACTGGGAGGCGATCAACAAAGCCATAAATACCGGGTTTCTGCAGCCCCGACATCCCTCACAGCTTTATCAGGCACTTTGCGAAGGACTTCTTGTACTGGGGATTATGCTCTGGTTGCGCCGGACCAACTGGGGGCGCCGCCCGGGAGCGTTGAGTGCGGCCTACCTCATTCTCTACGCCATCGCCCGCATAGGAATGGAGTTTTTCAGGGAACCCGACAACGGACAACCACTCATTGCCTGGATCAGCAAAGGTCAGTTTTACTCCGCACTGATGATTATCGGAGCCCTGATAATCGCTGTTAAGATGAGGCTTTTCGGCCGGCAGGAGGAGCCGGAACAGCAATAATTGCGACGAAAGTTATCACGATTTATCCTTTACGCCTCTGCCTCTGTTCGGTTTCATGCGCCCCGCATTTCCTGAACGACTATCGTTGAACCTACACCGACAAGGACCGCTCATGACGAGACAATATAAAGCCCTATCCCTGCTTTCCGGCGGGCTCGACAGCCAGCTTGCCGTCTGTGTCCTTCGAGAACAGGGAATCCACGTTGAAGCGATTACCTACAAGAGCCCGTTTTTCGGAACTGAAAAGGCTGAAAAAGCAGCCAAAGCTCTCAGCATTACTCAGCATATCATTGACTTTACGGAAGATATTCTCGAACAGGTTCAGCGACCGGCCCACGGACTGGGAAATGCGATGAATCCATGCATCGACTGTCACGCCTTCATGATCATGCGCGCCGGCGAACTGATGGAAAAATGGGGATTTGACTTTATTGCCACCGGAGAAGTACTCGCCCAGCGCCCCATGTCTCAAAACAAGACCAGTCTGGGCGTGGTTGCCCGCTGTTCAAAATATGAAGACCTGATCGTGCGCCCGCTGAGCGCCGGACTCCTTCCTCCCACTAAGCCGGTCCGCGAGGGCTGGATTGACGCCGAACGCCTTCCCCGCTTTTCCGGACGCAATCGAAGCCCACAGATCGCGCTCGCCGAGCACTATGGACTTAAAGACTATCCTGCGCCCGCCGGAGGCTGCCTGCTGACCGAAAAGCGCTTTGGGCATAAGCTGAAGGACCTGCTTGAAAAAGAAGGAATCGATGAAGATCGAACAAACGTCTGGCTTCTGCAGACCGGGCGACACATGCGACTCAGCGATAAAACCAAGATCATTGTCGGCTCCTGTCAGGCAGATAATAACATTCTGGAAAAACAGGCCAACCCGAACGACCTGCGCATTACCTGCCCCGAACTGTCAGGCCCCGTAACGATTGCCCCACATGACATCGACAGCGATGACCTGAAGCTGGCCTGCGCGATTTGTGCCCGCTATGCCAAGAAGACCTCGGATGATCCCGTCAAGGTGGAGGTCCGACGCGGTCGAGAATCACAGATCTTTTTCATCGATCCCCTGCCCCCCGATGCAACACAGCAATACATGATCGCGTAAGCTGGCAGCATCCTGATTAAACGATCAGGAAATCTTTCAGTTTTCAAGACGACAGATTAATGCCTAGGAGCCTAACCGGATGCCACCATCCCGGCAATATCGTCCACTGCGTCAACCGGAACGTTTCGTCATCATTTAATCTGAGTCACCCCTCAATCGCGGCGGCACTGGCTATAAGAATGAGCAGATCCTGAAACATGGCAAAACCTTTCCCTTTTTATCGAAGGAACACCTGCAGGGCGAAGGAATTCATCAAGCGAAAGAGTATTCCAAAAATACCATTGAGTTATGATCAATAATCCGTACAAATGAGGCAGACTTTGAGGTTTTTTAATGAAGAGACACACCACCTTATCCATACTGCTGGCGATAACCGCATATACCGTTCTGGCCGAACCGACCCATCTGGACATCATGGTTCCCGACCTTCAGGACACCGATCTCAAAGGGCCGGTCAAGAGCGTGAGCCTTAAAGTATCCCGAAATGTAAACGGCGAGTGGACGACAGAAAAAAGTGAATATGACCGGACCGGCAACCTGACCTGCTACACCGAATTTGATGCAAAGGACAAGCTGATCGAAAAATCGGAATACTTCTATGACGAAAACGGCTGCTACACCAAACTGCGCTACCGCAATGAAGAAGACGATTATGAGAGTGAGTGGGATGTCACACTCAGCCCGGATACCCTCCAGATCGCGCTGCGTGAAAAAAGTGACGGACGGATCGGCCTCGAAACCTACTCGCCCGAGGGATACCTCATCAACTACCGGCTGGTAACGAAAGATCGCGAACCGATTCTGACCAGGGAATATCAGCGAGATGAAAAAAACCGTCGCGTTAAATACACTCGGATAAAGGGAAGAAAGCCGGAGTATACCTTCTATTACAAATGGGCAGAAAACGGCCTGATCGATATGCAGGGACAGGTATATCATCAGGAAAAGGCGCAGTTCCGACATACCTATGAATATCTGGTCATTGACGAACACGGCAACTGGACCCAGCGCATTCTGGTCCGATACGACATCAGCGGCAAAAAGCCCGTTAAGGTTTACGAGCACACGGTTAAACGGGATATCGAATATTTTGCGCCGGACGCAGAAGAGGCCGCGACGGCCACATCGGATGACACAAGTGAATCAGAAGAAGCGCCTGCCGAGGAAGATAGCGGGGAAGCGTAAGCGGGGAAGCCGGGGTTGTTGCATGAAATCAAAAGAGTTAAGACAGTTTATTTTCAGAACGTCACTGTGGACAGCAATCGGTCTTGCCGGAACCGCCTTCGGCGCGGAAAAAGTCGATATTGAATCCGCGCTCAGCGAAGCCAAAGATAAAGCGGAAGAAGCCCTGAAGGAAAACCCGGATGAAGTGAAGGACAGCTTCCCGTACTCCCTCAATGAAGTGTCGGACAAGATCGTGACCATCGAGTGCAAAAGCAACCGGAACGGCCGCAGTGCCGGCAGTGGATTTATCGGCAAGATGGATGGAAAAACGTATGTGTTCACCAACCAGCATGTGCTTCTCGGGGCCGATGAAATATCGATCTTCACGATCAACGGAGACCGGATTCTTCCTTCAAAGATAGAGCTCTCCGTCCGGCGCGACATCGCGCGACTCGAACTTCGCCCCGATGACTCCCATGAAGGCTTTGAAATCAGCAGCACTCCGGCCATGGGCATTCCTCTGGCGGTTTTCGGAAACAGTGAAGGAGGAGGCGTTGCGACCGCGCTGTATGGCAAGGTTAAAAGTGTCACGTCCGATCTGCTTGAAGTAACGGCCGAGTTCGTCTCAGGAAACAGCGGAAGTCCCGTGCTCAACGAAAATCAGGAAGTGATGGGAATCGCCAGCTACGTCCGCTTCAGCACGCCCGAAGCAACCGATGATGAGGAGAAGGAACCGAAGCGTAAGGCACGACGATTCTGTTATCGACTGACCAACGTCGACTGGATGCCGGTCAACTGGTCGCGATACAACGGAGAATACGGGAAAGAATATCGCGAAACAGAAGCCCTTGTAGATTCGATTTTCGATGTGGTCTACGGATGGGGAGATGAGCCGTTTGGCTATGTCCCCAGCGAACATAAGGACTACGACCTCCAGAAATGGGCCAAAAACCACAACAACATGGTCGATCGCATCAAGCGCCTCAGTGACAAAGGCAGTGCCACAAGGAAGGAACTCAATAATATCAACAAGCAGATTCAGGGGGATATCGGCGATAGCGCGGAAGCTTTAGCCGCTTTTTGCGACCGGAAATCGCGCAATGTTGCAATGAAACTGACGAAAAATAATCTGACCGGCTTTTTGCATGATGAGTTCGAAGGCTATGTCGAATCCCTACAATGGGCCACAAGGGAAATCAACGATTTCGGCGAACACCTTTCTGAAATTGAATACTTCCGATTTTCAAACTAAGAGTCCACAGGCAAAACGAGGCTTGTCATGAACATATTTTCTTCTTCTTTTATCAAGGTCCGCGGCTTCATCCTGCTTGCTGCAGCCCTGGTTATTGCAGCCCCGATTGCATTCGCAGAGGAGAAGGCAGACGACGAAGCGGAAGAAAAGCAGAATACACATGAGGAAATCGGAAAAAAATTCGACTTCGG
Organism: Pontiellaceae bacterium; assembly: GCA_016937945.1. Lineage (GTDB taxonomy): Bacteria > Verrucomicrobiota > Kiritimatiellia > Kiritimatiellales > Pontiellaceae > Pontiella. Next base: position 30,477 of record JAFGVP010000048.1, on the reverse strand, counting down.
GGTAACCGATGTCGCCGACAGTCTGGTGCTGATCAAATGTCAGACCGCAAATGGCCCGGCGGCCGGCAGCGGCTTTATCGCAAAAATGGATGGAAAGTCCTACATCTTCACCAACCAGCACGTCATCATGGGCAGCCACAAAATCGAATTCTTCACCGTGAATGGAGATGAAATCAAACCGACCGGTGTTGAACTTGCGCTCAAGCGGGACATCGCCCGACTGCCCATTGCCGATCGCGATAATGCCCTAAACGTCTGCAACGAAATCTCCATGGATATGCCGATAGCGGTATTCGGAAACAGTGAAGGCGCCGGCGTCGCAACCGAACTCTACGGTGAAATCACCGGTTACGGCGCGGACCTTGTGGAAGTTTCCGCCGAGTTTGTCTCTGGAAACAGCGGCAGTCCCGTAATTGACACAAACAGAAACGTAATCGGCATCGCCAGTTATGTCCGCTTTTCCCGACCGAGCCGCATGACGGAAAACACCCGCTTTGAAAACCTGACCCGGCGGTTCTGCTACAAACTAGGAAACGTAAAATGGGTACCGGTACGATGGAACAAATACAACGATAAATACGGCAAGGACTATCTCGAAACCGTTGCGTTGGCTGAAGAGGTCTTCAACGTGATCGGCGGTCTGTTTGATGCACCGTTTAATTCGATATCCGAAAACCATGCCGACTCCGAGCTCCGCCGCTGGTCCAGCCAGCATAACCGCGCGGTTAACAACTCAGGAAACCAGCGGACGCTTGAAGTCGGAAAGAGTGCGGAAGCGCTTGCAAAATATTGCGAGCGGCGCGCCCGGAGCATCGAGATGAAACTCGAAAACCGTGACCTTACCGAATTCCTGAGAGAGGAATTCGAAAGCTACAAGTATTCCTTTGAATATGCCGGAGAAGTCATCGACTACTTCAACACCAAGCTGCCCTCCTACTAGGAATACAACGTGTAGGTTTTTGCTGCGGGGACAACGCCACACCTTCGCAGCACAGCTGCTTGTAAAAAGCATGAAGAGCCGTCACAATTCGACTGCTCTTACGAACATGTGCATAAGCAACAGGAAACCTATCATGCCCAAACAGTTTATCAACGACCGCGCCCTGAGAAAACTCATCGTTATCCTCTCCGTCCTACTCCTTTCGATTCACTCCCTTGCGGAAGAGAAACCAGAGAAATCGCAAGAGCAACAACAGAAAGAAATCAAGGAGCAGTTCACCTATTCATTCGACGATGTCTCACACAACCTTGTGATCATTGAATGCGAAACCTGCATCGGAAAAACGTCGGGCAGCGGTTTCATCGCCAAAGCCGATGGCAAAACCTATGTCTTCACCAACCAGCATGTCATCATGGGAGCTGACAGCGTCAGCCTGACAACTGTGACCGGCGACGAAATCAAGCCGAAGTCGATTGAACTTTCCGTGGAGCGGGATATTGCCCGTTTAGAGATTGAAGATCGGGATAGTGCACTGGAAATCAGCAAGGAAATCTCTATGGAAATTCCTGCGGCGGTTTTCGGAAACAGCGAAGGAAGCGGGGTCGCCACCGCGCTTTACGGCACCGTGAAAAATGTAACCTCGGAACTCGTTGAAGTCACGGCGGAATTCGTGGCCGGCAACAGTGGCAGTCCGGTTCTGAACCTTGCCGGCGAAGTGATCGGCATTGCCAGCTATGTACAGTTTTCAGCCCCCAGCGAAGACGATGATGAAAACACAAAAAACGGCTTCGAAAAAAAGACCCGCCGATTCTGCTACCGTCTTACCGATGTCAAATTTGCCCCTGTAAACTGGCGTTTCTATAACGAAAAATACGGAAAGCCCTATCTCAGCACCCAGAACACGGTGGAAACCATGGCGACCATCATTGGCGGATGCCTTGAAAAACCGCTGGACCGCGTCCCGACCGATGGCTATCACGACATCAGCCTGGTCACATGGGCAAACACGCACAACCGGATGATTGACAAGTTCAAGGAAAACCATCGGCGACAGCAGCTGTTCGACAATTTTTACGCCAGCGTACACAAGCTCTCCGGCGTCGCCCACCGAATGTCCCTCTCCGTGGAAGAACAATCAAAGGAACGTTCACTGACCGGATTTCTGAGGGATGAGCTGGAAAGCAGCGCCTATGGACTCGAGTACGCTGCACAGATCCTTGAATATGTTGGACAGAAAGTGGCCGAGAAAAAATAATCAGGGCTTCAGCAGGTATTGCCGGAACCGTTCCATGCCCTCCAGATCCTCTTCGTCGAGACGGTAGTGAATGCAGCTGTCCAGATAATCAGACCAGAAGATCTGTGAACCGCCGAGCTCATTCGCGTAACGCTCCGCAATCGATTCGACCGCCATGAAACCGGCCTCATAAGCCCGATGTGCAATACCGGTTACCTCTTTATTTCGCGGATAATTCCGGGGCATCGCCCAGACCGCAAAGACAAACGGCAGCCCCGTCCACTTTTTCCACGCCGCAGCCAGATCAATGTCCCCCTCCGGTGCCGGCTCGGCACACAACGCACGATCTCCGATCACCACGGCCGCATCCGCCTCCTCAAATCGGCTTACATCCAAAAACTCCACCTGCTGCTTGAAATACCGCTTCATCAGCAATGCCGCCAACGCATTTGAAGTTCCGGAAGCCGGATCCCTCAGCACCGTCTTAATCTGCCCCATCCGCTTGTTGCATTTCAGCAGCACGCTCCGCACCTCGCCGTCCGCCGCAACACCAAGCCCCTCGATCATCTCCAGATCCGGATGCTGAAAAAAATGCGCCACGGGAATCAGACCGACATGCGCCCTGCCCGACTTGAGATCACGGATAATATTGGCGGGAAAATCGTTAATCACCCGCACGCGCGAATCGACCGCAGTCAGCTTATCCACCAGCGGAGCAGAGTTGCTGTAGCGCGAAGCCGCAAAAATAAACTCGTCGTTGCCGTTCATGTCAGGACTATTTCCCGCCCGAAAAAATGCACACCGTACCCATGTTCAGCATCCGGCACTGAACGTGGGAAAAACCGGCGGCACTGAACATATCCGTCACCGTCACCGGCCGTGGAAAATCCTCGATCGAATCCACCAGATATTTATAGGCCGATCCACCACCCAGTAGACGACCCACCAAAGGAACCAACGGTGTGTAGCAGCGATAACCCAGCCGAACCAAAACGCTCTCCGGATAGGTTGCCTCCAGAATAACCAGCCGCCCGCCCGGCTTCAAAACGCGCCGCATCTCCTCCAGCGCCTTCTGGCGGCGTTCGATATTCCGGAAACAGAATCCGGAAACAATCCCGTCATAGGTATCGGCCTCCATAGGAAGTTCCATCGCATCCGCCACAAAAAACGAAACTGACTTATCTTCGCCACGACGACCGGCCTTCATCCGCGCAATCGCCAGCATCTGTTCCGAAGGATCAATCCCGTCTACCACCGCATCAGATGACTGCCGCAGAATTTCAAAAACAAGATCCCCGGTACCGGTTCCGACATCCAGATACCGGCCTCCGGAGACGGGCTGCATCACCTGCACGGTCCGGCGCCGCCAGACGCGATCCATTCCCAGGGAAATTGCACGGTTGGCCGCATCGTAATGCTTTGCAATACGATCAAACATCGCGCGGTTTTCCGCCGCGGAAATCAGCGTATCCCGGTCTGTTGTACTGCGATTCATGGGGCGAAGTATTCGTAACAACCGCGGGAAAGGCAACGAAGATCGAAGACCGATTGGATCGCAGACGGTTTGTTACGTAAGAAGTGGAAGGACAGTCGGCGATCCGGTAGGGTGCGGCACATCATGGGTTATAAAAGTACACGCGAATGCGTCGAGGCACTGGAGCGTCAGGGTCAATTACTGCGCATCAAGGACGAAGTCGATCCCTATCTGGAGATGGCGGAAATCCAGCGACGCGCCTATCGCGCCGGTGCACCGGCGATCCTGTTTGAGCGGGTCAAAGGTTGCGCCTTTCCCTGTGTTTCAAACCTTTTCGGCACGCCGGAACGCACCCGCCTGATCTTTTCCGACACCTACGATCAGGTGATCGCCCTGGTGGGCGCAAAGGCGGATCCCGCCCGGCTTATAAAGCACCCGCTGAAAGCGATTCGCGCCGGACTCGCAGCACTGCACGCACTGCCGAAACAAGTAGCGTCGCGCAAAGCCCCTGTCATGGAATGCCGGGCAAAGATTTCAGACCTGCCGCAAATCGTCAGCTGGCCGGACGACGGCGGCCCTTTTGTGACATTGCCGCAGGTCTACAGTGAACACCCGGATCATCCGGGAAAACCGTTGAAAAGCAATCTGGGCATGTACCGGATCCAGCTGGCCGGCAACGAATATGAAACGGATCGTGAAGCGGGCCTGCACTATCAGCTTCATCGCGGCATTGGCGCCCATCAGAAACTGCATCAGGATCGCGACCGTCCGTTCCGCGTCGCCATCTTTATCGGCGGCCCGCCGGCTATGAGTTTCGCGGCCGTCATGCCCCTGCCGGAGGATATGCCGGAGACGGCCTTTGCAGGCGTACTCGGCGGCCGGCGGTTCCGCTACACACGCTACAAGGAATGGACGGTGGCTGCCGAGGCCGACTTCTGCATTCTCGGCACCATTAACGAAACACTCAAGCGCGAGGGCCCGTTCGGCGATCATCTGGGCTACTACAGTCTGGACCACCTATTCCCCTGCATGCAGGTCGAGGCGGTTTTCCACCGGCGCGATGCCATCTGGCCCTTCACGGTCGTCGGCCGGCCGCCGCAGGAAGACACCACCTTCGGCCAAATCATCCATGATATGACCGGCGCCGCGATCCCCGCCGAGATCCCAGGCCTCAAGGCCGTCCATGCCGTCGATGCCGCCGGCGTCCACCCGCTCCTCCTCGCTATTGGACGGGAACGCTACACCCCCTACATGAAAACGATCCGGCCGTCGGAAATGCTCACCATGGCCAACGCGATCCTAGGCAAGGGACAGCTCTCGCTGGCCAAATACCTCTTCATCGTCAACGAAGCCGACCACCCGGAGCTCGACATCCACGACATCCCGGCCTTCTTCACCCATCTTCTCGAACGCATCCAGTGGGAGCGCGACCTGCACTTCCAGACGGAAACCAGCATCGATACGCTCGACTATTCCGGCACCGCCCTGAATCACGGATCCAAGGTGGTGTTCGCTGCCAACGGGCCGCCGGTGCGCAAACTCGGAACGAAGCCCCCGCCCATGGACAGCGCGGTGATTGCTCCCGGCATCCTGGCCGTTCCCGGCCCCGCTTTCTCGAATCATGATGCCGCCGGCGGCGAGATCAAAGCCCTCGCGAACACTTTGGCAGCGCAACCGGGAATCGAAACCTTCCCGCTGGTGGTGCTGTGTGATGATCCCGCCTTCTGCGCCGAACGGTTTGATAACTTCCTGTGGATCACCTTCACCCGATCCAATCCGTCGCACGACATTTACGGAGTCGGGGAACAGATTCGGTTCAAGCACTGGGGTTGCACGGGCCCGTTGATCATTGACGCCCGACTGAAACCGCACCACGCGCCCCCGTTGATCGAAGACCCCGCCGTTACCGCCCGTGTTGATAAACTTCTGGCCGATAACGGGATCGCGTTCTAAGGATTTTGAAACCTGTTGCTCCCCTGCAACGAATTCAGGAAAAGCAACGAATCTGCTCCGTAGAATTATTCGTTGCTTTTCCTGAATTCGTTGCTGTCTCCTATCGAATATCCTTCCAGGTTTTCGGTGCTTCCTGCCCGAACAACGACAGGACATGATCCGCATAACAACCCAGCATCTCCGCCATCGAAACCGTGTTCGGATCACGACCGATGGCCATGTAGTATGGCGGGGACATCGGCATAATGATACCGCCGGCCGCAGAGATGGTTGCGGCGTTCTGGGCATTGAGCAGCGTCCACGGCGCTTCGCGAATACAGAGTACGACCTTGCGCCGCTCCTTCAATTGGCAATGGGCGGCGCGCGTCACCAACGAATCAGCAATCCCGGCAGCAACCTTGCCCAGCGTATTCGCCGAACAGGGCATGATGACCATCCCGACCGTCGATACCGATCCGGACGCAATCGTCGCCGTCAGGTCGACATCCTTCCAGACTTCGGCGGCCATTTCCTCCAGCTCAGCAAACGGCCCGGCTTCCTGTTCATAGACGAAGCGGCCCATTTTGCTGGCCACCAGCGTCACCGGGAACTGCGACTTTTCCACCAGCAGCTTCGTCGCCAGCGACCCCGAAGCCCCCGTCATGGCTACAATCAGATTCATGAACATCCTTATATTTGCAACGAATGCAGGAAAAGCAACGAATCCTACAAAACGCCTTTTAATTGAATTTCTGGACTTCCTACATCAATAAGTACACCGCAGGAAATGTCCATTTGCTTCAGATAGTTGATCAACTGGGTAAAATATTCGGGATGGAAATCCGACTTGATATGCTTGAGCTCGAGCAGGATCAAGTCGTCAACAAGTAAATCCAGTTCAAACAGGTGCACCGCGCGACCCCGGTGAACCAGATCCCGTCGTTCATGACTGACAACACGATGTCCCCTTTTCTCCAGCGCCTCAATCATGGCCCGATGGTAGTCCCACTCATCCCAGCCTGGCCCCAAATCATTATGGACATCCATGGCCGCGCCAACGATTGAATACGACAACTCCGGATAAAGCACCGTATGCAATTTCTGTAATTTAATGTCCATTCGTTGCTTTTCCTGCATTCGTTGCCACTCATCCGCCCAGCAGGACGACCAGTGCACCGGCGATGCCGGCAATGGCGGAGATCGGGAAAAACCTAACGGGAATCGGAATGCTTTGCAAGTAGGCCGCGCCGAATGCCCCGGCCGAAACCAGCATGGCCGCGAACGACAAACCGCCGCCCACCGACATCCAGAGCAACACGAGTGCGGCAAATGCAACCAGATGTGTCAGCGCCGCTGTCAGCTGCGCTCCTCGCGGACCTAAAGCCGCCGGAATACTGCGAACGCCGTGCGACCGGTCAAACTCGATATCAAGCAACGCGTAGATAATATCGAATCCGCTCATCCAGCAGAACGTGAACAGCGCCAGCAGCAGTACCTCGGGCGGAAATGCGATGCTGTTCGTCACAGCGACAAATGCGCCCAACGGCGCCATCGCCAGACAGATGCCGATGCCGTAATGACACAGCGGCGTGAAGCGCTTGAGCAGGGAATAGAGCGAGAGCGGAATCAGCGGAGCCCATGAGAGCATGAGGACGGTTTTTCCAAGCAGGCCGCAACCGATAAAATAGACGATCAGCCCGATCGCCGCCACAGCAATCCCCTGCCCCTGCGAAAGCTTGCCGGACGGGAGCTCCCGGTTTTTCGTGCGGGGATTTTCTGCATCAATGTTTTTGTCGAGGATTCGATTAATAGCCATCCCGAACGTGCGCGCGCCCAGCCCGACCAACGCAATCAGAAGCAGCTTCGTGAAAAACCCTTGCGACGAACACAGCAAATTATTTCCCAGCCACGCACCTGCAAACAGCAAAGGAAGACTGAAAATGGTATGCTCCACCTTGGTGAATGAATGCAGCTTCTGCATTAATGACGGATTATTCGCGACATTCCGGTCCGGCGCTTTAAGACACATCAGAACCGCCTCAGCCACGGTTTCAGAAACCGCCCCGATATGCTTCTGAATATCCGCCTTGCCGTTTTGGTCTCCAAAATCGGTAATGCCCTTGATCATGATACAGGGCACTTCATGCTCTTCGCAGACCCGCGCAACGGCATAGCCTTCCATATCAACCAGATCGCCGTATTTTGAAAGCTCCCGTTTCCGGTCGGCCTCAAAAACGGGCTGATCGACCGATACCAGCCGCTTCAGCCCGATTCCGACGCCGACATTTACGGCGGTCTTCAGGTTTTCGGTGCTCACCATGGAGACGCGATATACCGCGCCGCGTTTCAACCGATTATTCAGTGCGCCGCATACACCGGCATTGATGATGGATGTACACCCCTGCTCAATCAGCTGTTCCGTGGCGATGCGCGCCGCGTCCATGCCCATCCCGCAAATGACCGTCTTCGTTCCTTCCGGCTCTCCCCGTTCAAGAAACGGCCGTGCTTCCATCTCCGTCGCAAACAAAATACCAATCATCTGAATTGCCCTTTTTGGTCTGCAACGAATTCAGGAAAAGCAACGAATCCGATCATCCATTTTCTATTCGTTGCTTTTCCTGCATTCGTTGCTAATCAATTATTCCTGCGTCTTTCGCCATCTTCTGCAAAAACTCAACTGCGGCCCGCCCTTCGGCCCCGAGATCCTGTGTAAAATCATTCACATAGGTTTTGATGTGCTTTGCAATCACCTCGTCATCCAGCTCCTGGGCATGCTTCTTCACGTAGGCCCGGATGGAATCCGGATCTCCGAAGGCGCTCTGGATGGATGCACGCAGGCGGCGCTCGATCTCGGCAATGCGTTGGGGCCCCAATCTCTTTTTTGCGGCAATACAACCGAGCGGTATCGGCTGGCCGGTGGTCGACTCCCACCAGTCGCCCAGATCGACAAGGCAGTCGAATCCCCGATCCTGATAAACAAAACGGCCTTCATGAATAATAACTCCGGCATCCGCCTGTCCCGATGCCACAGCATCCATGATCTTATCGAACGGCATAAAAATGCGGTTTTCAATTTCCGGCCTCCACAGGCGGAACAGCAGATGAGCGGTCGTGTATTCACCGGGCACGGCAACGACGGAATCCTCCGACAACGAAACCTCAGCATCGTTTCTGCAGATCACCAGCGGACCGCAGCCCCGCCCCAGCGCGGCGCCGGCGGAAAGAAGCTCATAGCGGTGCTGCAGCAGCAACCAGGCATGAAAGGACAGTTTGGTCACATCGTGTCGCTCCACAAACGCCTGCTCATTCAGGGTTTCCACGTCATACAGAAAGGTCCGGATATCCGCATCCCGCTGGAGATGAGCAAAGATAAACGTATCGTTCGGGCAGGTCGAATAGGCCACAGACAAGGGTTGATCAGACATATACTTATCCATCACTCCGCATTTTAATCATGTATATCATGTACAGTTTTATTAAATAATGGTTGATCCGATCATCTTATCAGGTATTGTCTCCCCATCGATTAGGAAAACAGAGCGATTCCACTGACAAGTGTTCGGAACAAGCTACGTCATAGAAACAAGGATTTAGAATAAAATGTCAACACAACCCCACTCTTCAAGCGAACCCGCCGGACTCGATGCCCGGCTTCTTGATCAGCTGAATCAATGGGCGCAATCGCTATCCGCCACCCAGCTGGCCTGGGTTGGCGGCTATTTTACCGGCCTCAGCGCACAGGGTGTCGGGTCCGGCGCCATGCCGGTTCAGGCCGCCGGAGCCGTCCTGACCATCCTCTATGGCTCGCAGACCGGACACGCCCGTTCCGTGGCAGAGGAGCTGGACGAAGCCGCCCGGGCCGCCGGCCTCTCCACCGAGCTGGTTTCAATGGGAAAATTCAAGGAGAAGAATCTCAAGAAGGTTACTCACCTGTGTGTGATTACCAGCACACAGGGCGAAGGCGATCCGCCGGACGACGCCCGTGCGCTGGTTGAATACCTGCATTCCAACAAGGCCCCCAAGCTTGATGAACTGCAGTTTGCCGTATTGGCGCTGGGCGACAGCAGCTATGAATTCTACTGCAAGACCGGCCGTGATTTTGACCAGCGGCTGGAAGAACTCGGCGGCAAGCGCATTCTCGATCGGGTTGATCTGGACGTCGACTTTGACGATGGCGCTGAAGCATGGATTCCGCAGGCCGTTGCCGCCATGAAAGCGGTTCTTCCGGAAACGGGCGGAACTTCCGGCTGCGTACCGGCTGTGTCCGGCGGACCGATCCAGGCCGCACATTACAGCCGCAAAAAACCGCTCTGCACCCGCCTGCTTACCTGCCAGAAGATTACCGGCCGCAATTCCGAAAAGGATATCCGTCACATCGAGATTGATCTGGAAGGTTCAGGACTGACCTATCTGCCCGGCGATGCGCTGGGCATCTGGTTCAAGAATGACGAGGAGCTGGTGAACGATCTGCTGACTCTGCTTGAAATTGATCCGGAAACCACCGTCCACATACACGAAGAGCCGCGCACCATTCATCGCGCCCTAACCGAAACCTTCGAGCTGACGCAGCTGCATCCGGCCTTTGTAACCGAATATGCACGAGTCATCGAAAACGGCCCGTTGCAGAAGATTGCCGAAGAAACCGAGACGCTGCGCGAATATGTGGATGTGCGCCAGATTATCGACGTGGTCCGGGAATATCCGGCCAAAGTCAAGGCCGAGACCTTCATCAGCCTGCTTCGCAAGCTGACGCCGCGGCTCTACTCCATCGCCTCCAGCCAGAACGAAGTGGAAGAGGAAGTGCATCTGACGCTCGGCGTGGTCGAATATGAAGCCCACGGACACTATCATCTCGGCGGCGCATCGGGTTATCTGGCCCATCGCCTGCGCGAAGGCGAGGAGGTGCTGATCTATGTTGAATCAAACGACAATTTCCGTTTGCCCGAAAATATGAGTGATCCGGTTATCATGATCGGCCCCGGCACCGGCGTGGCCCCCTTCCGCGCGTTCCTGCAGGAACGCGCGGCAACCGAAGCCTCCGGCGATAACTGGCTCTTTTTCGGCAACCCCTATTTCACGGAGGATTTCCTCTACCAGACCGAGTGGCAGGAATATCTGCAGGATGGAATCCTGACGCGCATCGATCTGGCCTTTTCGCGGGATCAGAAAGAAAAGATCTATGTGCAGCACCGCATCGCCGAACAGGCGGATGAACTCTGGAGCTGGATCCGGCGCGGCGCCCACATCTATGTCTGCGGCGATGAATCCCGCATGGCTCACGACGTTCATCAGGCCCTGCTGGATGTCGTCACCTCCCGCGGCGGACTTTCCCCGGAGGAGGCCGAAGCATTCCTTGTCCAACTGCATAAGGACGGACGCTACCAACGAGATGTTTATTAAGGAGATTTCCAATGAGCGAAGAAAAACAACTGACCGAAGTCGAACACATCAAGGCGCGCAGCCGCCATCTGCGCGGAACCATCGAAGAAGGTCTGAGGGATCAGACCACCGGGGCCCTGCCGGCGGATGACACCCAGCTGACTAAGTTTCACGGATTCTACCAGCAGGACGAACGCGACCTGCGCGAGGAGCGCCGGCACCAGAAACTTGAACCACTCTACAGCTTCATGCTCCGCGCCCGGGTTCCGGGCGGCGTCATTACGGCGCAGCAGTGGAAAGCCATCGATGCCATCGCCCGCGAACTGACCGGTGGAGGCCTCCGCCTTACGACCCGCCAGACCTTTCAGTATCACGGCATCCTGAAGCGGAACATCAAGCCGCTGATTCAGGGCATCAACCAGGCGATGATCGATTCGATCGCCGCCTGCGGCGACGTCAACCGCAACGTGCTGTGCAACACCAACCCGGTAGAGTCCGCCCTGCATAAACGCATTTATGAGGACGCCGTGGCACTCAGCAAACATCTCCTGCCGAAGACGCGCGCCTATCACGAAATCTGGCTCGATGAGGAAAGGATCGCCAACCATGAAGAGGAGCAGGAGCCCATTTACGGCGACACCTACCTGCCCCGCAAATTCAAGATTGCCGTAGCCGTCCCGCCGCACAATGACGTGGATGTGAACGGCAACGACCTGAGCTTCGTGGCGATCATTGAAAACGGCGAACTGAAGGGATACGACGTGCTGGCCGGCGGCGGCATGGGCAATACACATGGCGATACCCGAACCTATCCGCAGATCGCAAAAAATTTCGGATTCATCAAACCCGGAGATGTCCTGAAAGTGGCCGAAGCCGTGGTCACCACGCAGCGCGATTTCGGCGACCGTACCGACCGCAAACAGGCCCGGCTGAAATATACGATCGACCGACTTGGAACGGATGTATTCAAACAGCATGTTGAAGAGCGGTCCGGCGTCCTGTTCGCCGATGCCGCGCCGTATGAATTCACCATGCATTCCGACCGCTACGGATGGACCGAAAATTCCGACGGCACCTGGAACCTGACCCTGTTTATCGAGCACGGCCGCATCAAGGATTATGAAGACGGCCCGCAGATGCTGCAGGGATTGCTGAAGATGGCCGACCTCCACGGCGGCGACTTCCGCATGACGGCCACGCAGAATCTGATTGTGGCACAGGTTGAAAAATCAAAAAAGGAAGCGATAGAAAAGCTGGCCCGAGAGCATGGGCTGTTACGCACGGTGAGCCGACTGCGCGAAAACAGCATGGCCTGTGTTGCTCTGCCGACCTGCACCCTTGCGATGGCCGAGGCCGAACGCTACCTGCCGGACCTGATCACGAAACTCGAGGATATCGTCAGCCGGCACGGACTCGCCGATCAGCCGATTGTCGTTCGCATGACCGGTTGCCCCAACGGCTGCGCCCGCCCCTTTCTGGCGGAGATTGCATTCGTCGGAAAGGCACCGGGCAAATACAACCTCTATCTCGGCGGTGACGGTAAAGGTACGCGACTGGTCAAACTCTACCGCGAAAACATCGGCGAAGAGGAAATTCTCGAAACGCTGGAGCCGTTGATTGAGCGCTATTCAAAAGAGCGTCAGGAAGGCGAAGGCTTCGGTGATTTCGTGGTGCGTGCCGGTATCGTTCCAGCCGTTTACGACGGCCGCGACTTCCACCAAATTCACGAGTGATTCTTCTCGATCGGAATCCAGATAAACCATGAACGATTACGACAAACTGTTTGAAGGGGTTGATCCCAGAGATGCACAGGAAGTCCTGTCGCGTGCCATCGACCATTTCGGAGACCGGATTACCATGGCCACCAGCCTGCAGCTCGGCGGACTGGTACTGCTCGACATGCTGCACCGGACCGGTAAAAGCATTCCCGTTTTTTCCATCGATACCGGCCGGCTTCCGGAAGAGACCTACGAATGCGCCGAGGCGGTGCGCCGTAAATACGGCATTAACATTCACTGGGTCTTCCCCCGCCACGAAGCCGTGGAGGAAATGGAGCGCGAAAAGGGGCTCTTTTCATTCAAAGAAAACATCGAAAACCGCAAGGAATGCTGCGGCATCCGCAAGGTGGAGCCGCTCGACCGTGCGCTGGAAGGATACGATGCATGGATCACGGGCCGGCGCATGGACCAGAGCGACACCCGCAAGGAACTGCGTTTTATTGAATCCGATCCGGTGCATCCGGGATTGGTCAAGGTGAACCCGTTGATTCACTGGAATCAGGCGGAGCTGTGGTATTACGTGGAGGAACACGGCGTTCCGCATAACCGGCTGTATGACGAAGGCTACCTCTCCATCGGATGCGCCTGCTGCACCCGTCCGTGCCGCGAAGGCGAAGACGAGCGCGCCGGTCGCTGGTGGTGGGAAAATCCGGAGCACAAGGAGTGTGGACTGCACCTGAACTACAGGCAGGGCGGCGGTATTTAATGTTCTTTATCGCTGATTGCTTCGTTCGAACGTTTTCAGTAATAAGAGCCGCATGAGCACAAAACATGCGGAACGGCTGCTGATTTTTCAGCGAAACGAAATTACGGAACACCATATTTATACCCATCTGGCGCGCCGGACCAAGGATGCGCGCAACCGAGGTATTCTGGAAAAAATCGCACGCGACGAGCTGCGGCATTATCAGGAATGGAAGCTGCATACCGGACGGGATGTGGCTCCCAACCGGCTCGCTATTTTCCACTATGGACTGATTGCCCGGCTGTTTGGATTCACCTTTGCGATCAAGCTGATGGAGTCGGCCGAAGACAAAGCGCAGACCGAATACCGCACCGTGCTTGAAGAGCTCGATATCGCCCACATTATCGATGATGAAGACGAGCACGAACAGGAACTGATCGACATGCTCAACGAGGAGCGCCTGCAGTATGTCGGCTCCATCGTGCTCGGACTGAATGATGCCCTGGTGGAATTGACCGGCGCACTGGCCGGACTCACCTTTGCACTGCAGAATACAAAGCTGATCGCCCTGACCGGCACGATTACGGGTCTGGCGGCGGCGTTATCGATGGCGGTTTCGGAATATCTTTCAACCAAAACGGAGGATTCAGGACAGCATCCGGTCAAGGCATCGATCTATACCGGAACGGCGTATGTGCTCACCGTGGTCACCCTGATTACGCCCTACCTGCTGATCCCGTCGTACTATCTCTGCCTTGCGGTTACCCTGACGCTCGCGCTGATGATCGTTGCATTTTTCAACTACTACATCTCGGTCGTGCAGGAGGTCTCCTTCCGCAAACGCTTCATGGAGATGGCCGGGCTCAGCATCGGCGTTTCCGCCATCAGCTTCCTGATCGGCGTCGCCCTGCGCAAGTTTACCGGAATTGAAGTCTAGCGGAGCGGTCGCTTATTTGCGCTTTTCCAGCGCATAATGAAGCATGACGTCTTCCGTGCGGATGAGGCGGCGACAGGCTTCGCGCGCAATATTCATCATCAGCATGCCGAACAGCTTCGGGTCGGTTTCATACAGATGAAAGAGCTTATCGCGCGGGAACACAAGCAGCTCGGTATCCTCCATCGCCAGTGCGCTGGCGGTGTGTGTATGAATGGCCATCACCGACGTCTCGCCAAAGCATTCGCCCTCCCGGAATTCAAACAGTTCAAGCGGCGTTCCGTCGACCTCTTCAACAATATGCACCCGCCCGGAGCGGATCACGCGGATGTGGCTCGGCGCATCGCCCTGCCTGAAGACGAACTCCCCCTGATGGTAGTGCTCGACGGTTAACAGTTGAAACACGGATTGGAGCTGTTGGTCATCCAGGGCACCAAACAGGGAAATCCTGTTAAGGATCGGCAGGACCTTATCGATCTCCGGCAACGGCAGCGTAGTTTTTTCGATAGCCATACCGGCACGCTACTCCTTCCGCTCACGACGTCAACCCGTTATCCCGGATAATGCGGCTGTATAACGCCGCACTTGGACGCGGGGTACGGGGCAGCGCCGGATCCTCATAATCCACGGCAACCAGACCGAATCGCGGAGCAAACCCTTCTTTCCATTCAAAATTATCGATGAACGACCAATGGAAATAACCCCGCACATCTACGCCGCTTGCCAGCGCCGCATGAACGGCCGCCAGATGTGATGCAATGTACTCCGGACGTTTGGCATCGGAGGCATCGGCTATTCCGTTTTCCGTAATATAGATCGGCTTACCGAACCGCCCCCAAACCTCCTGAAGAATGGCCTCGAGGCCAGACGGCCAGATCTGCCAGTCCATATCGGAAACCTCCACCCCGTCGGGAACCGCATCCAACCGGAGAAAACCGGTTTTCCAATGTTTCCGGGAGCAGCATAACGAAAGGCGGAAATAATAGTTTACGCCGCAGAAATCAATGGAATCGCACAGCCCTTCAATTTCCCCGCCACCGAAAAACCAATGCAGTTTTCCCCTGCGGGCCGACTCGTCCCACGCCTGATAAAAAAGCCTGTCGAGAAATCTTTTTGCCTGGCGCTCATACCATCCGCAAAGGCCACGCGACCCCCACGGCTCGAAAAAGGGATAGGCCATGGCCATGCCGACGCAGGCGCCGGCATTGTGCTGATGAATCAGGCCATACGCGCCGGCATGCGCCCGAAGCATATTGCAGGCTGCTCGGCGAAAAGCCCGGAGCGAACGGCGTTGCGGAGGAAAGTCGCGGGAAATATTGCCGGCCAGCAGGGCCACCATCGGTTCATTCAGCGTGATCCACAGATCGGGAAATTCGCCCAGCTCGGCAATGATGAACTCCACATAGCGAAGAAACTGCTCCACCGTATCGGGATTCAGCCAGTCATTCTGATCCGCTACCCACTTGGGCAGCACCCAGTGGTGCAGCGTGAGGCAGATCTTGATGCCGTGCTTCTTCAGCGATTCCAGCATGCGCCGATAATGCTCAACCGCTTCACGATCAAACTCGCCTTTACGCGGCTCAAGCCGGGCCCACTCAATCCCGATGCGGAATGCCTGATGCCCCAGATCGGCGAGCAGCTGGTGATCCTCTTCAAAACGATTCCAGTAATCGATCGCCTTGCCCGATTCCGGCTGCGCCGGCGTTGCCAACTCCCAGTGCCACCAGTCGGAATGCCGATTGGTTCCCTCAATCTGATGGCCGGACACCGCACTGCCCCAAAGAAAGCCGGAAGGAAATTTGAGAAAACCGTGCTGCATGGCAGGCCCCGCAATCAGTTTTTCGGGCGGGGAATGCGTACCACGCCTTCGCCCAGATGATCGACGGCATCATTTACAATGGATCGGGCGGCATCCGGACGACCAAGCGATCGCGCCGCCGCCTGCATCTGCCGAAGCTTGTCGGGATTTCCCAGCAGTTGATCCACCTTGAATGAAAGCGTGGACACGCTGTCCGGTGCAATGGCGGCTCCGTTTTCCAGCAGATAAACAGAATTGAAAACCTCCTGTCCGGGAATGGGGTTCCAGATAACCATCGGCAGTCCGCAGGCAAGGCACTCGGAAGAACTCAGGCCGCCCGGCTTGCCGATATACAGCGACGCCATCGCCATCCACTCATGTATTTCCGAAGTAAAGCCCAGCAGCTGCACGCTCATATTTTCAGGCGGATGCTCCGCGATGTAGGCCTGAATCTGCCCCTGCAGTTTTTTGTTATTGCCGCAGACCACAACCAGATGACATTTCGATTTAATCCCTTCGAGCATGTGGGCCATATCGCCGCCGGACATTACACCGAACGCGCCACCGGAAAGCAGGACCACCGGAAGCGCCGGATCAAGTCCATGCTTTTCACAAAGCACTTCGCGGCTTGAGAGCGATTCGAACCGGGGATCAATCGGAATGCCGAACGTCTTGACGCGTTTAGGCGGGAAGTGCAGCCGGATCAACTGCTCGCGGCTCTCCTCCTTGGCGACATAGACCCGGTTGACATACGGCTCCAGCCAGGTGGCATGAACATAATAATCGGTCACCACAACCCCCAGGTCGGTATCAATCTTGCCGTGCCGGAGCATCGTCGAAATAATATCCGCCGGCATGAAATGCGTGCATAGGCAAAGATCGGGCTGATATTCCCGGATCTCGCGTGCCAGCGGCAGTCCGTTCAGCCGGTGCAGCAGCATCCGACCTTTTTCCTTTTCCCAGGGCTGATCCGTTTCATCAAAAGCATACGACCAGAAGGTCGGCGCCTTCTTGACCGCCTCGATATAGAGATTCGCATACAGCTCCTGAAAAATGCGGTTCGTATGCTCAAGCGCATCAACCAGCCGCACATCGTCGAAACGACTGTCCTGCCGACACACCGCGGCCAGCGCTTCCGCCGCGCGGCGATGTCCGTTGCCGGCATTGGCATAAAGAATCATGACCTTCATAACGGGCATGTATAGCAGTATTCATCGCCCCGGCAACAGCCAATTCTTTGCCCGGCCGCGACCTGAAGTTAAGACTTCC
The DNA here is from genome assembly GCA_016937945.1 of Pontiellaceae bacterium. Lineage (GTDB taxonomy): Bacteria > Verrucomicrobiota > Kiritimatiellia > Kiritimatiellales > Pontiellaceae > Pontiella. The sequence goes on along the minus strand of JAFGVP010000048.1, from coordinate 13,054 downwards.
TTTCCGTGCGATCTCTGTTCTAGGCTGTTCGCACAGATCAACGGGATCGCCCCGAACGTGTCAAACGACTGCAAACGGAGAATGACTCACATGACCCTGCCCGACCACAAAACAAAAATTGTCTGCACCATCGGACCGGCATCCGACGCCTCTGAAATGATGCAGCAGATGCTGCTCGCGGGAATGGACGTTGCCCGGATCAATTTTTCACACGGCGACTTTGAACAACACCGGCAGGTCATTGCCAACCTACGCGAAGCGGAACGCATCACCGGACGGCGCGTAACCATTATGGCCGACCTGCCGGGCCCCAAAATGCGCATAGGCGAAATCGAAGGCGCTCCGATCGAGCTGAAACCGGAAGACCGCTTCACGCTGACCTCTGAGGAAACCGTCGGCGACAACCGCCGCGTTTCCGTCAGTTTCAAACCGCTGCCTCAGGTGGTTAAATCCGGCGACAGCCTCTATCTGAACGACGGAATCATCCAGCTGGAAGTACTCGGCGTTGCGGGTGACGATGTCGAATGCCGCGTGGTGGTCGGAGGCGAACTTCGATCCCGCAAAGGCCTGAATCTTCCGGGCATCAACCTCGGCATCAGCGCCTTCACGGAGCACGACCGCGACTGCCTGCAGTTTGCCCTCGAAAACGGCGTGGATGCCGTCAGCCAATCCTTTGTCGAAACCGCCGCCGACATCGATGCCGTTCGCAAGGCGGCCGCCGAACTCGGCTATCAACCTTTTATCATTGCCAAGATTGAGCGGGCCGGCGCCCTCAACCACGTGGATGAGATCCTGCAGGCCGCCGACGGCATCATGGTAGCGCGCGGCGATCTCGGCGTAGAGACCCCCATCTCCCGGATTGCACTCGTACAGAAACAGCTGATCGCCCGGGCCAACCAGTTGGGAAAACCGGTCATTACCGCCACGCAGATGCTCGAATCGATGGTATCCCAGAACCGCCCCACCCGCGCCGAAGCCACCGATGTGGCCAACGCGATTCTGGACGGAACCGACTGCGTCATGCTTTCCGCTGAATCCGCCATCGGCGATTTTCCGATAGAGACCATCCGGATGCTTGCCGGCATTGCCTCGGAAGTGGAGTTGCGCCGGCGCAAATTTCATGCCGCGACCCCGGAACCGGTATACGATCGGGCCCATGATTCGCATCTGGTCGACATCATTTCACGCAATGTTCATCAGACCGCAGGCATGATTGCGCCGGCCGCCGTTGTGGTTCCGACCCTCTCCGGCCGCACGGCCCGCATGGTGACCCGCTTCCGTCTCCCCGTCTGGGTGGTTGCCGTCAGTCCCAGCCAGTCTACCTGCAGCCGCCTGCAGTTTTCGTATGGGGTCACCTCGGAATATGCCCCCGAACCGCCGGCCGACTGGAACGTTTATGCAAGCCGATGGGTGGCAGAACATGAGCTTCCCGATGGCGATATCATTCTCACGGAAGGGCCTTCGCGGGATAATCCGCATGCCAATCCGCGACTGGAAATTATTCGCGCCGGCACGCCCTGACCGCCTTCCTGCTTTTATTCCTTCCCACGCGCCGCAAAAAATGGAGAATGCGCGTTCTTTCCGAAGGAATAACGTATGGCTTTACTCAGTTTACAGAATATTCGAAAGGCATTCGGCGGCCCATTGCTGCTCGACGATGCCACATTGCAGATCGAACGAAATGAACGCATCTGCCTGGTTGGTCGTAACGGCGAAGGGAAATCCACCCTGCTGAAAATTGTCAGCGGCGAGGTTGAGATGGACGAGGGCGAGATGATCCGCCAGCCCGGCCTCAAAGTCCGGCGCCTGCGCCAGAATGTTCCGACCGATCTGACCGGAACCGTTGAAGAGCTGGTTTTTCAGGGACTGGAAGATCCGCACGATGACTTTGTTTCGCATCAGGCGGTCGACAAAGCAGTTTCGCTCGTATCGCTTGAAAACCACCTTCGATTCGAGGAGCTTTCCGGCGGACAGAAGCGCCGCGCCCTGCTGGCCCAGGCGATTGCCAGCGAACCGGACATTCTGATCCTCGACGAACCGACCAACCATCTTGACATTGAATCGATCCAGTGGCTGGAAAGCTTCCTACAGCGTTATCGCGGCACCCTCTTTTTTGTCACTCACGACCGTGCCTTTCTGCGCAAACTGGCCACGCGCATTCTGGAGCTCGACCGAGGTAAACTCCACTCGTGGACGTGCGACTATGACACCTATATCAAGCGCAAGCAGGCGCTGCTCGATGGAGAATCCGAACAGTGGGCACAGTTCGACAAAAAGCTCGCTCAGGAGGAGGTCTGGATCCGCAAGGGGATCAAGGCGCGCCGAACCCGTAACGAAGGCCGCGTACGAGCGCTGGAGCAGATGCGCCTTGAGCGGCGCAAACGCAGGGAGCGCACCGGAACCGCCAGTATTCAGGTGGCCGGGGCCGGACTGTCCGGGCGCAAGGTGATTATCGCCAAGGATATTTCCTACGATTATGGCGGCGACGCGGTGATAGAAAACCTGAGTACGGAGATCATGCGCGGGGATAAGATCGGAATCATGGGCCCCAACGGGTGCGGAAAATCCACGTTGATCCAGCTGCTGCTCGGGCGCCTCGAACCAAAGCGGGGATCGGTCGAACTCGGCACAAAGCTGGAAGTGGCCTATTTTGACCAGCATCGTGAGGCACTGGATGACAGCAAGACCGTGGCCGAAAATGTCAGCCCGGAAGAAACCATCATGATCGGCGGCGTCCGCAAGCATGTACTCGGCTATCTGCAGGATTTTCTATTCACACCGGACCGTGCGCGGTCGCCGGCCGGCATCCTTTCCGGCGGGGAGCGCAACCGGTTATTGCTGGCCAAGCTCTTTACCCGGGCGTCGAACGTGCTGGTACTTGACGAACCGACCAATGACCTCGATATGGAAACCCTCGAACTGCTCGAAGAACAGCTGATGAACTATGACGGCACCCTCCTGCTCGTCAGCCATGACCGCTCCTTCCTGAACAATGTCGTGACCAGCACGCTCGTCTTTGAAGGCAACGGCCGGATCGGCGAATATGCCGGCGGTTATGACGATTGGCTGCTGCAGCGTTCTGTTGCGGAAAGCCAGGAGTCCACAACAGCAAAACCGGCAGAAAAGAAAGTGGCCACCCGCAAATTAAGCAACAAGGAGCGGGAGGAACTCAAGAATCTGCCGAAGAAGATCGAGGAACTGGAAGCGGAACTTGAGGCGCTTCAGCAGGCGATGGCCGCCCCCTCATTTTATCAGCAGGACAGGGAAAAGATTGCTGCTGCCACGGCACGTGCCGAAGCGATTCCCCACGAACTGGAAAAATGTTTTGAACGCTGGGAAGAGCTTGAGCGTCTATGACCCCAAACCACGGAATCCCCGCGCACACCGCCGCCCCCCTTTCGGCGGTTGCGGGGAGGAAGTCCGGCAACGAAACGAAGAGGTTTGAGTCGTGCTTCCCCAGCCCATTCGTGGTTTTCTTTTTTTGCCGCTAATTCCAACGCCGGCGTGATAGGTTCGGTCTACTCCCTTGAAGACGAGGATCCCATGAAACGGCTCATCTGGAACAGGCATACCAAGCGGGTGCTCAAGCATCTTGCCGGATGGCTTTGCATCGTGGGTGGGATCGTTATGCTGGTTACGCCGGGACAGGGATTGCTCACAATTATTATCGGCGTCTATCTACTCGCCGACGAAATCCCCCTCTTCGGACGGATCAAGGACAGGATTAATCATCGTTTTCCAAAGGCTTCGGCCTACGTTCACGAAAAAGGCGAAAAGCTCAAAGCCCGGTTTCATCACAATTCATGATCAGTGTAAGGCAGACGGGCCGCCTGCGATACAAAACCGCCGTACCGCAGGCGGCCCGCCTGCTTCAATTCAGGTTTACAGAACGTAGAGCATCAGGCCCTTGAGATATTCATTTTCGCGATGATAGATCGACAGGGCGTGATCCACATCGGCGTGCAGCGGCCTGACGACGCGCACATCACGGCCGGCGTCCTTGGCGGCATAGAAAAGAATCTTCCGGAAAAGTTCCATGTCCACCAGACCGGAGCAGGAAAAGGTAAACAGCAGACCGCCGGATTTAATCTTCCGCAGCGCCGTCATGTTAATGTGCTTATACCCCTTGATCGCCGCATTCACGGTCCGCTTTGAAGCGGTAAACTTGGGCGGGTCCAGAATGATCAGGTCGTAGAAATCCTTCGGGATCTCTCCGAGGAACTTTTTCACATCGGCCTCCTGAAATTCACCGTCTCCCGGGGCAATCCCGTTGAGCTCATAATTGCGCGCCGCCAGCTCCAACGCCCCTTCGGAAAGATCAACATTATGCAGGGTTGCAACTCCTGCCTGACGCATGCCCAGCCCCATGGTTGCGCTGTAGCAGTAACAGTTGAGCGCAGTGCGACCCTGCGCATGCTGCGCAATGATCCGACGGTTTTCGCGCTGGTCGAGGAAGAACCCGGTTTTCTGTCCTCCGAGAAGATCTACGGCATACTTCATCCCATACTCTTCCACCACGATCTCTTCCGGGATCTCGCCATGCAGCACCTGCTGAACACTCTCCAGCCCTTCCGTCTTGCGCGAGGTGGAACTGCTCTTTTCCAGAATACCCTTCGGCTGAAATACCGCCACCAGCGCCTCCATGATCAGTTCGCGCAGATTGTCGATGCCGGCTGTCGAAGACTGCATCACCAGATAGTCGCCATATTTATCCACTACCAGTCCGGGGAGCCGGTCGCCCTCGGCATGAATCAAACGGTAGGCGTCGGTACAGCCCTGCAGCAGGGATTCCTTCATCCGGCGGCTTTCCTCAAAACGGCGGCGCAGGAAATCGACATTCACCTGAACATCGGCAAACTCAAGAACACGCACCGCAATATTGGTCTGCGTATTCACATATCCGGTTGCCACCACGTCATCGCCCAGACGAATGCGGCACAGCTGGCCGTCCTCATCAAATTCCCGCACGGCTTCAATCGCGCCGGAAAAAATCCACGGGCTTTTCTCGCTGATCGCCTCGCGGCGCTTCGGTTTCAGATAGACGTCTGCATATTCCATAATCGGCTCCAAAATTGAGGCATGGGGTTTAAGCGTAATGGGGCCCCAACGCAAGCCTCATAAACAGAAACACGGATTCAACTGTTTGAATCCGTGTTCTTCCGATAAGGGTGGGACAGCCGTCCCAGCCCTCAACTACAGCTCAATGCCGAAATATTCGACGGCATTGTTGTAACAGATGTTTTCCACCATCGATCCGAGCAGCTCCATATCCGCCGGAATCTCGCCGTTCTCCACGTCGTTGCCCAGCAGGTTGCAGAGAATACGGCGGAAATATTCATGCCGCGGATAGGAAAGGAAACTGCGCGAATCGGTCAGCATGCCGACAAAACGGCTGAGCAGGCCGAGCACAGAAAGCGAGTTCATCTGCTTTTCCATGCCGTCCTTCTGGTCGAGGAACCACCAGCCGGATCCAAACTGCATCTTACCCGGGAACGAGCCGTCCTGATAGTTACCGATCATGGTGGCCATCAATTCGTTGTCGGAAGGGTTAATGTTGTAGAGAATCGATTTTGCCAGCTGGTTGGAGCTATCGAGACGATCCAATAGCTTGATCAGACCGGGCCCTTGACGGAAATCGGCAATGGAGTCAAAGCCGGTATCCGGTCCAAGCGCCTTGAACAGGCGGCTGTTGTTATTGCGGAAAACGCCGACGTGATACTGCTGCGTCCAGCCGCGGCTGTGATTCATCTTGCCGACCTCCTGCAGGAAGGTAAACAGGAAGGCATCGGCATCGGCCTGCGATACCGCATTCCCCGCCATGACCTTCTGGAAGATGGCATCCAGTTCGGCGGCCGAAACCTCGGCATCCGGCACATACTGAATACCATGATCCGACAGGCGGCAGCCCACGGAATGGAAATAGGCGTGGCGGTTGTCGACCGCTTCGACGAGCGATCCAAAACTGTTAATCGTCCTGCCGGATGCAGCCGACAGTGCTTCAACATAGTTTTTATAGGCCGCCGGATCGGAGAGATTGGCGGCCTTGTCGGGGCGGAAAGTCGGCAGGACCTTGATCTCAAAACCGTCGGCGGCAATCTGCTTGTGATATTCCAGCGAATCGATCGGATCGTCGGTGGTGCAGACCAGCTTGACATTCATGCTGCGCATCAGGTTGCGGGCGGAATATTCCGGCGTCCGCAGCTTGGCCGTGCACTCCTCAAAGATTTCTTCGGCGGTTTCCGGATTCAGCAGCGTGTCGATTCCGAAATAACGCCGCAGCTCCAGGTGCGTCCAGTGATACAGCGGATTGCGCAATGTGTTCGGAACCGTTTCGGCCCACTTCCGGAACTTATCGCGCCACGAGGTTTCCTTGCCCGTGCAATAGTCTTCCGACACCCCGTTAGTCCGCATGGCGCGCCACTTATAGTGGTCGCCGCCCAGCCAGACTTCGCCGATATTGTCAAACTGCTTATCCTCGGCAACCTGCTCCGGCGGCAGGTGGCAGTGATAGTCATAGATCGGCATCTTCGCCGCATGGTTGTGATAGAGCTGCTGCGCGGTTTCCGTCTGCAGCACAAAGTTTTCATCCATAAACGTCTTCATTGATTACTCCTTAAACTTATCCTTGAAGGCCCACAGACCGAGCGCCGGATTGCTGATGTAAAAAACTTCCTCGCCGTCAGGCAGCGTGTTGAAGCCATCCTTGAGCGTATCGGGATTATAACGTTCGGCCATCTCCGCATAGGGAACCGCATTAAATCCGACCGAGCAGACTTCATCGAGTGTCACGCCGTTTTCTCCGGGGCAGTAGGTAATCCGGAAACGCCCTTCCGATGAACCGTGAATCAGGTGCGCCGCCGCACCCAGATTACTGCGCAGCTCCTCGTTCTCCTCCACGGCCTTCAGCGTGGCCGGCGTTCCGCAATAACCATACTTGCGAATCAGCCGGTCAATCGTCGGATCCTCGCCGAACTCCTTCAGCGCCGGCGCCAGTACAATCAGGTCGCCGTCATCGGCAATCGCCATCCGCGTGCGATAGACCGATTTATTCCCCAGCCAGGTACTCTGGAATTCATGTGGATCGAGATAGACCACGACCTTCTTCGGTTCGCGATCCAGCAGCGTGATATTCACCGCGCGTGCCAGCTTGCAGGCTTCTTCAAAAACGGACACATCGTCGCCGGCATAAAAACCGCGCATGTTCATTTCGCGGGTATCGTAATCCTGCTCCATCACGGTCAGGATATAGGTGATCGGAAGATCGGAAAGATAGGTATCCACCGCATGATTAAACAGCCGCCGGACCGGCGTGTCCGTCTGTCCGAGAATATCTTCAATTCCAGCGACCGCCCCCAGAAAATGCGACTTGTTGATGATGTCCGATCCGCCGGCCCCCACCACGATATTTTTGGTATAGTTTGCCATGCCGACCACTTCATGCGGCACCACCTGTCCGATGGAAAGAATCAGGTCATAATCGCCATACAGCATGGTGCTCACTTCCACGCCCACGGTATAGTCCACCTTTCCCTCGGAAAGTTCGGACAGCATGTCACCCGACACCACGCCCTTGCGGACAATTCCGTTGCGCCAGTCATGCACAGTGAACGCATCAAGCGGAACCGAGTCGCCGAACATCATCCGCAGCTGGGCTTCCGTCATCGGATTATGGGTGCCGAGCGTCGGCATGATATCGACTTCCACGCCGGCCCCCGTCAGCTTCTCATACGCCATCGCCGTGATCGGCCCTGCCATCGAATTGAGACGGGTGTGATCGGGCGGAAGCAGAAGCACCCGCTTAACGTCGCCAGCACTCTCCAGCACCTCATAAACCAGTTCCTGCAGTTCAGAGCAGGAAATGGACAGCTGTTCACCAAATTTACAGATCATAGGAACCTCCGCAAAAACGCCGCCTGAAGACAGGCGGCATTTCATGCAGGCCCGGTCAACGACCGGGCGTTTCGATTAAACGATATAGGTCGAAGCAGATGTATCGCCGCCGCGGCCGGTCCAGTTGGTATGGAAGAATTCGCCGCGCGGCTTATCGACGCGCTCATAGGTGTGCGCCCCGAAATAGTCGCGCTGCGCCTGCAGCAGGTTGGCCGGCAGGCGGGCGGCACGATAACCGTCGAAGTAAGCCAGTGCCGCACCGATCGCCGGCATCGGAATACCGAGTTCGACCGACTTCATGATCACCCGGCGCCAGGACGCCTGTGCATTTTCAACCGCGTTCTTGAAGAACGGATCCAGCAGCAGGTTGACGAGCTCCGGATCGTTATCAAAGGCTTCTTTGATCTTCCCGAGAAAGACCGAGCGAATGATGCAGCCGCCGCGCCACATCAGCGCAATGCCGCCGTTGTTCAGCTTCCATCCATGCTCTTCCGCTGCTGCGCGCATCAGCTGATAGCCCTGCGCATACGAAACAATCTTGGAAGCATAGAGCGCCTGCTTGAGATCTTCAATCATGGCGGCCTTATCACCATCAAATGTAGAACCCGGCCCGCTCAGCACCTTGGCGGCTTCCACGCGTTCGTCCTTCAACGCCGATAGACAACGTGCAAAAACGGCTTCGCCGATCAGGGTCAACGGCTGACCGACATCCAGCGCCGAAACCGCCGTCCATTTTCCGGTTCCCTTCTGTCCGGCGGTATCGAGAATCACATCAATCACAGCCTCACCGTCCTCGGTCTTGTAGCCGAGAATATCGCGGGTGATTTCGACGAGGTAGGAATCGAGTTCGCTCTCGTTCCAATCCGCAAAGACCTGATGCATCTCCTCGTTGGACATGCCGAGTCCTTCCTTCATCATCTGGTAGGTTTCGCAGATCATCTGCATGTCGCCGTATTCAATGCCGTTGTGTACCATTTTCACAAAATGACCGGCTCCGCCTTCGCCGACCCAGTCGCAGCAGGGTTCGCCCGATTCGGTATGAGCGGAAATCTTCTGAAAGATCGGTTTCACGGCGTCCCAGGCCGCAGGCGATCCGCCGGGCATAATGGACGGACCAAGCAGCGCACCCTCTTCACCGCCGGAAACACCGGTTCCGATATAGAGCAGCCCTTTGCTTTCAGCCAGCTCGACGCGCCGGATGGTATCAGGGAAATGGGTGTTGCCGCCGTCGATGAGAATATCGCCTTCCTCCAAATGCGGAATCAGCTGTTCGATCAGGGCATCAACGGCACCGCCGGCCTTGACCAGCATCATCACTTTGCGCGGTCGTTCCAGCGAAGCAACAAACTCCTCAATGCTGTGGCATCCGATAAAGTTCTTACCAGCTCCTCGACCGGACACAAACTTATCCACTTTCTCCACGGTCCGGTTATACACAGCGACGGTGAATCCCTTGCTCTCCATGTTCAGGACGAGGTTTTCCCCCATCACCGCCAAACCGATCAATCCAATATCTGCTTTCATGCTCTGTCCATTCCTCTTTTAACGTTTTACGCGCGCATTTCCGGCCCAGATGCTCCACACCTGATCCTCATCAGCGGGCTGAGCATAGTCGGTCAGCATGGTGGCCGCAAGCGCCCCGCTGGCCCAACCGAACTGCGCGCAGCGGCTCACATCCCAGCCTTTCAGGATTCCGTAGAGCAGGCCGCCGACAAAGCCGTCGCCGCCTCCAATTCGATCCAGCACGCCGATCTCACGCGGCTTGATCACTTCCCAATCGGAACCGTCTGTCACGAGTGCACCCCACATATGGGAGTTGGCCGAAACCACTTCGCGCAGCGTTGTGGCAAAATAGCGGGCATTCGGATAAGCCGCCTGCACACGGCCGATCATCTGTTTAAAGCCATCGATCTTTTCGTCCAGCCCCTTGCCGCCGGCTTCGGGACCTTCAATGCCGAGGCAGAGCTGGAAATCTTCTTCATTGCCGATCAGGATATCGCTGCGCGACGCAATCTCGGCGAACGCTTCGGCCAGTTCCTCTTCACGCCCTTTCCAGAAACTCGCACGATGATTCAGATCGAAAGAAATCAGCGACCCGTTTTCCTTGGCGATACGGGCGATATCGAGGCAGAACTTGCTGGTCTTCGGAGACAGCGCCGCAATCAGCCCGGAAAGATGGACGATGGTTGCGCCGTCCTGTCCGAATATGCGATCCAGATCAAAATCATCCACGCACAGCTCACGCCCGACCTCGCCGGCGCGGTCGTTCTGCACGCGCGGACCGCGCGATCCCCAGCCGCTGTCTGCCATGTTGATCTGATGGCGATATCCCCAGGGTCCGCCCTGCTCAAATTCCGGCCCTTCAAAATCCATTCGGCGACTGCGCAGGTTATCTTTGATGAAATGCGAAACCGGACTCCCCTTAACGAAGGTCGTCAGCACCTTGACCGGCATTCCAAGATAGGATGCCACACTGGCCACATTGCTCTCCGCGCTGGTGGCCTGCATCTTGAAGGTATCGCTGCAGTGAAACGGCTGCGAATCAACCGGCGTCAACCGGATTCCCATACTGGTCGGAATGACCAGTGAATACTTCTGTGATCCCATCAGACTCTCTCCTTCTGTTAGAACGCGACTCAAATGTTTGAAATTTGGTATTTTGACATTTTTTAAGCAAGTAAAATGTTGATTCAATAAAACACAGGGCGCATATTGCGGCGCTTTTACCGAAAGGATCGAATTATGAGCGAAATTTTTAATCAGAACTGGAATCGTGAACGTGTACGCGCCGGCATGCGCTGGTTCGGCCCCGAAGATGCCGTTACCATCCGGAATATTCAGCAGACGCCCGGCATCACCAACATTATCACGGCGCTGCACCACATTCCTGCCGGAGAAGTCTGGACCGAGAGCGAAGTGGCAAAACGCAAGATCGAGGTTGAATTCCTCCCCCATGCCGAAGCCCCTTCAGACCTTGAGGGCATGGCGCTTTACAAGTGGTATCAGGTCCATGGCGCACGAACCGGACTGGTCTGGGATACCGCCGAAAGTCTGGTCTTCACCGAAGACATCAAGAACGGCAGTCCCAACCGCGAAAAACACATCCGGAACTATAAGGAGAGCCTGCAGAATCTCGGCCGTTTCGGAGTCAATAATGTGGTCGGAAACTTCATGCTCGTGGCCGACTGGACCCGCACCAGCATTACGCAGCTGCCCGACGGCTCCAAGACGCTCAAATATATCCACGCCGCCTTTGCCGCGTTTGATATCTATCTGCTGAAACGCCATGAGACTGAACAGGCCTACATCGACGACGGATCCTTCTCTGCCGAAGAGATCGACGAGGCGCGCTGCTATTGGGACCGCTATCTGGTGAACGACACCGACCGACAGAAACAGCTGGCCAACATGATCACCGCCGGACTCCCCGGCGCCCAGGAAGGGTTTACCCTCGATGATTTCCGCGCCGCCGTTTCCAAATACGAGGGCATGACCGTTGAAGAGCTTCAGGAACACATTGCCTATTTCCTCGATGCGGTTGTGCCCGTGGCCAACGCCGCCGGCGTCCGCCTCTGCTGCCACGCCGATGATCCGGCGTTTTCCCCCTTCCTCGGAACCCCCCGTGCCGTGGGCGGTTCCAAGGGGTACAAGTTCCTGCTGGATCATGGCTGCGGCGTGAATATGTGCATCGGCTCCCTGATGGCCGCAGAGAAAAACCGCGACATCACGACCGTCATTCGCGAGATTGCCGAATATGGCCAGATGAAGGGCCTCTCGATCGACGAGATTTTCCCGCACATTCACCTGCGCCCGATCGAAACCGACGGAAAGAACTTCCGCGAAGGTCATCATGCCGAACACCGAGAAGAGCTGGCCAAAGTGGTTCACACGCTGGTTGATCTCGGCTGGCAGGGCGTATTCCGCCCGGATCATGCGCCGGCGTCGGACCACGGATTCGGGCGACCGGGATATGACGTAATCGGCCGCGGCTACGGAGCAAACCTTTTGCTGGGCCTGTTCGAAATGGCGGAAATCGTGAAAACCACCCGCTTCCGCGCCGTCGAAGCAGCCATCACCGCGAGCGGCGGCGACATGACCCTGAAGGAAGAAGCCTTTGAAGCGGCCCGCAAGGCGGAAGCAGATAAAATCGGTCGAAAGATTGCTTTTATCAAGGTTCCGTTCGCGTTTGGCGAACAGGGCGTCTGCGCCAGCCTGAGCTGACCTTCGTCAGGAAAGAGCCTCGGTAACGGCCTGTGAGAGTTCATCCAGGCCGACCGGCTTATATAGAATCCGGAAGGCACCGAGCGCCTTAGCCACGGGCAGAAAATCCATCGGCATCGAATGTACACCGCCGGAGATGGCGATGACGGCAACATTGGCTTCAAGGCGACGAATCGCCATGATGACCTCCAACCCATCGGCTTCAGGCATCATGATATCGGTGATGACCAGATCGGGAACATATTCCTTGAGCCGCTCCATTCCCTGAACCCCGTCGGATGCACTCTGAACAGAGTGTCCCAGCTTGGTCAGGTACCGCTCGTACACAGAGCGGATTGAGGCGTCATCATCGATAACTAAAATATTGGCCATTAAATGAAACCCGATACCTTCATTAAAACTTAGTCAGGAACTCCGAGCTGTTCGTGAATGGCCACCAACAGTTCATCCAGATCAACCGGCTTATAAAATACTTTCTTGGCTCCGAACTTTTTAATCATAGGCAGGAAATCCATTACCGCCATGCGCATGCCGCCAGAGATCGCGAACACCGGTATATCCTGCCGGGTTTTCCGCAGTTCAAGCACCACCTCAAGACCATCCTTGCCCGGCATCATAACATCCGTAATGACAAGGTCCGGCGCAAAAGTGCTTAATATAGATAATCCCTCGCTGCCATCCGACGCCACCGTCACCGAATATCCTTTGTGTTCCAGATAACGAGTAAACACATTCCGGATGGACGGATCATCATCTATGATTAATATATTTGCCATAAACCCCACTTTCTGATCATTCGCTATCTAAACCCCTGACCCGCGCAGCTATCAAGACAATATTCAACAACGACTCCGCACCACCGCAATCTTACGGAGTCCGCGTGATCGGCAGATTTCAACCTCATAAAAGCCGCCATGGAGATTTGAATGCTATTAAAGGTTGT